>CAUUAT010000085.1:0-8775 GCA_963543195.1 uncultured Treponema sp.
AATTTTCACGCCCGCCATTTTTTTATAAACCGCAATTTTCAGTTCCGTGCAGTACGGCGGCTGAACAAAAAAGCAGGTGCGGTTTTTTATATTTTCCGAAGCGGGCAAAAGCGGGCGCCATATATTTTTTAAATACGTTTTCTCTTTCGTTTGCACTTCAATATATTGTAATGCTTCAGTATAGTCGGAATAAAACCGCACTTCGGGATGCTCCGGAAATAAAATATGCAGCGCTTTTTGCAAAGTATAATCGGCGGAAGTCGGCAAAAAAGAATAAAGCCCCTTATCCGTAAAGTGTTTTATCGTAAGAGAAACATTATTATTTTTTCTCCCCGTTACTGCGGCTCCACCGTCCAAACACATATCCAAAAGTCTGACATTTTTTTCCGTATATACATAAAATCCGCGTGTTCTTTTTACGGCGCCGTAACGTGTTCTTATTTCCTTATATAAATCTACCATAAGTGTTCTCTATATTTCGGGTTTATTTTCAGCTATCCGTATTTAAAATATCCGCCGCGACCGCATCAAAAAAATCTTTGCCTGCTTTTTCTTTCTCTTTTTGAACTATTTCCTGTACTTCCGCAATAAGGTCTATCTCCCTTTGCAAAGCTTTCGTTTTGTCCCGATCGATAACAAGCAGTTCGCCGTCTACAAGTTTCATATAAATTTGCGTAAACGTTCCGAAACGCGCAGGCTGTTTAAAAGTATCGACGGTAATGCCGAATATCGAAGAAAAATGTATAACCCTCTTCTTCGATAAAAAAATAAAACCGCGTTTCAGCGTTGCCGTTTTTTCTTTTAAATTAAATTGCCACGAATTTTCATATAGCGAAGCGAACAAAAATATGCAGGCTATTACCATCGCAACAACGGAATATTCGCCCGTCTTGATAGACGAAAGATTTACGCCGAAAAGTAAAACCGAAAAAGCAAATGCCGTCCAGCGGAGCCATGGTTTTAAAGCGGGAAAATTAATAATTTCCGTTTTCGTTTTATCGGCAGTATTCATAAATTCAGTTCCCGACAATTTCTATTTCGGCAGCTTTTCCGTTTCTATCCGAAGAAAGCTCACCGTTCGGATTCGGCATTTTAAAAATCCTAAACCGGACGTGAGAACCGATGGTCAATAAACTGTCTTTATATCTTTTTTCAATGTTGGTAAATGAAAAGAAAAAATCTCCCGACTCGTTTTCGATTATTCCGTAATGGTCCATCAATCGTTTTATTTTTCCTTCGACTTTTAGGCTCGGATTCTTTTTATCGACTGCTTTTATCCAATAATTCGGAGGAATTCTGTCGTCTGAACTGATTTCAAAATCGTCGGAAAGCGCATTTACAATTTCCAGAAGCGTATTATGATTATACGAACGCGGTTCAAACTCCGGCATAAAGTTGCGTATGGATTTGCCCAAATCGGAAAGACTAACCCAGCCTTCTTCAGTCATTTTTGAATTTCTGTATGCATGGAAGATAAGCGATTCCAATGAAGCGGATTGTTTTTCCGCCGCCGCTCCCGACTCGTATTCTTCATCAAAATTTTCGATATATTTGAATTCATTGCAGGCATTAACCCACAACGGTTTCGCATTCCGTCTGCCTATACCCAAAACGTAAAGTCCGTATTCGCGCAGTTTTAATGCAAGACTGTAATAATCGGAATCGGTTGAAACGATACAAACCGCATTTATTCCTTGATTGGTATTTGCCAATTCAATTGCATCCATGATAATGGTGTTGTCCGTTGCGTTAGGTCCGTTACGAAATTGCTGTACCGGACGGATGGGAACTTTTTCAAGCCATACCTTCCAGCCGTTCATATTGGGCGTCGTCCAGTCACCGTACAGTCTTTTTATCAAGACTTCACCTTCTTTTGAAACTTCTGAAATTACTGCTTCAAGATATGACGGCGTAATATTATCGCCGTCAATTAAAATAGCATATTTTTTTTCCATACCGACTATTATAATAAAATACGGCATTTATGCAAGGAGAAAGGAAAAGCGAAAGCTTAGCATAAAAAACTATGCTTCGATGCATGGGTACCTGAATATTGCAATTTCCGCCGCTTTATCAATCATTATTTTTGCCGATAATAAAAGCTGTATGGATTTATTTAAAAAACCGCGCGAAATTACCATTGGAGGAAAGGGGCGTGTTAAACGCCTTGCGTTGGGCGGCAACGCACCCGTTTTACTGCAAACTATGTGGAAAAGTCCGCTTAACGGAGCCGATTTAACTCAAATTGCGCGGCAACTGAATACGTTTGGACAGTTAGGCTGCGATATTGTCCGCTTTGCCGTTCCCGATATGAGTTCTGCAGAGCAATTTGTAAAACTGACGGCGCTTACGGATATTCCGCTTGTCGCCGATATTCATTTTGACTATACATTAGCGCTAAAATGTATGGACGGTTTTACCGCCAAAATACGCATAAATCCGGGAAATATCGGCTCGAAAGAAAAAACCGAAGCGGTTATAAAAAAAGCAGCCGATACCGGAACGGCAATCCGCATCGGCGTCAATTCCGGATCCATTCCGGCAGATTTAAAAAAGAAACTGGAAACCGTACATAAAAATGACGGAAAGAATAAGGTCGCGGTATGTGAAAAACGGGCGCAAGTCCTTGTAGAAGCGGCGGCACGGGAACTTGAAATTTTCGATTCGCTACGGTTTAAAGCCGCTGCGGTCTCTCTAAAAGCTTCTACGGTCGGCGAGACGGTTTATGCGAACGAACTGTTTGCCCGTAAATTCGATAATCCGCTTCACCTGGGTGTAACAGAGGCAGGTCCGTTGATAAGCGGAATTATAAAAAGCACACTCGCTTTTTCTCGGCTTTTGGAAAAAGGAATAGGCAGCACAATCAGAGTGAGTCTTTCGGACAGTTGCGAAAACGAAATTATAGCAGGAAGGGAAATTTTAACCGAATGCGGCAAACGTACAGGCGGAATACGTCTGGTTTCTTGCCCTCGTTGCGGAAGAAAAGGATTTGACGTCCAAGCCTTTGTAAAACGTTGGCAAATGAAATTACTTACTGAAAAAAAAGATGCGACGATTGCGGTTATGGGCTGTGTCGTAAACGGACCCGGCGAAGGTAGACATGCTGACTTAGGCATCACGGGCGCAGAAAATTCGGTAATACTGTTTAAACATGGAAAAATAAAAGAGCGTTTAAATCTTTCGGGATTAAGCGAGCAAGAAAAAATAAAAGCCGTAGATGCGGCTTTTCAAAAGGAGCTTGAAACGTTATGAGAAAAAACACGTCTATTTTAAAAAAGATAAAATTATGCGATGCCGTTTTTTCGGTTTTTCTTATTTTTTATATTCCCGCTTTTGCAAACGGAATTGAAAAAGAAAATGATAAAATATGGCATTTATTGGAACTCGGGAAATTACAAATGGAAAAAGGCGAATTCGGCGAAGCGTTAAATTATGTAAACCTTGCCCGCGACATTCACAAACGGCACATTGAAAGCGATTACGAATATTTATTTAAAGCGTTAAAACCGAAACAAGTAAAACGTGCAGGCGATAATATTTTTGACGTATATTCGGTTTTAAAAGAACGGGAAGATCATGATGCGTGTGCAATCCTCGATACTATATTTTTAAATCACCCGCCGGTGTTTTTCGATAAATCGATTTCAAAATTAATGGCATGGTTTGAAAAACGTTCTGCTTTCCCCGAAACCGATTTTTTGACAGGACAAATTTATTCCGCCGAAGGCGAATATTCGCAAGCTCTGTATTATTTAAAAAAAGCATGGGATTACCGCTTGTTTTTGGAAATACCGGATGCCCGTTTTGATATAATTTATACACTCGCCGATACGTCACGGCTTTTACACAATTATGATGAACAGGAAAAATATCTTTTGCTTGTCTTAACTGAAGACTCCGTTTACGGTACGACAAATTCGGAAAGTGCAACATTGCAGGCAATGATTAAAACACTGAAAAATGAAAAATCGGCGGAAAAATTCTTTTTACTTTATCGGCATCATAACAGCATTGCGTTAAAGGCGTATATCGATTTAACCGGAATTTATTTACAGGCAGGTAACAATGAAAGGGCTTTGGCAACGGCCGCTCTTGCCGCAAGCATAGTAATAACAAATTTGGACGATGCAGTTTCAAAAACCGACTTTAATTACGGTTACGAAAATTTTTCAGCTCTTTTATATAAATTGAACCGTAAAGAAGAAATTCTCGCATGGGCGGAAAAACAGCGCTTTTGGGAAGCAATTTTAAACTTAGCGGACACCCTCGCTGCAAATAAATATGAAGAACAGGCAGCTGATTTATATCAAAAAATAGCGGAAAGCCTTCCTTCGATAAAATATGCGCAGGAAGCGGTATACAAAAAAGCCGCCCTAAAGGGCAGCTTTTAAAAAATACCGGTTAAAGAAAGACACCGCTTAACCGGCGCTTCATAAAATGCAGGTTAGGCTCTTCCTGCCGAGACACCTCTTTCAATAACCGAAACAAATTCGTTTTCATACCAATCCTGAGAAAAGGGATAGTGATTGCGCAAAATCGGGCGAAGTTTTGCTTCTACCTTATCTTTGCAGTCTTCACACACATCGTACTCACGAATGTGCCAATAGGTTCTTTCCTTAACGGGTTTTACCAATTCTTTTCCGCAAATATCACAGTTTAATGTTTTCATCGTTATACTCCTTATGATGATTTCATTCTTAAAATATACCGCATTTTACCGTATTTTTCATACTTTGTCGAGTAAAAAAAACAACTTTTTTAGGGAATCTCTAAAAATCCGGCAAAATTTTTAGAGATTCCTCTTTATTCAATTTTTTCAGCCGGTTCCAAATTCCAATGAGCGTATAATAAATTCAAAAACGATTGCATAATATATTCACCTCCCGAAATCGTATAATGAGTTCCGTCATCCCGCATTAACTTAATTTTCGTGCCGGTAGGTGTTTTTACGGTATCGGTATATGGAACGCCCGCACCCGGAGCCGTATTACTGAGAGAAAATCTGATTAAATTTTCTTCGGAATAATGGGATGCAATTTTTATTTGAATTTTTTCGATATACGACAAATCTTCGTTGTAAACTTTATTACGGACAATAGGCATCCCGAGCCAGTAAACTTTTTTTGTATTTGCAAAGAGAATATCCAAATGTTTTTTTATTTTATCCGTATAGGCTTGTTCCCATTGAGGCGTTTCTCTTATCAAAATTTTTCCGTCGGTACCGTAAAAATTCTGGTAATCGTTCATACCCAAAAAAATTACGGCAATATCAAACGGTGTGTTCTTATTTTCAGCAAAAACGGCTGTGAGTTTTTTCAGCCAATTATAATAATCGCTGCGCACAAACCCTGAAGACGGAACGGATATTTCCGTTACCGATACGGAAGAGTTTTCGCCCGTAAGCCGCATAAAGCCGCCGGCAATACTCCGCATTTGCGAATCGCCTATCATTAAAATCCGCAAAGGTTTTTCTTTTGTGTATGCATAGTGCGTTTTTTTTCCTTCCTCGGGAACTACAGGCGGAGCATTTCCTTCCGCACTTTCATCCTTTTTATTTAAGGCGCTCTCTTCCCCCCTTTCCGGCAATTTTTCTTTTATATTATTTTCTTTTTCCAAATTAACCGCTTCAAGAGACTCCGTGAGCGGCACATTTTTTTTATTTTCTTCCTGCAATTTCTCATTTTTCTCCGTTTTTACACCGGTCTTCCGTAACTCGTTTAATATATTTTTTAAAGATGTCAATTTGGTTTCAAGTTCCGAAATATCGGCAGTAAGACGTGCTATAGCCGCTTCATTTTTTTTAAGAGCGTCGGTTTCATCCGGTTCTTTTTGCATGGGCGCTTCGAAATCCGTATAATAAAAATTATCCCAAGCGCTGTTCTGTTCAAGGTGTGCGGTACGTAAAAAAAACGTTCGCAGTGCAGGAACAAGAGATGCTATACCGTATTTTTTAGAAAACTCCGAAACCGGTTTTGAAAAAGAAAGATATATTTTGGAAAAAACTTCACTGCGTATTTTTATTGCGGGAGTATTTAAAAAATCTCCCAAAGCCAAACAAGTACAGACAATATAAAATAAGAAAAACAGTAAAGTTTTATTTGCAGAATAAAATCCCCATTTTATTTTTTTAAAAAAAGAGAAAATTAAAAATGCGTTTCGCTTTTCCGTTTCTTTCATATTGGAACGTATTTTCCTCATTTTAAAATCCGAAATAAATAAATTGAGGAATCCCTGAAGCGGAAACCGTAAAAATTAAAATAACAAGACATGCGGAAAATACGGCTTTAAAAATCAGCGGTATGCGGATATATATATCAAACAGATTTTGCCGTAATTTTTTTGGAGGAAGCTGTAACAGTATACCTGCAAAAAAAACGGTTAAAACAAAAGGGGTTATAATTTGGAACGGTTTTGAAAAATTTTTTAACGAAGTAACGTATAAATTTAATTCGGAAAAACTGCTTGAGAAAAAAATAAGCCAGCTTATGTTTATAAAACTAAAAACAAAAAAAAATTTTACAGTACTAAAAAAAATAGCTTTATGCCCTCTTTTTTTATCTAAGACTCTGTTTTCGATTTTTATATGCTCTTTATTTTTTTTCTTTGCATAAAAAATTCTTTCCAACGCAAGAGCACAACCTTGCATCGTGCCCCATATAATAAATGTTGCTTTCCCGCCGTGCCAAAGTCCTGCAATAAACATCGTAAAAAACAGCGCAAATACAGTACGAGTCAAGCCGAAACGGGAACCGCCAAGCGCAAAATACAGGTAGTCGCGCAGCCAAGAAGAAAAACTTATATGCCATTTTCTCCAAAACTCACCGATTGATGTCGATATGTATGGACGGTCAAAATTAGCGGGCGTTTTAAATCCGAAAAACAAACCTATAGAGATTGCCATATCGCTGTAACCGGAAAAATCTGCGTAAATAATAACCGTACAACAGAGAATTCCGAAAACCAATTCCCACGTATTATAAAATTGAGGGTTGGCAAAGACCGTATCGGTAACGAGAATTGTTAAAAAATTTGCAATTATAATTTTCTTGTAAAGTCCCGAAATAAAAAGCAATACCGCTCGATCAAGCTCTATGGGAACCGCATATGTATCCGCATCTGCATTAAGAGAGTCGGGCAATGTTTTAAAAAAATATTCGGCCTGCACTATAGGACCTGAAAAAATTTGAGGGAAAAAAGAAATATACAAAAGGACATCCCAAAAAGATTTTGAATGAGGCATTTTACAAAGATAAATATCGAAAATATAACTCATACACCTAAAAGTATAATACGAAATTCCTATAGGGAATAAGATCGACCATGATTTTATATGAGTAAGGAATAAAGAATCGTTATACATATCGGGGAAATAAGCGTCAAAAAATTCAAGGATACCGTACAAGTATTTAAAAAAACAAAGATATAAAATATTTAGAATTGTAATTATTATAAGAATAAATTTACGGGGACTGTAATTTTTTTCTTTTCCGAGAAGAAAACCGTAAAAATAATTTACAACCGTAACTAAAAACAATAAAATGCAAAATTTCCAATTCCAGCATGCATAAAAAAAATATGAAGCGGCTGCTAAAAGTATTTTACGCTGTTTTTCTTGCCTAAAGATATACCAATATAAGAAAAATACTATGAGAAAAAAAACTGCAAATTGCAATGTCGGAAAAAACATTTTTTATTTTACGGGAGTGTCGCAGGTTTATTTGCCATCTTCCGCTGAATCTCTGCAGCACGGGCAGGCGGCATAAGGGAAAACCAGTTGGACACTTGCGACAGCCTGTTGTTTTCGGCAGCTATTTTTTCAACGGCGCGAAAAACATCGATTATGTCTTGGTCATCCATTTCCAAAAGATTGGCAACCGCTTTATCGGGGGGCATACTGTTCATATATGTTGCAATTTGAATAATATTTGCATTTCTGTCGTTGGTTTCGGTTAATATTAAATTAAAGTTTTTTTCTTTTTCTTCTACGGCACTTTGCCTCGCATCGAGTTCTTCCGCAACCTGCTTGTTCGCTATTTGTTCCGCTTTAACCTGTTCTTCCCATTTTGCCAATTCTTGAGATTTTATTTCCAATGCCATAAGCCGTTTTTCGTACCTATCATCATCAAGGTTTGCGAGTTCATCCCCGCTCAAAGGAGTAATACCTTGCGGGGTTTTTAAACCGAAAAGCGAATAAAGAGGAGAAAACATTCCGCGGGTGTTTATCAAGCCCAAATAATCGAACCATAAAAGTCCGCCGAAAACAAGTAATACAATCAAAATTAAAAGAACAATTATCCTTCCGATAGACCCGCTTCTTCTCATTTTAATACCTCTCTCAGATAAAATAGCCTCTTAAAGACGCCCGATATGTGGGGGCATCTAAAAACTTCAGCTTTTTGAAGGTGAGCTCCGCTCACCGGGTACGCGAAGCTCACTAATTTCCCTCAATTTTAACTTGCGATGTTTCTCATAAGACATTGATATATAAAGACCGCCCTATAGGATTTATGAAAAACTCGACAGGCATCTGTAAAAATCTAACTAAGTTTTTACAGATGCCCCTATGTTTATCGGCGCCATCCGCAGAAGTTTTAGATACGGTTCACCTAATGCTGGTATAAATACTTAAAATACTCCATATCCGTAGAAAGAATTTTTTCCGCTTGCGGTAAAGACGTTTTGTAAATTTCTATACTTTTCCAAAAACTGTAAAAATCGGGAGATTTGCCGTAAGATTCCGCATAAACGGTAAGAGCCTTAGCGTCCGCATCTCCT
>CAUUAT010000086.1:0-8726 GCA_963543195.1 uncultured Treponema sp.
ACGACTATGAATTTATCTGTAAAACCTGCACCCGCGTTTTGCGTTTCGGCGAAACCCGCCTTCTTTCAGACCAGCCGCTTAACGCTGCGGCCGGATAAAACGGCACACAGGCGGTAAATTGCAGAGTAAAAAAACGGAATAAGTTATGATTACATATATAGATACAATTGAAATTGATAATTTATTGAGAAATAAAGATTTTCCTTTTTATATTCTTGATGGAAATAAAATGCACACCGGAAACGGATTATTCACTGAAATAGCGGAAAAATTACAATTTCCTGATTATTTCGGAAAAAACTGGAATGCCCTTGATGAATGTCTTCAAGATTTAGATTGGCTGGATTCCGGGTCGATAAAAATTCTTATCACCGATTTTAATGAAATTTTAAAAGATGACCATTTTGAGGAGAAAAATATATTTATTGCATGTTTAACGGATGCGGATATTTTTTGGAAAACCGAACAAACGAAAACCGTTGATTTTTATATACAGAAATAGTTTGCTTTCTTTTTCATATAAAGTACGATTATGAAAATATGGGCGGAAAAGAGAAAAATGATTTGCTCGGCAATTTTAAGGAACCGAATTGATTACGGATTAAGTAAGGTGATAATATGAAAGTTGTACTTAAGGAACTTTTTTGTGTTGAATGGGAGTTTAATCGCGAGATTCAATTAACCGCAGATAAGTCTTATTCGGTAACCGCATATATAGGTCCTGCTGAAACTGAACAAGCGAAGGTTTTGTGATTAATGTTTGTAATCCTGACTATGTAAAACAAGTAATAGAAAAACACGGCTTTTTTAACGGGCGTTGGCATTTAGTAATACAGAATCCGACAAAAGATAATATTATGAATTATTTTCAATGTATTATTCCCAAGAAGCATTTTAAGGATTGGACGGAAGCAGTCAAAAATTTACGATTAATCGGTCAATCTGAATTTGAAGATAATCAGGAACGTATTTAGATAGTTCTTGCTGCGTTAGGGATTGAAAAGGGGGGCAGACATTTTTTCAAAAATGTCTGCTCAGTACACAACGGCACGGCAATTTCCGTGCTGTTGTACCGTCAGCCTTGTAAAGCGGGTCAACACTATACTTCCGTGTACAGTGTTGACCACGAGTTTCACGTATATGAAACTCGCAACAAGTAACTTAATCGTGCTATCCATGGCACGAAGCCGATAAAGCCCTTGCAGATAACGGGGAACGCCCGTATAATAAAACTAATCGGCAAAGGAACACTTATGGGAAAATTATTGTGGAAGCGGGTGTACGATGCGCCGGAAAAAGACGACGGGTTTAGGATTTTGGCGGACAGACTGTGGCCGCGCGGCATTTCGAAAGAAAAAGCCTGCCTCGTCGAATGGGCAAGGGAAATTACGCCGTCTTCGGACTTGCGCCAAGCGTATCATCGCGGCGAAATCGATTACGAAACTTTTTCGGCTTTGTACGCAAAAGAATTGGCGCAAAATCCGGGTGCAAAGGATTTTACGGATAAAATCAAAAACGAATTGAAAAAGGGGAACGTTACGATTTTGTATGCGAATAAAGAGGTCGGGCAAAGTCACATTCCCGTGCTGCGGTATTTTATTGAAAAGGCTTTATAAAAAAAGTTTGAACGATTTAAAATAAAAAACCGCAGCAAAGTCGCTGACTTTTACGGCGGTTTTTTTATTGCCGGATACCTGTAAAACTTGCCGGATTTGCTTCGTAATATAGTAGCGTGCTTCCGGCAAAGTCGATAACGGGTAATTCCATAGGTTTCCCTAATAAGACCGTCTTATTAAGACGTCTTTCTCCGAGAACAACCGTTCCGATTAAATCGTTAATAGTTCGTTAAAAACCTTTTGCTTTTTGTGTTTCTATGAGTTGCAACAAGGCTTTAATATAGCATGCCTTCCGCATCGGAACGCCGTATTTTTCTTTTACATTCCAAACAAGTTCAAATGCTTTTACCGTCTTTTCGTGAAGGCGTGAGTTTACCTCTTTTTCGCTCCAGTAAAAACCTTGCAAGTTTTGTACCCATTCAAAATACGATACAACAACGCCGCCTGCATTTGCCAGTACATCCGGTACGATAAGGATATTTCTTTTTTGCAAAATTGCGTCGGCTTCGGGTGTAGTCGGTCCGTTTGCCGCTTCTACAATAATCGACGCCTTAATCCGCTCGGCATTTTTTTCGGTAATCTGGTTCTCAAGAGCGGCCGGAATTAAAATGTCGGTTTTCAGCTCAAGTAATTCCGCATTGCTGATACGTTTAAAATCTCCGGTAAAAGTATCAAGAAGTTTTCCGCTTTTTGCATGCGCCGTAATTGCAGGGATATCAAGCCCATTCTCGTTATAAATTGCCCCCGAAACATCGCTTACGGCAATAATCTTTGCACCTTCTTTTGCAATCAACTCGGCGGCGACGCCTCCGACATTGCCAAAGCCCTGAATCACAACGGACTGCCCTTTTAAGGTTTTATTGAGTCGTTTTAAGATTTCTTGACAAGCGAACATCACGCCGCGCCCTGTTGCTTCAACGCGACCGAGTGAGCCGCCGAGCGGAATCGGTTTTCCGGTGATGACTGCCGGAGTAAACTCGCCTGCAGCATTGCTATACGAATCGACAATCCATGCCATAACTTTCGGATTGGTGCCCACATCCGGTGCCGGAATATCTATTTTAGGTCCGATAAAGCGGGAAATACGCCGCGTATATTCGCGCGTCAGCCGTTCAAGTTCACCCTCCGACAGTTTGGACGGATCAACCGCAATGCCGCCTTTTCCGCCTCCGTAGGGAATATCGGCAATAGCACACTTAAAGGTCATCCATGCCGAAAGCGAGCGCACCTCGTCGGCATTTACGTCCTGATGAAAGCGGATGCCTCCTTTCGCAGGACCGCGTAGTGTCGAATGCTGAATGCGGTACCCGTTAAATACTTTTACGCTTCCGCAATCCATCTTTACGGGAATCGAAACATGCAGTTCCCGTTCGGGCGTCAAAAGAGTGATATAGTCATTCTCTTTTAGTCCCGCCGTTTTTGCGGCGTCTTCAATCGTCGCAACAAGTTTTTCGTACGTACTTGCCATAATTACTCCTTAATTTATTTGTGTTATCTCCGTAAGTATATAAAATTTATTCACCGCTTTCCGGAAAGTCTTATTCTGCGATAATGGTTTTTTACAATCAAGGAAAGATTCGAAAAGATAAATTTTTTCGAGACTCCCCAAAATATGCGGAAGAGCAGGCTGTTTTGCTTCTTTTTTAAAGCACTGCGCTTTTTCCGCGTATTACCGATTGTTTGCCGCTTCTTTCGCCTTTTCCATCCCGATATCAAACGCTTTTTTGTTTATGTCTCGCATTTTTTCGGGTACTTTTGAAAGCATAGCCTGCACCGCAGTTTCTTCGCTTACGATTTTTGTAAGTGCGACCGTTACGCCCAAGGCGACAACCGATTGCGTTAAGATATTTCCGACTTCTGTTTTTGCAGTTTCGATAATCGGAATCCGAAGAATTTTCCATTTTTGTTCGTCTTCTTCGGAGGGTTTGACGAGCTTCGGTTCAATAACAATCACCGCTCCGCTTTTTACGCCGTTTTTAAAAAGATCGTAGCTTTTTTGTGCGGTCGAAAGCATATATTCAATTTCGCCTTCATCCGCATAAGGAAAAAGAATTTCTTCATCGTCAAAAACGATGTCTACTTTTGTAGGACCGCCGCGCACTTGTGAAGTATACGTCGCAGCTTTTACCGCATAACCGGCTCCTTTGTTTTGCGCTTCGGCAAGAATCTCTCCCGCAAGTAAAACGCCTTGTCCGCCTTCGCCCGTAAACCGTAATTGTCTTTTCATATTCTAAGTTTCCTCCGTTTCTTATAGCGAAACCTTCGCATTTTTTTGCGCCGCTTCGCGTACCTTTTGGTAAAGTTCGCAATAATCAGGGCGCTCTGTATTTACTAAAACGCCGATAGGAAATTTTTTCGCCTTTTCTTCGGGACTGAGCGTCTCGTATTCATCCTTATCGACTACCATTTCTTTCAGCCAATTCATACAAAGGACAGGTTCACCCATTTTGTTTTTGCGTCCGAAGTTAATGTGACAGTTGCTGAACACATCAAAAAAGCTGTACCCTTTGTGCTTAAAGCCTTCTTCCAAAATTGAATCCAGCCGCTTGGTATCGGTAACAACTGCTCGTGCTACAAAGCCCGCTCCCGCTCCTGTCAGGAGGCTGCACGCATTGAACGAAGGGTCTACATTTCCGTATTGCGCCGTAACCGTCCAGTATCCTTGCGGCGTCGTCGGCGAAGTTTGCGAATTAGTAAGCCCGTAGATAAAATTGTCGATTAAAATATGTTTTAAATCTACGTTCCGTCGAGCCGCATGAATTGTATGATTGCCGCCGATGGCGAGTCCGTCGCCGTCTCCGGTGATAACGATAACGTGTTTATCGGGGTTTGCCAATTTTATGCCCGTCGCAAAGGCAAGAGCCCGTCCGTGCGTGGTATGCACGGTGTTGCAGTCGATATACGAAGACATACGCCCCGAACAGCCGATGCCTGCTACGACGCACACATCATCCATAGACCAGCCTACGTTGTGAATTGTCCGTACGACGGCGCGTAAAATAACATCGTCTCCACAACCCGGACACCAGAGCGTAGGGAGCTTATCCTGCCGTAAATAATCTTTTGCGCTAAAAGCCATTATATCCTCCTCGTTTTATTCGGTTCTGCCGATTATCTTTTTAATTTCAGCTTCCATTTCGAAAGGAGTGATCGGACGCCCATTCGCTTTGTTTATGGGGTGAATATCACTGCGTTTCGCAATGCGCTCCACTTCTTGTACATATTGTCCCATATTGAGTTCCGGTACTGCAATATATTTACATTTTTCGCATGCATCTTTAATAGCCTTTTCGGGAGACGGCCAGAGAATAATCGGGCGGAGCAATCCCGCTTTAATGCCTTCTTTGCGGAGACGCAAAACAGTGTCTTTTGCACTTAACGAAACGGAACCGTATGCAATTATGCACAACTCCGCATCATCAAGCATAAACGCTTCAGCGGCGGATTCTTCATCAAGGCTGCCCGTCCGTTTCATCGGGTCATGAATTTTTCCCATAAGGCGTGCCATATTAAAGGCGGAAAGCTCCGCATCTTCCGTCGGGAAACCCGTCGGTCCATGCTGCAAACCGGTAATGTGGTAATGATAGCCTTTGAACATAGGGTTTAAGATTGCCGGCTTATTCATCGGAACTTTGTAGGGCTGGTATTCTTCCTTGCTGCCTGAGAATACTTCCCGTTCGACGATTTTAATTGAACTTTTTTCGGGGATATCCGCCTTTGCATACATATGTCCCAGCGTTTCATCCATTGCGACGAACACGGGAGTCATATATTTGTTTGCGAGGTTAAACGCTCTGATTGTTTGCGTGTAGCATTCCGACAAGGAGCCGGGCGCAAGCGTAATGCTCGCGAAATCTCCATGCGAGGGATTCCGCAGTTGTAAAATATCGCCTTGACTGACCCGCGTCGGCAGCCCCGTCGAAGGTCCGCCGCGCATAACGTCTACAATGACCAGCGGAATTTCCGCCGCAAATGCCAAGCCGATATTTTCCGCCTTGAGTGAAATACCCGGCCCGGAGGTTGCTGTCATCGCCTTTGTGCCGCCCATCGAGGCGCCGAGTGCGACGGCGATACCCGAAAGTTCGTCCTCCATTTGAATAAAAGTTCCTCCGTGTTTTGGCAAGAGGTAACTCATTTCATGCGCAATTTCGCTTGACGGTGTAATCGGGTATCCCCCGAAAAACCGGCATCCTGCATCAATTGCGCCCTGCGCCGCAAGGGCGTTTCCCGTTGTAATTGCCTGCATACTCTTCTCCTATAAAAACTTTTTGCAGGGATTGTCAAATCTCGAAAAAAGTTTTTTCATGATGCGTGAAGCGCATCATATAATAAGCGATGTTTGCCGTAAGGCAAACTCGACGGGTAAAAAGCGAAGCATCACCTTATGCCGAGCTTTTTACCGCATCTCCTATAAAAACTTTTTGCAGGGATTGTCAAATCCCGAAAAAAGTTTTTTCATGATGCGTGAAGCGCATCATATAATAAGCGATGTTTGCCGTAAGGCAAACCCTGCATTTATTTTATACCCCTGATGAGGTCTTTTTAAACTGTTGGGAACCTCTAAAAGTCCCTGTTTTTAGAGATGTCCTTTTGTGTTATATCGTGCACTGTCTATTTTTAAAAGTTCGCTTCCTATCTCTGCAGGACTTGCCGCTGTTCGCACGCCTGCGGAGATGAGCGCGTTTATTTTGTCCTGCGCCGTGCCTAAACCGCCTGAGATAATGGCGCCGGCATGTCCCATGCGCTTCCCTTTCGGGGCGGTTTGTCCCGCGATAAAGGCGACAACAGGTTTCTTAATACGTTCTTTTATATATTCCGCCGCCCGTATTTCCAAGTCGCCGCCGATTTCTCCTATCATAACCATACATTCGGTTTCGTCGTCATCTTCAAACATATGCAAAAGATCGATAAAGTTTAATCCGATGACGGGGTCTCCTCCGATTCCGACGGCGGTAGAAATGCCGAAACCCGCTTTTGCGATTTGGTTGGCGGCTTCGTAGGTAAGCGTGCCTGATTTGGAGATAAGCCCGATTTTTCCCTTTTTAAAGACGGAACCGGGCATAATGCCGATTTTACATTCGTCTGCTGTTATAATGCCCGGACAATTCGGTCCTATCATATTCATACCGCGGCTGGAAGCAAAGGCTTTTGCTTTCAGCATATCCTGTACGGGTGTGCCTTCGGTGATAACGACGGCAAGTTTTATACCGCTTGATGCGGCTTCCATAATTGCATCGCCGACAAAAGCGGGAGGCACAAAAATCATTGAAGTATCCGCACCGGTTTGGGCAACGGCTTGTTTTACGGTGTTAAATACGGGTTTCCCTAAATGCTCTTGACCTCCTTTAAACGGAGTAACGCCTCCTACAATCTGTGTACCGTAGGCAAGGCACTGTTCACTGTGAAATGAGCCTTCCTTTCCGGTAAATCCCTGAACAATTACTTTTGTATTTTTATTGACAAGAATAGACATTACATACCTCCTGCGGCTTTTACCGCTTTTTTTGCGCCGTCGGCAAAACTTTCTGCGGCAATTAAATTCCCGATATCGGCTTTTGATAAGATTTCGGATGCTTGCTGCGCATTTGTTCCGTCAAGGCGAACGATAATCGGTACCTGCGTTTTGATAATTTTTACGGCTTCAATAATACCGCTCGCAACTCTGTCGCAACGGACTATTCCGCCGAAGATGTTGACGAAAACGGCTTTTACGTCTTTATTGCGTAAAATGAGCTCAAAACCTTTGGCGACCGTTTCCGGGCTTGCATTGCCGCCGACATCCAAAAAATTTGCAGGTTTCCCGCCTTCCAGTTTGATTAAGTCCATTGTTGCCATAGCGAGACCTGCTCCGTTCACCATACAGCCGACGTTCCCTTCCAGTGAAATATAAGAAAGCCCATATTTTTTTGCGGTAAGCTCCGCAGGGTTTTCATCGCTTAAGTCAGCCTGAGCCGCCAAGTCGGGGTGCCGGTATACGGCGTTGTCGTCCACACTCATTTTTCCGTCTAGGGCTAAAAAATAGCCGTCCTTTGTCTGTACAAGCGGGTTGATTTCTAAGAGATTTGCATCGGTTTTTATAAAGAGGGTGTAAAGCTCGGCGCACAGTGTACCGAAGGCTTTTTTTTCTTCTTTTGAAAGGTTGAGAGAGAATGCCATTTCACTGATTTGAAAAGGTTGCAACCCGGCAAGCGGATCAACGAGGATTTTGATTATCGCATCAGGCCTTTCTTTTGCAACGGTTTCTATGTCCATACCGCCTTCGGTGGAAACCATAATGACCGGTGCTTCTTTTGAGCGGTCTATCAAAATACTAAAATAAAACTCTTTTGCGATTTCAGCACCGGATTCGATGTAGACTTTGCGGATAAGTTTTCCTTCCGTGCCCGTCTGCGGCGTTACAAGGCGGGAACCCAGCATTGCCGAAGCGTATGTGCGGACTTCATCAATCGACTTTGCAATTTGTACACCGCCCGCCTTACCTCTGCCGCCTGCATGTACTTGAGCTTTTATCGCCCAAACCTTTGACGGCAAACTTTCTGCCGCTTTTACGGCTTCTTCCGCCGTTTCGGCAACTTTTCCGTCCAAAACTCGTATCCCGTGTTTGCGGAAAATATCTTTTACCTGATACTCATGGAACTGCACTTTTCCATATCCTCCCATATATAAATTGTTAATTCGATTTATAACAAATCGAACTATTTGCAAATTCATACTTCAAAGAAAAAAACGATTCCGGTCGGATGTATAGTTGAAAAGAGTGCAAAGCATATATATTCTTCTCAAAATACGCGAATACGGCAAAGTTCCATAAAAACTTGACAAAAAACCTAAACCGTATAAAAGCGTAAGGAGCAATATTTTTGAGAGAAAATATAAATGTAAAACACGATAATTCTTGCAGCGGCTCCGTATCCAAGCGGATCGCAGCACGGATAAAAGCGGGAACTCTTACCCTCATAGTCATTGGCAGGTCTTACGGCTCGGAGGTCATCGCTTGTTTTCGCCTTCCCGGGTTCTTGTTTAAATATTCCCAGTGGCATTTTGAAAATTTGCTCTCTCCTTACGTCAGCCGGACTGCTCAGGACTTTCACCTGATTCCCTTTTCACCGC
>CAUUAT010000087.1:0-8546 GCA_963543195.1 uncultured Treponema sp.
AAAGGGTTATCTTTAAAAATATGGGGGGGGGGGGGGGGGTATCTATTTATTTTTTTAGTGAGGAAACTTCCGCCCGATATTTTATCGTTTTTGATAATTTTGAAGCAAAAAATATAGTTACACATGCAAAAAAGAATAAAATTATAAACCGTAAAAATAACGAAATGACACATGACAAGATTTGCAAAACTCCAAGTGTAATTGCAGAAGTTAAAAGAGAGGTAAGTAGGTCGGATTTTTTTGTAAGGATGGCAGAGTTATAAGTCAGTCCTGTTATAAACAAAAATAGGGGGATAAGCCATATTAAATCGGTATACCTTGAGTCCTTTAACAAAAAAAATTCGGCAGTTAAAAATAAACCGGAACCGATTATAACCGCATAAACAGCTTTTGCAGTAATAATATGCAGAGTACTGCATTTTATATTTAAAAAGAAAAGAGCTCCTCCCGATTTAATATCGTTATAACAAGAATCAAAAACATATTGGCTGACGAGCATAACAATTAATATTAAATAAACTTGATCGGGTAAGTTTCTTTTTGTAAAAAAAATAGCGGCCGTTGCTGCAATTACAAAAACAACAAAGCTCCAAAATTTTTTATTTTGCATAAATTCTATAAATTCTTTTTTTAATAAGATTAAAAAAATACTTTTCATTATGCGAATTCCTTGTATTTTTCTTTTAATTCTTCAACTTCAATATCCGCCTTGTCGTTAATCCATGAAATTTTTCCGTTTTTTAAAAACTGAATATGAGGACTTGTTTCGGCTGTTAAAAATAAATCATGGCTTGTAATTATTGTTGTTCCGTTTCTTTTCTTTAAAATATTTGTTAAATTTTCCGCATTTATGGGGTCAAGAGAGGCGTAAGGCTCATCTAATAATAAAAACTCTCTCCCGCTTGCAAAAGCCGTTAAAACGGATGCCATAATGGTTTGTCCTGTAGATAATTTTGATATACGTTTTTTCTCAAATTCCTTTGCCCCGAAAAGTTCAAAGGCCTCTTTGTATAAGTCATTTTCTCCGCCGCCTAAAATCTTTATATGCTCATTAAGCGAAAAATGCTGAATTAGACCGCCTGAGGCAGGTACAAACCAGCCGCACGTATTTTTAAGCGTGCTTGGTAATATCCCCGAAATAATTTTTAAAAGAGTCGTTTTTCCGGCTCCGTTATGTCCGCATAAAACCGTTATTTTACCGTCAGGAATTTCGAAATGAAAATTATCAAAAATCAATTCCTTTTTTTTATACCCGAAACTAATGTCAAAAACCATAAACTCTCCTTTTATAATTGTGTACGGTATTTTAGTGAGTAAGAAACTTTATTGGCAGTATATACCGATACCACAGCAAGAACTATGCAAGTTAAGATTCTTAAAATTACAATTTCAATTAACATTACGCACACTAACATTATAAAAGACACAATAAACATAATTACAGAAGATGTATCTTCCGAACCCTTTGATGAAATACCTGATAATTGCATAATACCTGCCCCTGCAATTATAAGAGGCGAAAGCCAGAAAAAATCCGTTATTTTTATTTCTTTGCTTATATTAGGAAGGTCTACAATAAGTATTGCAGCGGTAATTAAAAATGAAAAAAATATCTTTATAAAAAAAACTTGGAAAAAACTAAAATTCAAATTATGTATAAAAACGGCACCGGAAGAATTTATTTCATCTGCATAAGAATTATAAATATATTGTCCTACAGATAATAATATAAAAAAAGAAGCCGTAAAAACTTGAAGTCCCCTGTCTTTCATCCAAGGTACATAAAGACCGGCTATACATATAATGACGAGAACCCATGCCTTATAGTTATATCGAAATTCATACAATTCTTTTTTTAATAAAATTTTTAGATTTGAATTCATAAAAATTCCTTACAATCGCTATAATAATTGCTGTTTTCATTATCACCCATACACAGAAATTTTAATTAACAGCGATATCTATTAGCATGCATTAAGACTCCTGTATTACTAATACCGATAGTCTATTATATTAACATAAAAAATTCAATCCGCCTTGCGCATAATCAAAAATTAAGATAGAATTAAGAATCGTGAATCAATTTTTATACATGGAAAAAGAAAAATATATTTTAAATCCGACAAAAGCTGCTGCTTCGGCTTATTGGAAAATAGAAAAATTCAAAATTCCGTCTAATATGATGATTTTAAATGAAGACGAATTTCATACCGATTTTTTACAAAAATACGAAGATGATATTTATTTTAAACTTCTGCATGATTTAAAAAATATTGACGGGTATACATTACCTTCAAATATTGTATTAAAAAATTGCTCAATTGAAGAATTTGCAAACCATATCAATAGTTGCTATGAACTGGAAAAAATTTCGATTGAAGAACTCAGAGACTATCAATTGAGGCCTGTATTTGATAATAATCTTTGGATTAGCTTCTATGATACTAAAAAATGTAAAACTGCAGCTACGGGAATTGCCGAATATGACAACACAATAAAAGAAGGTTCATTAGAATGGATTCAAGTTTCAAAAGAATATAGAAGAATGCATTTAGGAAAAGCAATTATAAACGAACTTTTAAGCCGTTTAAAAACTAAAGCCGACTTCGTTACCGTTTCCGGTAGAATCAATAATAATACCAAACCCGAATTATTATATAAAGCATGCGAATTTAAAGGAGAAACTATCTGGCATGTTCTAAGAAAGAAATATATTGATTGAAAAAAAATAGAGATTTTTCTAAAAAGAGTTTTCTTTCTTTTTTCCTGTCTTAACTATCAGTGTACGCAAGCCGCTTGCCAACGCTGCTCCGGTACAATCGGCAAGCCAATCGTAAACGGATGAATCTCTGCCTTTTACAAAATATTGATGTACTTCATCCGAAATACCGAAACACGCAGCTACGGCGAACACTATAATTGCACACTTAAATGTATGCTTATTCCACGATTTCTTCGAAAACCAATATGAAAGACTAAATGCTAACGCACCGAATACGAACGCATGCTCCAGTTTATCAAGCCCGAAAAACGGCTTAAATGCTGAAGGAAGGTTCGATTGCGAAGATAAAAAAAAGATTAAACAAAAACAAATTATCGAACACCCGCACATAAAAAAATCTATTTTCCGCTTATTTTTACAAAAACTTAAATTCATATTTTACTCCGTTTCAGCAAGTGCACGTGAAATGCTAAAAGCATAATCGCCGATTTTTTCCAAGTTACGCACCATATCCATATACAAAAGTTCCGCCTTAACATTTGCACCTTTTTCAAGCCGCGAACGGGCAAGACGTTTTAAATGCTGGCGCATTGCATCTATCGAATCTTCCATCTCTTCGGCAATTGCAAGCTGCTCTGCTGCGAGCGGTTTATTCAAATGTTCGTGTACAAAATAAAAAAACTTCGACAACAAAAATAAAAAACTGATAAAACAAACAAAAAAAACACAACACAATAAACATATATAAATTAATTATCGGCATTTTAAGATGAAGACTTTTATTTATAAAAAGTCCGAGTTCGTAAATTTGGTCGGTGATATTTTCAAAATCATCCACAATACCAAGCATAAGGCGCACATTTTTTGTATGCTTTTCCGAAAGTGAAAGCTGCGACGTTTGAATTAAATACGCGGAAAGCTCTTCCTGCATTTGGTCGGTATAATCTTCTTTATCGGTAAGCTGTTTTACAATTTCATCATTCGCAGTATTCGAATCCTGCAAAAGCAGCGAACGCAGCAGTGCAAACATTTCGCGAACGATATTCGACATTTTCAAAATTTCAACTTCCGCTCCTAAGATATACGCCTCCGCATTTTCTTTTATGCTTGGAGCCTGAAAGTGAAAAACATATTTTGCGGGTTCTTCGTTTTCTTTCGGTTTTATCAGCAAACACACAAATGCTGCAATTTGATTGACGAACGGCAACGCGATGGCAGTATTTATCACATTAAATAAAGTATGAAAAACGGCAATACGGGTTGTAATATTTGCAAGCGACGGACCACCGCGGAACATTAAGTCGACAAGAAATAAAAACGGGTGAAAAAATATCAAAACAAGAATGCTGCCTGCAACATTGAACAATACATGCACCATAGCAGCACGCCGCGCATTCAATTTCGTCCCGATTGAAGCCAAAACGGCATCAATTGTAGAACCGACATTGCTTCCCAGCACGACTGCTGCCGAAAATTCCCAACCGGCAATGCCGCCGTGCGCCATAGTTAAAAGAACAGCAGTTGTAGCACTGGAAGAATGAAGGATTGTCGTTAAAAGGAGCCCCAACAAAAACCCCACAATGATGCTTAAAATACCGGTTTGCGTAAAAATTTGTAAAAAGGAAAGACCGGCACCTGAGATTTGCGGCACAACCGACGCCAAAAAATCCAAACCGGAAAACAGCAAAGCGAACCCCATAACCGCTTCGCCGAGATTGCCTTTTTTCAGTTTTTTAAAAAAAGTAAGAAAATAGCCGATGCCGAATGCAGGTATTGAAACGGCGGAAATGGAAAACTTAAATCCGATGAGCGAAACAATCCATGCGGTAACGGTGGTTCCGATATTGGCTCCGAAAATAACGCCTATGGCTTGCGGTAAACTGAGCATTCCGGCATTGACAAAAGAAACGGTCATAACGGTGGTCGCGCCGGAAGATTGAACAATACCCGTAACAATGATACCCGTCAGCACCGCTAAAAAACGGTTTCCGGTCATAAAATTGAGCGTCCGGTGGAGACTTTCTCCGGCACTTTTTTGAATACCGTCGCTCATCATTTTCATGCCGTATAAAATTAACCCAAGACTTCCAAGCATCCGGAATAAAAGAATGACCACTGCCATGCCGTGCACTATACCAAATACACGGTATTTTTTCAATAAGAAACCACATTCCGCACCGGCTTTATCCGGCTGCTATGCCGGGACGCCTTGTAAAACTCACTTTCAAACACTTAAAGTTTTTCGAGGGTCCCATGTTATATTAAAACGGAAATATATATCAGCATTTCCGATACTTTCGAGCGCTGAAGCGTTCATTTAAAACAAGCAAAATTACCGCCGCTTATTCAGTCTTTTTCTCTTCGTTTTTTTTCTTGCCGTTTTTCTTAGTAAGATATTCCCGGGTTCTTGCATAATCTTTTTTTACAAGTATATAGTATTTCGGCGGCAGCGTTGCACCGCCTGCAGCTTCATATCTATTGAGAATTGTTTTAAGTATATCATCGGCTTCCACCCATTTTTTTTGTTTAATATAAATATGAGCAATTTCATATTCCGCTCCGGTGCGCACCGACATATCCTGACCGTAACGGTTTACTAAAATCCGGTAGTATGCCAATGCATTGCGCACACGACCTTCATCTAATTCTTCCTGCGCTTTTTGATTAAGTTCCGAAGGTGTAAAATTAGGCGGAACATTTTCTTCGCTGGGAACCGTTCCGCACGAAATCAGTAAAGAAAAAAACAAGCATATCGGCAAATAAAAAAATGCATTCATTTTCAAACGGTTATTTAAATTCATCATCTATAAATCTCCTAATAAAACTTTAACAAATGTAATACAAAAAAGTATCGGAAAACCGTAAACATAATAATGCTATTCGCGGATAACGGTAATAACAACCCGCCTGTTTCTTGCGCGGTGTTCTTCCGTATCACTCGGAGCAGCGGGCTGGCTGCTTCCGTATCCTTCAGTGCTTATACGGGAGCGGTCAATTCCCCGTTTTGAAATTTCTTCGGCTATTTTTTCGGCGCGCTGGACCGAAAGAATTTTTTCGTCGGCGGGACGGTTTAAATTTGCCGTATGTCCCTCAATTAAAAACCGTGCATACGGACCGACTTTCAAAAGCGCTTCCGTTATTATATCTATCTTACCCATTTCTTCGGGAAGAATATCCGGTTTATCCGCAACAAACCGGATATCGTACATCGTAATTTTAACTATGTTATTCGGATTTGTAACCTCGATTCCTTTCGATCTTTCTTTTTCTAAAAGAAGCTCAATATTGTGATAAGCAAAATAATAATTTTCATCGGGAGGAGAAAAGGGCTCGGTTACCGTCAGCATATTTTCATCGCAAATTATTACGATTTTTCCTTCCTGCAATAATTTTAAATTTTCAGGACGTGAAAGAATTTGTGCGCTGTCGCCAAGCGAGATAATCGGATCGGTTCTGTTTTGCCCGAACACGCCCCGAGCGATAATCCGTAAAGGGTTTGTACCGATTCTATCACGGTATTCCGCCTCCTCCAATGTCGAAGAATAAACGGCGATTCCTCTGCCGGCAGCGATAGCGGGGTCTACCATATTCTTTTCGTAAATGCATGACATTTCGGTATTCCAGATTTTAGGAAAAATACAAGGATTTAACTGTTCCTCAGTGTATTCGCCGTGAACGGGCAGAGCTCCCCGTGCATCAATTAAAATACCGGAATACGGTTTGCTTATTACTGTGCTCGGCGGCACCGCAGGAACGTACGGAGTTTTATGCTTTATAAAAAGTTTTGCAAGCTCGTGAATCGGTGTTCCGTTTTTTACAAGCGCTTTTTTTAAGTCCGTCGAAAAACACGGCGCCGAAAATTTTCCTTCTTCAATTATTTTATTTAAATCATTTAAACTTACCTTTTCTTCCGCAAGATAATTTCCCAGTCGGTGAGACGAATCTACAATTATCGAAAGATATATATCTTTTAAAAGCGACGGCATATACCGTTCGATAATCTCAAAAGAAGCATTTCTATCGCTCGGGAGTTGCAGCCCGCTTTTATCGATGTCTAAACCTATAACCGAAAAAATTGCTCCCTCTTTCCAATTTTGAACCGATACGGATTCCAGCACAGGTTCATACGGATACGATTTTATATTAAAGCACGTAAACAAAAGTATTAAAATCAACACACATCTTTTTATTTTCATTCTATACAAGCTCCTAATAACAAAAACAAATAACAGCTTAAATTTTCCGGCACGCTTTTTACAATGTCGGCACTTTTAAGGTCTTCCCTAAAGAAAGCACCGAATTTATATCAAGCCCGTTTTTTTCGGCAAGCGTTTCAACATGGACTTTATATTTAAGAGCAATTGACCACAGCGTGTCACCTTTTTTAACGGTATACGAACCGCTAAAATTTAAACCGGTATCATTTTTTTTGCCGGCATAGACCGAAACCGGTTTTAATGCGGGGATTTGCAGCATTTGTCCGACCTGAAGGGACGAAGCCTTCACACGCGGATTATAATCTAAAATATTTTGAATGCTTACGCCGTAGTGTTTTGAAAGCGCATACAGTGTATCGCCCGACTTTACTTTGTAGCTGTAATATTTAATCAACAACGAATTTTGCGCCAGTAAAACTTGCACCGCTTCTTTATGTTCGGAAGGAATACGTAAATTATATTTCACGTTAGGCGGCGTTATATTAAATTTAAGGGCAGGATTTAGGTCTAAAAAAGTGTTTTTATCCGCTTCCAATTTTTCCGCAAGTAAAATCAAATCAATGGAACGCTTTACGGTTATCGTATCGGTTGCATTATATCCGGCAGGTTCTCCCCAATCAATACCGTACTTTCCGCTTTGCATTAAAATTTCGGAAATCGCCAAAAATTTCGCGACATAGACCGCCGTTTCGCTTTTTAAAAACCCGTGCTCTGCCAAATACCAGTAATTTCTGTTTCCCGCTTTTTTTATCGCCTTGTCCAAAGCCCCCACTCCGCAATTATATGCCGCCAAAGCCAAATACCAATCGTTGTAGTACCCGTAATTCCAGCTTAATTTTTTAACGGCGGCAATGCTGGTTTTCCACGGATCATATCTTTCATCAAGCCATTCGTTTATATGAATATCGTAACCGCTGATACTGTTGCGCATAAATTGCCATATTCCTGCCGCGCCCGATTTTGAAACGGCTTTAGAATAATAGCCCGATTCGATTACGGGTAAGAATAGCAATTCCAGCGGAAAATTTTCGCGTTTCAGTTCTTCAATAATAAAGGTACGATATTGTACGGAACGCTGCATAATCGCTTCCAAATACCGCAGTCCGTTTTCGTTTAAATACTGCCGCCTAAATTTTTCGATAAGCGAATAATTATGCGGAATTAAAATCGCATGATGGAGCGAATTTCTTCTTACATACAAAACCGCAGACGCATCTATACCGTTAGTAACGGTACGGGAATTATCCGTGTTTACGGCAGCCTTCATTGTACCGGAAGAAAAAAAGAAAACAACTGCAAAAACGACCGCTTTACACTTTTCATATTTAAAAAATTTCAACTATATTTTTTCTCCATAATAAATTCCCGCCCATTCCCACCGTCCGTGAATTTCGGGGTCGGCGGGGAAGTTAATTTTTCTAAAATACAAATACCATACCGAAGAATACTGATGCCAGCCTGATGTCCGCAAATATGCTTCGTACGCCGTAGAAGACGGATCCAGTTTCGATTCAACTCTTATGTGGTTTCCGTACATAAAATCCTTTAAAGCAAAATCGGGCGTACTGTAAATGTCCGAAAGTTCCTGTTTCCACGCCATTGAAAAA
>CAUUAT010000088.1:0-8281 GCA_963543195.1 uncultured Treponema sp.
TTTTTAAAACATTCACTATAAATTTTGCGCTGCCGTCCGGCTCGTCTCCATTTGAAAAACCGCCGGGCAGCATAATGATGTGAGACTGTTTTATTGCATCGGCAAACGCATCTATTGAATTTTGTATATCGCTTTCTTTTTTGTTTTTTATTATAACCGTTATGATACGGGCACCCGCTTCCATAAAGGCTTTTGCGCTGTCGTATTCGCAATTTGTTCCGGGAAACACCGGAATAACCACCGTAACATCTTTAACGTATTGCGGATAATATATTTTTTTCTTGCACGGTACGCTTATATTTTCACAATTACCCTTATCGGTATTATGATACAGCGGATATATTCCGTTTAAGGTTTTGGTATACGCATCATATATTTGAGCGTATTCAAATTGAACCGAATTGATAACAATCGTATCGGAAACTTCGCCGATCATTTCAAAAGGCAAGTCGTATTTTGATTCCACTACAATAGAAGCCGGAGCAAAATGCAAAATATCTTTTTTATTTACGGTAAATCCGAGTCCGTTTCCGATTGCCATTTTTACCAGAGAAGAAGCGAGGCTTCCTTCTTCCTGTACATAGGCGGATACTATTTTCTTTTCTTTAATAAATGTATGCATCAGCTCATATTGTTTGACGGTTGCTTTTATGTCGGGAAAACCTTTAGCGTTTTTTATCACGGGAATATAATACAATTTATTGCCGGTTTCCTTTAATTCAGGGGTAATGATTTGTTCAACATCCGAAGGAGCACAGGCAAAAGAAATGAGCGTTTCTACAACATGTAAATCGTTAAAGGTGCCCGACATACTGTCCTTGCCGCCGATACTCGGTCTGCCGATCTCCTTTTGCGCATAAATGCTTCCGAGTAAACTTTGACTTACCTTTCCCCATTTTATAGGATCGGATCCCAATTTTTCAAAATATTCTTGGAAAGAAAAATAAAGCGAATCTTTAGTTCCGCCTACTGCATAGACCTTTGCAACCGATTCCAGTACTGCATATATTGCAGATAAAAACGGAGAATAGTGCGATATTTTAGGAATAAATCCGTACGCTAAAATCGTTGCAGTACCACTTACCGAATACGGAACGGGAACGGATTGTACGCTTGCCTGAACGGGCGTAAGGCGGTGTTTTCCGGCAAAGGGCATAAGCACGGTCGTAACGCCTACAGAAGAATCGAATTTTGATGCCAGTCCTTTTTGGCAGGTAACATTTAAACTGCTTAATTCTTCTAAAAGCGCTTGTTTTGAAAAGATTTTATCTGCAAAAGGATTTTGCAAACGGTTATCCGTCAGCACCGCTTCGGCATGCTGTTTTACTCCGTTTGTCGCTAAAAAATCGGCACTTATATCGACGACCCTTTGTCCGTTGTAATACATCTGTAATCTTTTTTTATCGGTAATTTCCGCCATGCGCGAATATTCTATATTTTCGTTTTCACATTCTTTAATGAATAAATCGTAATCGCGTTTATCTATTACTACAGCCATTCTTTCTTGCGATTCGCTTATGGCAATTTCCGTAGGGTTTAAGCCTTCATATTTCATCAAAGCTTTTTCCAAATGTATTTCGATCGATTCGGATAATTCGCCTATCGCTACGCACACTCCGCCGGCCCCGAAATCGTTGCATTTTTTTATAAGTGAAGTTACTTTCGGATTTCTAAATAACCGCTGCAATTTTCTTTCTTCAACGGCATTTCCTTTTTGCACTTGGCTTGAAGAGGTTTGTAATGAATCTTGCGTATGCATTACGCTTGAACCGCTTGCACCTTGTATTCCATCCTTGCCGGTTCTACCGCCTATAACGACGACAATGTCTCCTTTTACAGGTTTTTCTCTTTTATAATTGCCGACCTTTACCGCGCCGACCACTGCTCCTACTTCCATGTGCTTTGCGATATATGAATCGTCATATAATTCTTTTACATACGTAGTTGCCAAACCTATTTGATTACCGTAAGAAGAATAGCCGTCCGAAGCTTTTTTTGAAATATAAGCTTGAGGCAATTTGTCCGGATGTGTTTGCTCACGGCTTTGCAAAATATTTCCGCTGCCGCTTATACGCATCGCCTGATACACATAACTTCTGCCCGATAAGGGATCCCGTATCGCCCCGCCTATACACGTACTTGCTCCGCCGAACGGTTCTATTTCCGTCGGGTGATTGTGCGTTTCGTTTTTAAATTGAATAAGCCACTTTTCTTTTTTGCCGTTATTCGTAATATCCGTAAAAAACGAACACGCATTATTTTCTTCACTTACTTCCATATTTACATCGCATAAAATATCTTTATGGTATGTACCGGTAATACGCGCCATATCCATAAGCGTTACGGGCTTATTGCTGTGCAAACTTTTTTTCATATCCAAATACATATCGAATGCGCTTTGCATTTCTTTTTGAAATAATTCCGATTTGATTGTTATTGTATCCAGTATTGTTTCAAAGGTTGTGTGCCTGCAATGATCGCTCCAATAACAATCCAAAACATAAATTTCCGTTTCGGTAGGATCTCTGTTTTCTTTTTTAAAATAATCTTGAATAAAAATGAGGTCTTGTATATGTAATGCCAAATTCATTTCGTTTTTCAACGATTCAAGTTTTTGCTTTGAAAATCCGTTAAACCCCGTTAAATCTTTTAATTCCTTCGGTTTTGAATTGAACGCAAATTGCAATATGCTCAAATCTTTTTTTCGTGACTCGATAGGATTTACTAAATACTGTTCTATTTGTTTTAATTGATCTTTAGTTAATTTCTTTTTAAACACGACCAATGTACCTGTTTTTACAACGGTTTTTGCATTCGGATTTAATAGTTTAATACACTGTTCGGCACTGTCAGAGCGCTGGTCATACTGCGCCGGAAGCGTTTCGTACGCAAAATATTCATTCTCATGTAATACTATATGTTCAAAAATTTGATCAACAGTAATTTCACAAAATACGGAATGCTTTGCAAGTTCGTATGTTTTTTCATCTATATTGTAGATGTCATAAATTATATACAGTTCCAAGTCGGTTAATTGTAAATGATATTCCGTGTTTAACGCTTCTTGCAATTGAAGCGCTTCTTGATTATATTTTTTTCTTTTTTTAACAAAAATTCTTTTATCCATACATTAACCCTCCTGTAAAATTACCCGTGCGTTCCCTTCTATTACTTCTCCGACCTCATACACTTGTTCATTTAAATTTTTTAAAATACTTTTTATCGGTTCCGCATCTTCTTTTTCCACAAACAGCAGCATACCGATACCCATATTAAAGGTACCGAACATTTCTTCTTTGGAAATATCTGCCCAGTGCCGCAGCAGCTCAAATATTTTCTTTTGCGGCAGTTTGGATTCGTACAATTTTGCATCAAGGTTTTCGCTTAAAACTCTCGGAACGTTTTCGTATATGCCGCCTCCGGTGATATGACACAGCCCGTTTATTTTGTGTTTTTCCAAAACCGCTAACACCGCTTTTGCATAAATTTTTGTCGGCGTTAAAAGTTCTTCCTGCAAGGTTTTTTGAAGCTCTTCTATATAAGTGTTAAGCGGAATGTTTTTATGGTCAAAAATAATTTTTCTTATTAAAGAAAAACCGTTACTGTGCACGCCGGAAGAAGGCAGCGCTAAAATAATGTTTCCTTTTTTTATATTTTTTTTACCGTCTATTACTTTTGTTTTATCGGCAATTCCGACGCAAAAACCTGCCAAATCGTAATCGTTTTCTTTATAGATACCGGGCATTTCCGCTGTTTCTCCGCCGATCAAAGCCGCTCCCGCCTGTATACAGCCGTTCGCAACGCCTTCGACGATAGACGCCATTTTTTGTGCAATCAATTTACCCGTTGCAATATAGTCCAAAAAGAATAAGGGCTTTGCTCCTTGACAAAGAATATCGTTTACACACATCGCGACGCAATCGATTCCGATTGTATTATGAATATCGGCAATTTGTGCAATTTTTACCTTTGTCCCCACACCGTCGGTTCCCGAAACCAAAACAGGCTGTTCGTAATCGTTTTTATTTAATTCAAAAAGCCCTGAAAATCCGCCGAGTTCGGATATAACACCTTTTGTATATGTTTTTGTTATAAACTTTTTTATTAAATTTACTTCGTTATAGCCTTCGTTTTTGTCTACTCCGGCAGACTTATAAGTTAACGCCATCATATCCTCCTTGTATGGGATTTTTACCGGTAAAGTATGTATCGTAATACCCTTTGTTTCCGCAGCAAGATTTTATACCGTCAAGACTTAAATAATAAAGCGAATCGCATCCCAATTCCTGCCGTATTTGTTCTACGGTTTTATTGTATGCAATTAAATGTTCTTTTTCGGGTATGTCAATGGTGTATTTTTCAGTCCCGACGACGGGAGGGGATGCAATTCTAATGTGAATTTTTTTTGCACCTGCATCTTTTAGAATTTTTATTATTCTTTTTATGGTTGTACCTCTTACGATAGAATCGTCTACGAGAATCAACTCTTTGTCCTTAATATTGGCACGCAAGGCAGTCAGTTTTATACCGACACATTCTTGCCGCTCTTTTTGCCGAGGTTTTATAAATGTCCTTTGGATATATCTGTTGCGCAGGATGCCGTCAACGAATTCTATGTTTGCAGCCTTTGCATATCCTTTAGCGGCGATCAGCCCCGAATCGGGAGAACCGATAACGATATCCGCCTTTGTTTTGCATTCTTCATACAATTTTTTCCCCATAGCATATCGCGCTTGATACACATTTATTCCGTCGATACAGCTGTCGGGACGCGCTATGTATATCATTTCAAATAAACAAAGATGAGGTGCGCCCTTCTCGGAAAAAAGCGATTTTTCCGTATCTTTCGATTTTATATATATTTCTCCGCGCTCTATATCTTTTATAAAGACAGCGCCCATCGCATCGAGCGCGCATGTTTCCGAGCAGGCAACAAAAGTGTCATTGAGACGGCCGATGCAAAGCGGTTTTATTCCGTGTTTATCCCGTATGACAATCATTTTATTTTTGCTGATATAGACAATACAAAAGATTCCTTCTAAAGACGAAACATAGTCTTTTAGTTCCGCTTCTTCCGAATTAATTTTTTCGACCAAACGGCTTATGCAAAAGTCTTTGTTTACAATATTGCCGTCGATGGCAAGAACGGTGTTTCCGTCATCGGTATTGTAAATATACGGCATAACGGGCTCGTATTTCATGTGATCGCCGAAAGCGTATTTTACCATTCCTATACCCGCAAAACCTTTTATGTCGTTTATAATATCCTGCGTTAATATTTCGGATAATAAACCTTTTCTTCTTTTGAGTTCGTAGATTCTTTGTTTATCTATCGTAACTATTCCGCAGCCTTCCTGGCCTCGATGCTGCAAGGCATATAAGCCGTATTGAATTAAATCAACGACATCGTTGTTATGATTTGTAGAAAAAACACCGCATATCCCGCTCAAAATACGCTCCCTACACCGTTAGTTTTTAAAAATACCATTCTATGAATTTATATTTTTATCCATTTCCGCGACGGTTTGTTTTAATTTTTCTTTATACGCTTTTAATTTTATTTTTAAAGTTTTATCTTGAATTGCAAGCATTTGAATTGCCAACAACGCCGCATTTTCTGCGCCGTCTATTGCGACCGTTGCTACGGGTACCCCTTTCGGCATTTGCACAGTTGAAAGCAAAGCATCCATTCCGTCAAGTGCTGAAGATTTTATGGGAACGCCTATTACCGCCGCTACGGACATCCCTGCTAAAACGCCCGCCAAATGAGCAGCCTTACCCGCAAAGGCTATTATAACTGCTATGTCTTTTTTTTCCATTGCATTTACAAATTCGATAGCGGCATCCAATGACCGGTGCGCGGAAATAACCCGCACTTCATATTCAACTCCGAATTCTTTTAAGACGTCTACGGCTTTGTTTACGATTTCCTTATCGGAAATGCTGCCCATTACCAATCCTACTTTCATAAAACCCTCCTTAAAATGATAAAGGCCGGACAAAGCCGGCCGTTCATTTATGCACACAAAAAAGAATATAGTTCGGTAGGGGCAACTGTTCGGGTGCCCTTATAAACCCGCATGTTCCCTCCCGATATTTCATCGATCAAGACGACTTCATCTTTAACCCTGCCGAATTCCAGTTTTATATCGTAAAGGGTAAGTCCTTTTTCATGCAGCACATCTTTTATAATCGTACAGATTTTTTTTGTCAGCGCCACTATTTGTTCATACTCGGTTTCGCTTAAAATACCGAGCATAATCAACGCGTCTTTTGTTATAAGCGGATCTCCTCTACCGTCATCTTTTAATGTAAATTCGACATAGGTATCTAAATCTTCGCCGCCGCTCACATAAGCACCGTATCTTCTTACAAAACTGCCGACAGCTTTGAATCGGCAAATAACCTCCAAGCCTTTTCCGAAAACTTTCGCAGGCAAAACGGTCATAGTATTTTCGTCTATATTCGAATCTATATAATGTGTTTTTATTCCTTTTGATTTAAGGATTTCAAAAAAATAACGGGTTATCTTTAATCCTTCTTTTCCTACCCCTTCGATGGAAAGTCCCACCGTATTGGCACCCGGATCGAAAACCCCGTTTTCTCCGGTAACATCGTCTTTAAATTTTAAAACATAATTTCCGTTTTCTTGTCGGTAAATATCTTTTGTTTTCCCCGTATATATTTTTTCCATAAGAACATCCCTGTACAGATAGTACTAAATGTAAGTATAAATGTAAATATGTCACTTACAGGCTGCCAGCATAAAAAGAATTGGTATTAAAATTCGACAGGTTCCTTAACGGTTAAAACAAAAAAAGCTGCCGGAAAATCTCCGGCAGCTTTTTTATACCAATACTCACACCGATTAACCTGCGGTAATGGCAATAGAGCGGCTTTGCGCTTCGGGTTTACGCGGTATAAGTACCGACAAAAGCCCGTTTTTAAATTCCGCTTTAACTTTTTCGCCGTTGATATCTTCAGGCAGCGTAAAGCTCCGGGCAAAGCGGCTGGTGCGCCGCTCTTTTATAAGAAATTCGCCTTCGGTTTTTTCTTCTTTTTTTTCTTCCTTTACCGACGATATGGAAAGAATTCTATCTTTTAAATTAATTTGTACGTCTTTGTCCGTACAGCCGGGTAAATCCATATCCAGTAAATAAGCGTCTTTTGTTTCGCGTACGTCTACTTTCGGCAGCATACATTTTTCCGAAACTTCACCTGTAGGAAAGTTGCGGTCGATTACGTCAAACAAATCGGACGTAAAGCGGGGATTAAAAAAGGACAATGCGTTCATAATTATACCTCCTGATAAGAACAATTTTTATCTGGTATGTTTGCGTACATACTGTACGGCTTTTACATACCGTTTATACTATCGCAAATAGCGTGCCAACTTTTTACCGCCGGTAAAAAATACCATGTATTTTATTGTAATATAAAGAAATAAAAAAAACAAAGTATAAAAAAACTTATAACGCAAGATCAAAATATAAATAGTGTCAAAAAATCTCATCAAAAAGAGTCAAAATGACACTATGTAAAATCGCAAGGGCGTTTTTTTGAGTATTTTTATCCTTAAAATAATACACGTTTTATTTTTTTTGTGGTATAATATACTGAAGAAGATGTTTGAAACGAATTTTCCGGAAGAAGCTGTAGAAGTTTTTTTGCGGACACACACTTCTATTTTTACTCCAAAACTGCTGCAGCAGTATTTATGGCGTCAAGGCTATCGCACGTCCGCGCGGGAGCTTCCCGATTATTTGGATGAGCATCCGCTCGTATTCCCCTACGGTACCGACGCATACATAAGCCGTGCCGGAATTTTTACAAATCGGTATTTTAGCATAAAACCCGAAAAATTTGAAATTACTTCGGGCATTCTCGTTATCGCAGAGCGTTGTATGCCCTTTTGCGATCCGGAAATGCTTCCGCACGAAATGCAGTTTTTTTACGAACAAAAACCCATTGCAAAAAAATGCACTACCGTATTAGCCGATGACGTGTTGGATTTGTATCAATTATTCGGCGAAGAATATATTCCCCAATACATTGCCCTTGATCCGGCAAACGAAAAGCGCAATTTTGCCGAAAACGACTACGAAATTCCGAACCGCATAGACTTACTTGTATGCGATATAGACGCTTTGTATAAAAAATGGGAATTCGCTTACACAGACCGTTTGCTTGCCCGCATTACTGATTGGAACAATGGTTATGTGGAAATAATTCCGCTTAAACAACAGCGCCGGCATATCTTTGAGCGTACGGAAGAAGATGA
>CAUUAT010000089.1:0-8206 GCA_963543195.1 uncultured Treponema sp.
GGATTCTCTGTAAAAATTTTCATTTTATTTATTGGGTTTATAAATTAATCACACTTTTAAAAACAAAAAACATTTTTTTTTTTTTTTTTTAAAAAAACCCCCCCCCCCCCCCCCCCCCCGAAAAATGTCAAGAGGGTTTTATAAAAATTTTGTTCGATACATACTAATCAATAATTGTAACACAACCCTATGTTCGTTGATGGACAAGATAATGTTTTGATGGCTGTTGTATTAAATCCGGTACTTATAGACGATATATCTTCTCTTTAAATCCGTGCTTTACAAACCGTAAATTCTGTGTAATAATACGAAAACTGAGATGTTTCAAAATAAGGATATCTCAAACGGAGGAAATATAATATGAGCAAAATTGTAGTAATAGGTGCGAATCACGCGGGAACGGCTGCAATTAACTTTTTGACCGATCTTTCAAAAAAGAATGAAGTTGCGGTATTCGACAAAAATACGAATATCAGTTTTTTAGGCTGCGGAATGGCGCTTTGGATTGGAAACCAAATAAAAGGTTCCGACGGGCTGTTTTACTCAAGCAAGGAAAAACTGGAAGCAAAAGGCGCAAAAGTTACTATGGAAGCTGAAATAACACGAATCGATTTTAAGAAAAAAATCGTATATGGTTCCGTAAAAGAAGGCATACCCATCGAAGAATCCTATGACAAATTGATTCTTGCGACGGGTTCGCTTCCGATTATCCCGAAAATTAAAGGAATGGATTTGGAAAACGTTCAGCAGGTGAAAATTTTTCAAAATGCGCAAACCGTTATCGAAAAATTGAAAAACCCTGCAATTAAAAACATAGCGGTGATCGGTGCAGGTTATATCGGTGTTGAGTTGGCTGAAGCGTTTAAGCGGCATAATAAAAATGTTGTACTAATTGACGCGATGCCGACAAGCCTTTCCAATTATTATGATGCGCCGTTTACAGAATTGATGGACAAAAATTTACAAGAACACGGAATAAGGCTTGAATACAATCAAACGGTTAAAGAAATAAAAGGTACGGGAAAAGCAGAAGCCGTAGTTACGGATAAAGGCGAATATCCTGCAGATATGGTCGTCGTTTGTATTGGGTTTCGCCCCAATACCGAATTAGGAAAAAACGATTTGGAAATTTTTAAAAACGGCGCGTATTTAGTTAATGCCAAACAAGAAACAAGCATTAAAGACGTATACGCAATCGGTGATTGCGCAACTGTTTTTGATAATTCTATCGGAGAAAAATCTTATATTGCTCTTGCAACAAATGCGGTGAGAAGCGGCATAGTTGCGGCGCATAACGCATCGGGTATTCCTTTGGACGGCATCGGCGTTCAAGGCTCTAACGGAATAAATATTTACGATTTGAAAATGGTTTCAACCGGCATTACGGCAGAACGTGCAAAAAAACTCGGCATTGATGCAGAGTTTACGGAATTCACCGATTTACAAAAACCTGAGTTTATGGAAACGGACAATCCGCCAGTAAAAATCAGAATTGTGTATAACAAAAAAAGCCGCATAATTATCGGAGCACAAATGGCATCGACTTATGATATATCAATGGGCATCCATATGTTTTCGCTGGCAATTCAAGAAAAAATTACGATCGATAAGCTAAAACTTTTAGATATATTTTTCCTGCCGCATTTTAATAAGCCGTATAATTATATTACACTGGCGGCGCTTTCCGCTAAATAAAAAAAGGGGCACTAAGTGCCCCTTACTCATCTTTTATCCGTAATTGAATTATTTAAAAAGAAATGATAGTATATATTTATGTTCCGCATCGGTTTAACCGTTTTGGGTTTTATATATTTAATTTTTTCAATTATACTCCTTGTTCTCGGTTTATTGCGCGGAGAAATTTTTTCTACAGTTTGTGCCGCAGGCTTAGTCCTATACTTTTTCATTGCAGCAGTTTCACTGTTAATCGGTGCTTTTTTTTGGAAAAAAGCAATGTTTAAAATTGAATTGCAAAATAATATTATAACGGTTTCTATATTAAACGAACATAAAAATGCGTACAAAATTTTTTTTGTTTTACCTGCCGTTATCCCGTTTTATTGTTTTGATTTTTCAACCGATAAAGAAAACCCAAAAAGCAGAAAACTTTTTTTACGCATTAAACTAAACAAAACAAAAATTTCTATCCCTGTTCCCCAAAATGAGCGTGGAAGATTTTTTTCTCGGTATGAATATTCGGAACTTACCGATATTGCAGGTTTTTTTTCGATTAAATTTTTTAAAAAAGAAAAAAATATAAAAGAACTTTTTCTTGAACCGCATATTCATAAAACAAATACTTTTAAATTACCTGAAATTTTAAATGAAACATCCGACAATAAAAATAATTTACAGAGGAACAACGAATTATACGATGTGCGACCTTATATGCCGGGAGATGATACACGTAAAATAAATTGGAAACTTTTTGCGCACACACAAGAACTATCAATTAAACAAGGCGACTTTATTCCGCCTCCTCAAATTTTTTTTACACTGTATATCGATACCGTCTCCGTTTTTAAATATACGAATTTTTTAGAAAAAGTATATGATGAATTTATAAATGAAACAGCTTCCATTGCATTCTTTTTATATGGGCGCAATATAAGTTTTAATATTTTATTTTATGATAATTTAAAAAAACAATTTCAAACCGTAAGTATTTTTGCAGATGATAAAGCCGGAATTGAAAAAATAAAAAAAACTTTTTGTATACCGCAAATAGATATTATATATAAAAAGAACGGTAAACACTTGCAAGATATCCAATTGCCGCCTTTAGCAAGTGAAGATTACAAAAAAAATTGTTTACTTTGTTTTTATATGCCGACCTATTTTTCTTTGTTCGATTTAAACCGCTTAATCCGATTTTTTTCAGATTACAAACATAAGTGTGTTTTTTATTTCGGACCTATAAAGAATATTAAAACGACGAAAAATATCTTACAAAGATTCTTATTTCAAACGTATACGGAAAAACGATATAACACATTGGCGCTTAAACTAAACAAATGTATTGAAACTGCAACGGAAGAAATCGGCAAGGAAGGGTTTTATGCATATTCAATTTAAAATAAGTTTTTATCTTAGAAGTTTTTCCGTTCTTTTATTAAGTGTTATTCCTTCCTTTTTTTTATTTGAGATTTTACCTGTATTTATTTTACCGCTATGGTCTATTATAATTATCTTTTTATGTTTTAACACGGAAAGAAAAAAAATAAAATTATCGGCATCTATTTTATTACTTTCTTCCGCAGGAATCATATTTTGGAGCATTCTTTTTTTTATCTGCAAAATAATTTCTCTTGAAATATTTGATATACTTTATTTACGGCTTGGAATAATTATACCGTTTTTATTTTTACAAACGATATTTATTTCCGTAACAACCGTTGTATTTTTAAAAAAAGAAACGTACCGCCGGTTTGAATCTCTTTTATTTTTTACTTTGTTTTCTCTTTTATTTTGGACGCAAGCAAATTATTTTATTTCTGTTTTTGAACATCCGATATATGCCGTTATTTTTTCAATTATTTTTTTAGTGTCGGAATTAACACGTCTTTTTTTGACTTTCCATTTCGATAAAAAGCAAGCGGTGTTTTTTATAATATTTTTACCGGCATTATTTTTTATTCTATTCTTGTTTTTAAAAAACTATAATGAACATTCCGTCGCAAATCACGGCGGGCTTTTACAACCGACCGTTTTCCAATTTGATTTTTCAGATTATTTAAAATTACAAACTGAAATTAAAATCAGTGATGATTTGGTAATGGTCACTCATTTTAATAATGAATTTTCACATAATATGCTTAGGCGCTTCTATCTTTCCGGTTGGGATCCTGTGAAAGGCTTTTATGAAAAACCGGCACCGGATGAAAAAACGCAAGTAAGTGTTTTACCGAAAACTAAAAAAGAAATTCCGCATAAAGATTTTGCATTGCGTACGACAGTAGAACAGGAATATTTTTTTGTAAATTTATCTTCATCGTCATTCATTGCAATGGATTATCCTACGGAAGTTATTCCATATACTATTTGGGACAGTAAAAAATTCAACGGAGGATATAAGGTTTCAAGCGAAGCGGTATATTCTTTTGCAAACGATATTTTCGGCGAAAGCGCTCCGACAGGGCTTGAATCGGAAGGTCTTAGTGTAAACGATTTACAATTTTATACGCAAATGGATAAAGAAACTTTTTCTCTTGTTTATCCGAAAGCAAAGGAACTCACGGAAAATATTCCGGATTATCTTGACAAAATTATTGCGATTAAAAATTATTTTACGGACGGGGAATTCTGTTATTCGTTAAAACCCGGTAAGGCTCCCGACGGCAATCAATTAAAATATTTTTTAAATGATGCAAAAAAAGGTTTTTGCACATATTATGCATTTTCGTTTACTCTGATGCTGCGAAGTTTAGGGATTCCGGCAAGAGTTGCAGTCGGTTTTTTTGTTATACCGGAATCGGAAATTATGAACTATTATCCTATCCGTGCAAATATGGCACACGCATGGACCGAAGTGTTTTTCCCTAATATAGGATGGATAAGTTTTGATGCAACAACTCAGCAATTGGCGGAAGGCGAGAATTTAAATTTTACGATGACCTCCGGCGGCGAGGAATTTAATTCTTTATTAAGCGAAATATTGGAAAATAGGAACGGAATAAAATTTTCTGAAATTGCAGAAGATGAATTTAAAGAATCCGCAGCTACTTATATTAAACTGTTTTTAAAAAGACATATACCTCTTTTCGGTATATTGCTTTTTGTAATTATAGTTCTTTCTGTTTTTATTTATACGTTATTCCCGTATTTAATTATAAAATTCTCTAAGAACAACAGGAAGATTATTTTGACGGCAGGGATTCTTTTTTATAAGAAAAAAAAGAAAAATACGAATACTGTTTTTATTGCAAAAATGAATGCGTTGATAAAAAAAGCAAAGTTTGCTCCGGAATGTTCCGAGCAAGACGTAAATGAAGCAATTTTTATTTTAAAAACAAAAAATAAAATGAAGGATAATTAACATAATGCTAAAAAAAATACCCGTTTTCTTTTTGATATTCTTATTTGCTTTTTTTTGTGAGGCTGAGACTCCGGAAGAGTTGGCAGCGCTTTCTGACGAAGCGGTGGCGGCGGAAAATTGGGAGAAAGCCGTAGGCACACTTCAGTCGGGAATAAAACAATATCCCGATAATGATTTTTTATTATTAAAACTTGGAATTATTTATTATAGCAAAGAATTATATAAGCCTGCATATAAAATTTTCAAAAAGGGACTTTCATTAAATAAAAATAATACCGAGCTTCTGTTCTACGCTTCCGCTGCCGCTGCTGCTCTCAATAAAAATGAAGAAGCACTGCAATACATAAAACTGTATTTGTCATATATTCCCGATGATCGATTTGCCGCTTCAAACTATGGATGGCTTTGTTTTAAATGTCATAAAGCGAGAGAAGGAATTGACTATTGTTTAAAAAATATAGATTTATACGGTGCGCATACCTCCGTATATAATTCTCTCGGAACTTTATACAGCGAAATTTTTGATTATAAAAATGCAAAAAAATTTTATACGAAAGCAATTCAATTGGCAAAAAGTGAAAATAAAAATTATTCGGCGTCAATTTATTATTATAATAAAGCCATATTGGAAAATCAGTTCTATAATTTTGCGGCAGCTCTTGAAGATGCGGAAGAAGCCTTAAATATGCAGGAACGCAATTCAAGCTATATGATGATAGGCGAGTTATACGAACGTAAAAATGATTTTGCGCATGCTTTATCTTCATATGCGGCTGCAGCATCTATAGATGACACTCCTCTTTCCGGTTTTAATATCGGAAATATTTTTTTATCAACTGGTAATTTTGAAAAAGCGGAACGATATTCAGAGAGTTTATTTAATAGTACAAACGACTCTTGGATTTCCAATTATGGAATGAGTGTAAATGAATTTAAAAGTGAGATTTATAAATTTAAACAAATGTTGTATGAGCAAAAATATAATTTTGAGAAAGCAAAATTAACTTTGAACCTTGCGGATTGGTTTAAAACTTTTTTCAGGAAAATTGATTATAAATTAAAATACAAGTATTATGATTCCGTTTACAGAATTTATTCGCTGAAAGTTGCAAAAGAATATAAAAAAAATAATACGCAGTTTTTAAATGATACATCGCATGTTTTACATATAAACAGTCTATATTATAAAGCCTTTAATAAAAAAAACGATAAATCATTAAAATATCTTAAAAAAGCCGAACAAATCGAAACTGAATTTGTACCGCAAAGTAAAGGCAGTTACACTGCCGAAAAGGCAATTATCAAAAAAGACTTAAAAATGCTAAATGACGGTATTTCAAAAATGGATCCCGAATGGGAAAAAAATACTATGGAAACATTATATGCGGAAGGAATAAAAATTGCAAAAAGCCGCTCATCACAATTTTATTATTTATATTTGCAATCTCTTTTCGATATAAACCCCGCCGCTTTTTTACAATATGATATTTATATGCCGGTTAAAATAATCGTAAATTTGCCGAAAGATAAAACGGTAAAAATATCCGTTAAAAAAATTGCTGCTATAATTGGAACTTCCCGCTTTATCGAAGATCCGAATTCAAAATTTGAACTGCATATAAATTATTCCGGTGCTGTTTTATCGTTCCGGTTTTTACATAAAAACGGGCGCATCTTCTTTAGAAGAAATTTTGATATTGAAAAATTAGATAAAATCAATTTAAAAAAATCCGCAAACGTGTTTGTAAAAGAAGTATTTTCGATAAAATTATAATATAGAGGAATCCCATAAATATACGGCTTCTCTAGACAAAATACCGTTTTCAAGTATACTGATATTATGTATGATGAAAACAAAAGAAATTATTGATGAATTAAAAGCAGGCATCGGCAAAGTTATAAAAGGGAAAGATGCCGTTATTTCGATTTTTGTATCGGCATTTTTAGCCGGAGGAAATGTTTTACTTGACGATATCCCCGGTGTCGGAAAAACGACAATGGTAAAGGCTTTGGCAAAGTTAATCAAAAAAGAATTGCCTTCGGGAGAAACAATTCCTGCCGAATTTAAGCGGCTGCAATGTACCCCCGACTTATTACCCTATGATATAACCGGTGTCGATATTTTTAATGCGCAAACGCAAACTTTTGAATTTATGCAAGGTCCCGTTTTTTGTGATATATTTTTAGCTGATGAATTAAACAGAACACCGCCTAAAGTTCAAGCTGCCCTTCTTGAAGTAATGGAAGAGCATCAAGTTACGGTAGGCGGAAAAACTCATCGGATCGGTAGACTATTTTTTGCGGCGGCTACGCAAAATCCTGTGGAAACCTTAGGCACATATCCTTTGCCCCCGGCACAGCTCGATAGGTTTATGATTTCGCTTTCTATAGGGTACCCCGATGATAAAGCCGCTCTTGAAATATTACAGGGTAATCCGGGATCGGCGGTCATTCAAACACTACTTCCCGTTATAAGTGCGGAAGATATTTATACCTCAAGGAAAGAACAGGAAACGGTATTCTGCCATCCGGCACTACAAAAGGCTGTAATAGAAATTTGTAATGCAACCCGTTGCCATCCGGATATTGAATTGGGTGCCTCACCGAGATCTTCTCTTCAGTTTTTAAAACTTGCAAAAACGGCAGCACTCGCAAACGGAAGGACATGGGTTGAAGACTCCGATTTCACCCTTATAGCTCCGGCGGTTTTTGCACATCGCTGCATTTTAAAAAACAAAAAGGTAAACATCAAAGAATTGATTTCCGAAATAACGGAAGCTGTTTTAAAAAAAATGGATAAATATGTAAATTGGGCAGAACCGCAAACACAGAGCATATTATAACTTTTTGTTTTGACAGTGAGGGTATCTGAATATCCAACAAAATGATATGTTTTTAATTGCCGATAAATGTGGTACTCTTATCCGGCGGGATAAGGGGCAAGTCAGCAGGCTTTTGCAGGTACCCAATAATAAAATTTTGACATATTTATTAAAATGTATTGACAAAAAAATGGTTTTTTTATAAAATATTTTTTAATTGGTGTCGAAAGCGTAAAGTTTCGACGTCTCTATGCAACACTTGACATTTTTTGTGTTTACGTATATGATAAGCACCGCTCACTGTTAAGCGAGAGTGGTGGAATTGGCAGACACGCTAGACTTAGGATCT
>CAUUAT010000090.1:0-8192 GCA_963543195.1 uncultured Treponema sp.
AAATAAGATAAGCATTGAAAACCTAGCGGATGAGGTTAAAAAGTTTAAGATTTAAGAGAATGGGTAGTTTATAATTTTTAATAACTTATTAAAAACATCTCAAAGTTAAGCATAGAGGAAAACCGCCGTCCATGGGGAATCTGCCAAAAGTTAATAACATTTTTATATACGCTTGCCGTGTATATAAAAATATGCTATGGTTGTTTACGTGATGACTTCGATACTTAAAAAAAAATATGTAAATCTTTCGAATTTACTTTCAAGTTATTTAAAAAACGGCTTGTGTCTTGCGCTTTCGGGAGGTGTCGACAGCGGTCTTCTTGCCGGAGTTGTCGCGCGCATTATACGGGATAAAACCTGTATAAAAAATACGGCAGAGCGGAACCGTTTAAATAATATGTTTTATGCAGTAACATTTCGAATGCCTCTTTATTCCGACGACGAATTTTTTTCTGCAGAAAATTTATGCAAGGATTTAAAGCTAAATAGCGTTGTCATAACTATTGATATGAATAAAATGCCGAAAGCTCTTTTAAAAAATCCTAAAAATCGGTGCTATCTATGTAAAAAAACAATGTTTAAAAATGCGGTTAAATTTTGTAAAGAAAAAAAATTAAATACAATTATTGACGGTACAAATTATGATGATGTTTTCGTTTACCGACCGGGCAAAAAAGCGTTGGAAGAGCTTAATGTAAAAAGTCCTTTAGCGGAATGCGGTTTTACAAAAGCCGAAATTAGAGCGCTCGCAAAAGAGCTGCATCTTAATTCTATTCAAGATAAACCGTCGCTGCCGTGTTTTGCAACACGGCTTCCGTACGGAGCCGTTTTAAATATTCCGCTTTTAAAAAAAATTGCCGAATGTGAAAATGTCTTGCATAAAATGGGTTTTATCGAATGCCGCATTCGGTTTCATAATCCCATTGTACGGATTGAAATACCTAAAAAAGATTTTACCGCATTTTTAAATCAAAAAGAAAAGATTGTTTCCGCACTGAAAGACGGAGAATTCAAATATATAACGCTTGATGTTGAAGGTTTGCGCTCAGGTAGTATGGACGAATAGTTCGTGACCGCCTCGAAAAACTCGACCGGATTTGCTTCGCATCTTTCAGAGGGGAAGCTTCTCTATAAAATGATCCGTTCAATTTTTGTTTTGTATTTTTCTCTGCAATTCTATTTTTGCAGGATCATAAAACCCTTCTTTCCAATTAAAACGCGACGTATCTTGTAAAAACTCGTTTTTACGGCAAGCGGAAATTATTTTACGGTATTCGCTGCGTTCAATTTCAGTATGTGAAAAGTCTATAAGGAATTTTGTAAAACCTCTTTTTTCCAGCGCTGAAATTCTATCGGTAATTGAAAAAGGTTTTTCCGGCAGGACGAATGCCGCCGACGGACTGGAAAATGCTTTAAAAACTTCGCCTTGTTTATCGGAGAAATACAAAAAGTCGTAACTGTCAGGCAGTGTAAACCGCATTCGGAAAAGTGCGGGATATGCAAAAACCGGAATTAAAACATGCTTCCGCATACTCGGCGCATACGTTTGTTCAAGATTATTTTGCGAATTTTCTATCGGAGAAACAAATTGCAGAATATTATTTTCTTGCAGCCATCGTAACGCCCAACGGTTAAACCCGTAAAGATACGGACCGGCAATCAGATTCAATTTTTTGTTTTTCAGCAGTGCGATGTGCGCAGGGTTATTTACAATAAATTGCGTCCATCCGTTTTCAATGAGAGTAAGTAAAAAAGATTCAAGCGGTTTTACTGTATCCTGCGGTATAAACGGATCAAGCGAAATAAAAATTTCTTTTTTTGAAAAAGGGAGCGGTTTTTCCGCCGTAAGAGAGTCCTCCAATGCTTTTTCCGTATCTTCGTTTAAGTTAATAATGACACGTATGGGTTTATCCGAAAGAACCGTATGTAAACTACCGATTGACGAAACCTGTACATAAAATCCGTCGGGAAAAATATCGGCATTCGATTCTGCCAAAATATTTTTTTGAGTGATATTCCGCTTTGTACTTTCGGCACCGGTTTGTTTGCAAGAACTTTTTCCTTCGGGAAAAAGCGTTATGCGGGGTAATTTTTCATCGAGCGGCCGGCGCCGGTATGCCGCTAAATTTTTCGGTAAAATGTGCGGGTAATGTTTACTCATATTTTTCGTCTGTAAAAGATAAACACTGTCACCTAAACCGAAATTACGCGGGACTTGTATCCACGTTTTGTTTTCATCTTTTCTCACATCTTGAATTTTCCAGCTTTCTCTTCCGGTATCGTCTTTTGTGTGCAGCCGAATCGAATCGCCGAAATACGGACTGTAATTCCCGCCTTTTAGTAAAACGTAATGAACTTTTCTCGGAGCGTCTTCTTTTGTTTTTCCTTCAACTTCGGCAATTTTAAAATGCGCTGTTTTTTCTATCACGCCTAAAAAGATTCCGGTACCGCCTGCCTGCGACGGATTTAAAATATGTTCGGCTTTTGAATCCAAAAATAAAAACGACGTTTTTTTGCGGGCAAAATCGTTCGCAAGGATTCTTCGCCCGGTTTCAATTGCCGCTTTTTTATCTATTTCCCAATTGTCCAAGACATAACGGTATGCGGAAACAACCGTACCTACATATTCGGCACTTTTCATTCTCCCTTCGATTTTGAACGAAGAAACTCCTGCCTGCACAAGAGCGGGAACATAGTCGATAAGCTGTAAATCGTAGGGCGAAAAATAATAACCGGCTTTATCGCCCGACGGAGTATGCGCCGTATACCGGCGGCGGCATGCTTGTGCACACATTCCTCGATTTGCAGATTTTCCGCCCAAGTATGAGGAGAACATACACAGTCCCGATTGACAAACACATAGCGCGCCGTGCACGAAAACTTCAAGTTCGCACGAAGTTTCCGCATTAACTGCTTCGATTTCTTGTAACGAAAGTTCGCGAGCCAATACGACGCGGGAAATACCGGAACGGCTTAAAGCGTTTGCGGCTTTAGCGGAAGCGATGTTCATTTGCGTCGATGCATGTAATTTTAATTTCGGAAAATATGTTTGCGCCATATGCACAACACCGAAATCCTGAACGATAATACCGTCGGGAGATATTGAATTTAAGTACTGTAAAAAGCGGTACATTTTTTCGGTTTCATTTTCGAGTAAAATCGTATTTACGGTAACATAAATCTTTTTGTTTTTTTTGTGCAGCGTTTCAACCGCCGCTTCAAATTGCGGCCAAGTAAAATTAGACGAGCGCATACGTGCATTAAAACTTTTTAATCCTAAATATACTGCGTCGGCTCCTTCGGCGACCGCCGCATCGAGAGCTTCCATATTTCCTGCCGGCGCTAAAAGTTCCGTGTTCATACCTTTATTCCTTATCGGTGTGCCGAGCAGTATACCATAAAAAATAAAAATCGACAATTCTTATGAACCGATTCTTGTGGACCGGTAAAATTAGAAATCAATTTTTAATCTCCATAGTCCACATCGCTTCCCGTAAACGACGACAGGAATAGGGGCGCGGCTTCCATGCTGTCACTCCGCCATTTGCGCCGTTGCGATTGATGTATAAAATGGGCACCGTATACACAAGATATATTAGTAGACGCTAATGCGCACTTGAATGAGGCGGAAAAATATATTATATTGAAAAAGTCTGCCGATCAAAATTTAAAAAGATATACAACCGGCAGCTTCTTATATAGTACGGAGGTTTCTATGATAACAGTTTTATCCGTGGGCGGTTCGATTGTTGCTCCCGATAAACCGGATGCCGAGTTCTTACATAAATTTGCACAAGCCGTACGAAATTGGCTTTTAGAAGATTCTTCTCGAAAATTAATAATGGTCATAGGCGGCGGCGGGCCTGCGCGGGCGTATCAAAATGCGTACCGTGAAACGGTAGCTTTAAGCGGAAAACCCGTCTTAAACGATGAAGCCGATTGGATAGGCATTACGGCGACACGTTTAAACGCACAATTGGTTAAAGCCGTTTTTTCCGACTTGTCTCCCAATCCCGTTGTGTATGATCCGACCACCGTTACCGCTTTTGAAGGACAAGTTTTAATTGCTGCCGGTTGGAAACCGGGTTTTTCGACGGATAACGATGCGGTTCTTTTAGCTGAACGGTTTTCGGGCAAAACCGTCATCAACCTTTCAAATATTGCAAAAGTGTATACCGGCGACCCGCACACAGACCCTTGCGCAAAGCCTATAGATTCCATTTCGTGGACCAATTTTATAAAAATCGTAGGAACTGAATGGATGCCGGGTAAAAATACGCCGTTCGATCCCGTCGCAAGTTTGCGGGCGCAAAAAGCGGGAATAAAAGTTATATGCGCCGCCGGTAGAGATATAAAAAACCTCGAAAATATTCTTAACGGAAAACCTTTTAACGGGACGGTAATAGGCTAGTGGAAACATATTACGACATTCTGAATGTTCCGAAAAACGCTGACAATGAAGAAATAAAAAAAGCATTCCGCATTCTCGCGATGAAGTATCATCCCGATAAAAATCCGAACGATAAGGCGGCGGAAGAGCGCTTTAAAAAAATAAACGAAGCATATTCCGTTTTATCGGATGAAAAAAAACGCCGCGATTACGACTTTGCAAACGCTTCAACAACATTCCGCTCCGGTACTTCGCAGTTTGATGAAAGCGGACAATATGAATACGAAAATATTTTTACTTCTGCCGATTGGTTTAAAGAGTGGATGGAACAACATGCAACCTCGCAAAGAAGACGGGAATACAAAACCGGTACACATTACGGGTTCCGTACTTTCGCTCAAGGAATTATTTCGACGGTATTCGGAATCATATTGATGCAATTTACCGGAATATTCGGACTTTTTTTGTCATTTCCGTTGATTATAAAAGGAATCCGCGATATAAAATCTGCATACAATTCCGTATTTAAATAAGCAAAAAAACGTCGGGCTAAATGCTTTTTTCGCTTTAACCGACGTTTTCGTAATAGTCCCATACTTTTCAGGCTTTAATCAGCGTTCCCTAAAGACTATTCTGCCGCGGGTTAAATCGTAAGGCGACAAAGCGACCTTCACGGTATCACCCGGAACAATTTTAATATAATGCTTGCGCATTTTCCCCGATAAATGAGCTAAAATAATATGTCCGTTTTTCAGCTCTACCCTAAACATTGTATTCGGCAAGGATTCTTTTACCGTTCCCTCGACTTCAATTGCCTCTTCTTTAGCCACATAACCTCCCCAAAATAAAAAAAGCCGAAAAGTTTAATAAAAACTATTGCTTTTTTTTAAATTCAGCCGTATAATTCTAAAATCTATTGAAAAAATTGTCAACTAGGAGCGGTAAATGAAAAAAATGTTTATTGAAGAAATGAAAGAGTATTTAATGACGGAGCGAGAGGAAATCCTTACCTCAATAAAAAGAAATAATGAAGAATATGAAGATACATTGGAAAACTCCATTCCTAAAGATTTTGCGGATTTGGCTTCATACAGCACGGATAGAGCAATGCTTGAGTTTATAGGAGATTCAAATGTAAAAAAACTTCAAAAAATAGATTCGGCCTTGGATAGAATACGTTCGGGAAAATACGGTAGATGCATCCGGTGCAATTCGATGATTCCCGAAGACAGACTAAAGGCTTTACCGTATGCACTAAAGTGTATCGGCTGCCAAACCAAAGATGAAAAAAAAGTAAGAAGGTAAAGTCTTCGCCTAAATAAAACCCGACGAAAAGCGTTTATTCAGCGGCTTCTCTAATTTCACTCATTGAAAAAAAACAAATAAAGTGCTACAATCGCTTCCTGTAAGGAAATTGCATGAAAGAACGTTTAGATAATTTACGTAACAAATTAAAAGAAATAGAAAAGGAAGTTGCAGATCCCAATCTTATTAAAAACGCCGCAAAGTATAAAGAAACGATGCGCGAGCATTCTTATCTTTCAAAATTAATGGACGAGTATGACAATTATCTTTCAATTGAAAAACAAATAACCGATTCAAAGATTCTTATTCAAGAAGAAAGCGATGCCGACTTAAAAGAAATGGCACGTGAAGAATTGCGGAACCTTGAGCTCGCTCTTGAAAAAAGCGAAGCCGATTTAAAGCTCCTTTTAATTCCACCCGACCCGCTTGAAGAAAAAAATATCATTATGGAAATACGCGGTGGAACGGGAGGAGAAGAAGCAGCTCTTTTTGCCGCCGATCTTTTTCGAATGTATACGCATTATGCCGAAATGAAAAATTGGAAGTATGAAATTATTTCTCTCAATGAAACGGAGCTTGGCGGTTATAAAGAAATTACGTTTTCCGTTGCAGGTAAATACGTATACGGCAGTCTCCGCTACGAGTCCGGCGTTCACCGTGTTCAGCGGGTTCCCGAAACCGAAGGATCGGGACGTATTCATACCAGCGCCGTAACGGTAGCGGTTTTGCCCGAGGCGGAAGAAACCGAAATTGAAATCAAACCTGACGATTTGCGCATCGACGTTATGCGAGCTGGAGGACCGGGCGGACAGTGTGTAAATACAACCGACTCTGCTGTACGCATTACACACCTGCCGACCGGTTTAGTCGTAATTTGTCAAGATGAAAAAAGTCAAATAAAAAATAAAGCAAAGGCGCTGCGTGTTTTACGGAGCCGCTTGTACGATATGGAAGAAAGCAAAAAACAGGCAGAGCGCGCGAAAAACAGAAAAAACCAAGTCGGGACGGGCGACCGCTCGGAACGCATACGCACGTATAATTTTCCGCAAAACCGCGTTACCGACCATCGCATAAATTTGACGCTTTACAAATTAGACGCGGTAATGCAAGGAGCTCTGGATGAAATTATTGAAGCACTTTGCATCGCGGCACGGGAAGAAATGATGCAAGCCGCCGATTATCATCTTGATTACAACAAGCAGTAATGTATACGCTGAAAGACGCCCGTATTTTTGCGCGTACTGAATTTTTGCGCTCGGATGCATTACAGAAAAATCCGTACGACGTAAATTCCGCTGCGCTTGATGCGGACGTTTTGCTTTCCTTTCTTTTAAAAAAAGAACGTTCGTGGTTATTGGTAAACGGCGAAGCCGATTTTTCGGAATTTAAGACCGAATTTAATCGTCTTGTACAAAAAAGATGTTTGGGGCTTCCCGTCGCTTATATAACAAACGCAAAAGAATTTTACGGCAGAACATTTTACGTAAACCAATCCGTACTTATTCCTAAACCAGATACCGAACTTCTCGTTGAGGCGGCTCTCTCCTTTTTGAAAATTCGATTAAATAATGTTAGGGTAGCTCCTAAACAAAACATGTTTTCTATTTTGGATATGTGCGCCGGTTCCGGCTGTGTCGGCATTTCCGTTGCTGCTGAATTTTATACACTTGTAAATAAACAGTTTCAAAATAGTGGTCTACAAGCACACAATTTTATTGAAAACAATTTTTCGCTTTTGCTTGCAGATATTTCATACGAGGCTTTATCGGTTTGTAAAAAAAATGCAGAAACGCTATTGCCTTACGCTATAAAACGGCAAACTGAAACTATTCAAACCGATTTACGTAATCCGTTTCCGTTATTTCAAAATAAAAAATACGGAATTATACTTGCGAATCCGCCTTATGTTCCGTCTAAAACGGCGGACAGACTTTTGTCCGACGGACGGAGCGAACCTCGTTCCGCTTTGGACGGTGGGGAAGACGGCTTGGATTTAATCCGACCGTTTGTCGAAAATGCTTTTACCGCATTGGCGGCGGACGGAAAAGTTTTTATGGAGATAGGCGAATATAACGCAAGCGCCGCCTTACGGATTTTTAAACGAACGGGTTTTAAAAACGTGTCGATATTACAGGATTTATCGGGAAACGACCGAGTAATAACGGCGGAATTGACGGAGCCCGATACAGAGCAGCACGATTAATCGGTGCAAACCTCGAGCCCGCTAAATATTTCCGCATAAATAACGGAAGAGGCAGGAATCGAACCTGCCATTGCAAATTACGCAACCTACGGTTTTGAAGACCGCGGGAGCCACCAGACCCCATCTGCTTCCAAAGTGTACCGAAGTTTATAGTTTTTTACAAATTTTGTCAAGATGTTATAAAAATATATAAAAACCCTATAACGCCTCTGTTTCTTCGGTTTTGAATTTTCTTACTTCTTGTACAAGTCCGTCGATACTCTTTTTATTCTTTGCAGCAATATCAAGAGACTC
>CAUUAT010000091.1:0-8180 GCA_963543195.1 uncultured Treponema sp.
AAAAATGTTTCATTTCGATATGAGAACAGTGAGCGAGGAGTAGATCATATAAATGTATCCATCAACGCCGGAGAGTGCGTTGTGTTCATCGGAGAATCAGGGTGTGGGAAAACAACCGTTACTCGCCTTATCAACGGACTTGCTCCCGATTATTACTCAGGGGTGAAATCCGGGAAGATATATGTGAAGAATAAGGATATTTCAGAAATGCCGCTTTATGAAATCGGCAAGATAGTTGGGAGCATATTTCAAGATCCGGGAAGCCAATTTTTTTCTTCGGAACTTGCCGGAGAAGTTGCTTTTGCGTGCGAAAATTACGGCTTTTCTAAAGAAGAAATCCTGCATAGAACAGATGATGCCATTGGTAAAATGAGATTGGAATATTTGAGAAATACTCCGCTGGATGTTTTCTCAGGAGGAGAAAAACAGCGAACGGCAATCGCCTCTGTCTATGCTCTGCATCCTTCAGTGCTTGTCTTTGATGAACCGACGGCGAATTTGGATTTGGGAGGCATAAGAGATCTTCATCAGGCTCTTTTGGAACTAAAATCTGACGGATACACACTGATTATTGCTGAACATCGTCTTGACTGGCTTTGTGATATTGCTGACAGATATGTATACATGGCGGACGGTCAAATAAGAAAAGAATACACATCGGTGGAATTTTGCGCAATGAGGGATGAGGAAAAAGCTGAGCTGGGATTGCGTCGAACAACGACATCCGATGTTCGGGTTCTTCCTGATCCTGACAGGAAACTTCCTGTGGCAGTCAAGGCAAGCGGAATATCATGCAGAAAAGAACAAAAACAGATATGGGATAATCTGCATGTTTTCTTTAATAAAGGTTGCATAACGGCTTTAACCGGACACAACGGCATCGGAAAAACAACGCTTGCACTTGCCATAAGCGGTTTCCTTCGTGTTCAGCAGGGCTTCTTATATATCGGCGAAAAAAAGTGTACACGCTCCGAACGGACAAAAAGAATTTATTACTGTTCCAACGATATGGGGACACAACTTTTTACGGGGAATGTTTCCGAGGAACTTCTTTTGAATACGCAGCACAACGCGGAAAAGACGGAAGAGATTCGAGAAATTTTGAAACGTCTGGGATTATATGATTACAAGGACGCTCATCCTCAATCCTTGTCCGGAGGACAGAAACAGCGCCTTGCCGTTGCTTGTGCTTTAATTTCCGAGAAAGACATATTGATTCTTGATGAACCTACCAGCGGGTTGGACGGAAAAAATATGCTCTTGATTGCGGAGGAATTGAAGAGGGCGGTAAAAAAAGGAAAAACCATTTTAGTAATCACTCATGATGAAGAATTGATAGCCGTCTGTTGCGATTATAGATTGAACCTATGACAAGAGATTGCATCAATTTTTCTCGCGCTGCTTAGGGGCTCTGCCCATAAGGGCCCAGTTTAAAAAAGGTATAAGTAAGGTTTGTTATCTTTTCGGCTGTGAGCAATTCTTGAGAATTGCGAGTTGAAAACCAACCGCGTATCCCATTTAATGCCGATATAAAAAAGCATGCCGAAGGGAATGGATTCCTTTCGGTGCGCTTGTTGTGTGAAAGATTGAGAAAAATACGTATTTGTGTGAAAATATCTTCGCTGTGTCAAGTATCCGGGCACGCTTTTTATGAGAAAATCGATAACTGAAGTTTTCGTTTGACCGTTTTATATTGAGTCCGCATTCTATATTATTTTGTGTAAAAAGCAAGGTGCCTGTACAACCGCGTTCAGAAAATCGGTTTTTAGGCGCCTTCAGCCGCACTTTTCCCGTAAAATGTCGGAGTCCTATTCAACGGGAGGGCGTCTTCTAAAAATCCGGCAGTTTTTTGCAAGATGCCCACTAAAACGGCTGAGTAATCCTCCTCGAAAGAATTAGTGCAAGTAACCGGATTAACGGCGGCAGTACAGGCGAATATTTATAAATCTCTTGCCAAAACTCGGAAAATATTTTATAGTCGGTGTTATGGCGGAAACGAACGACTGGGAATTGGAGAAATTCAATGAGATTTTTGATGATGAAATCCGTGTGTTGACCCGTCGAAAATTACATGACAAAAGTTGTTCAATTTCCGATTTGCAAGGCACATTGAACGCCTTGTATATTCTCGAAGGGAATAACCTCGAAGGTCGAAGCCGAGTGCAAGAGATTTCGCTTTCGGCCTCAATTGCGGCTTATGAGAAATTTATTGAGGAATGGAAAAATGAAAATAAAAAAAACGGTTAGCTTCGTGATTGCGGCGGCAGCCTTTGCAGTAATACTGTCGTCATGTTCCATAAAGCAAATGGCATACAGGTCCGCGGCAAATGCAATGGCACCGCTTCCCGAAAAAAAAATAAAAATAAAACCCGATCCGAATGTGCCCGACCCGATTACGGCTTTGACCGGTGAAGACGATATTGCGCTCGTCGGTGAAGTTTTCCCTGTAATTCTAAAGTTATATGAGGCAATGCACATTCAAGATCCCAAACACCGAGGTCTCGCTTTGATGACGGGAGAACTCTACATTATATATGCAAACGTTTTTGTAGAAACACCCGCCGTTTATCTTTCGGATAATGAATTCGATAAAAAAAATGCAGCATTTTTCCGGGCAAAAAAAATGTATATGCGGGGCACAACAGCTGCACTGTCGGCTTTGGATTTGGCATATCCGGGCTTTGCCGATGCAATCCGCTCAAGCGATGAAGCAAAAATAAAAACGGCACTTGAAAATTGTAAACGCTACGACGCCGAAGCCTTACATTGGGCAGGAGCGGGAATTCTTGCAGCTTTTGCAATTGACCCGCTTGACTCCGTAAGCGTCCAATCCGTACCCGGCGGCGTTGCGATGCTGGAAAAAGTGTGTGCCCTCGATCCCGAATATTCCGGAGGAGCCGTGTGGGATATTTTAACCAAATTTTATGCCGGAGCACCGGAATCACTCGGCGGCGGTACGGAAAAAGCGAAAGAAGCCTACCGGCATGCACTTGCACTTTCAAACGGGAACAGCCCTTCGGTTTATTTAACATATGCTTTATCGTTTTGCATTCCCAATCAGGACGGTAAAGGTTTTGACGAAGCAATAGAAAAAGCCTTACGTGTCAATCCCGAAGCACAACCTGAAAATAAATTGCAAATAACGATTTCGCAAGAATATGCGCAATGGCTTAAAGAGCACAAACACGACTTTATTTTAGGAGATTAAAATATGAAAAAAAGAATACTTGCCGTAGTATGTTTTTTGTTTTGCTGCACCGCAATCTTCGCACAACAAAAAATCGAACTGAAAATTGCAACCGTAGCACCTGCGCGTTCTCCGTGGGACATTGAATTAAAAAAAATGGCGCAAGAATGGAATAAAATTACGGGCGGTTTGGTAAGCGTTAAATTTTATGATATGACCGTTTTGGGCGGTGAGAAAGCAACCCTTCAAAAAATGAAGTCGGCGCGTCCCGGTCAACGGCCGCAAATCGACGGTGCGGTTTTTAATACCGTAGGCTTAAATGAGCTTGCTCCCAATGCCCGAATTTTCACACTTGCAGTTCCTTTTTTAATTCAAAATCAAAAAGAATTGGACATTGTTTTGGAAAAATACGGCAGTTTTTTTGAAGATGAAATTCAAAAATCGGGATGTAAACTTTTAACGTGGTCGAATGCGGGTTGGCTTTCTTTTTATACAAAAGATTCGTATGCTTCGCTCGGTGATTTAAAAAAAATAAAAATTGTTTGTTCAAACGATACAAAAGATTTTGCGGATGTTCTTAAAGTCTGCGGCTTTAACGTAGAAACGGTACCGCCTGCGAAATGGCTGCAAAATTTAAAAAGCTCAAGCGGTGCGCGGGGATTTTCGGCAGTCCACTTATTAACCTATGTTGCGGGTTTATATAAAGATATTTCGTATATTTTAAATGCGCGGCTTTGCCCCGTAATGGCGGGCTTTGTCATAACCGAAGAATCGTGGCGTCTTGTTCCCGCCATATATAAAAATGAAATGCTTGCAGCCCTTGAAAAAACGCGCAAAAATTTAAATGATGCGCTCGATAAAATGGATAAAGAATACTTTGATAAAATGCTTGCAGCGGGTTTAAAAAAGATTGACTTGTCCGATGCCCAAAAAAAAGCATGGACGGAAGAATTCCGCGGTGATACTGAAAAGATTCTTAAAACGCTCCCGCATATCATAAATGCCGACATCTATAAAAAGATATTGGAACTTCTTGAACCTTATCGAAAATAACGATAGTATCATGATATGCGGAAAGTAATAAATATTTTAATTTTAACGATAACGGCGGCATTGCTTGTGTTGCCGTTTGTCATTCATATTGCAGCGGGTACGGGAACGGCGGTCTTGGAAACTGAAAGACTCATTGTTCAGCTTGTTTTCGTATTTGCCTGTCTTGCGGGCATTATAACTTCAGACAGTAAAAAGCAATTGAATATTGAAGTATTAACGTCCTTTTTTACCGAAAAAACAAAAACCGTAATTACGAAAATTCTTTCGGTATTACATATCGCCGTCTTGACGGCTTTGTTTTTTTCGGTTTTTCCCAACTATGCACAAATTGCGGAAAGCGATGCGGTTTTTCATATTCCGGTAAAAATATTTTTTTCCGCTTTGCCGGTTTTGTATGCTGCGGTCCTTATAATTGAAATTATCCGAAATAAAAACATTCCGGCGATCATTTCCGGTCTTATAATAGGCTTTACGCTCAGTGCAGGTTCCCTTATCGGGCTGCTCGATTTAGTCTTCGGTCGGTTTACGGATATAACATCATTGGAAGTGTACGGGATTCTTAATTCCGTATTTAATTTTATTCAATCGGCATCTACGGTCTTAATCGCCCCGATTGTACTTATCTTTTCCGCCGCCGCTTTATTGGGAATGCCGCTTTACATTGCGCTTGCGGGTATTGCATATTTTTCTTTTATGACCTCAGGCGGCTATACGGAAAGTATTCCGATGGAAACGTACCATATTTTAACGGATACTTCAATTGCAGCAATTCCATTGTTTACGATTGCCGGCTATCTTTTAGCAGGCGGAAGTGCGGGAAGACGGCTTTTGGAATTCGTAAAAAATTCAGTCGGACAAATAAGAGGCGGAGTTGTTATCGCTGCGGTGCTGGTCTCAACTTTTTTTACAACATTTACAGGCGCTTCGGGCGTTACGATTTTAGCGCTCGGCGGAATATTAAGTTTAATTTTGACCGGATCGGGCTATTCTGAAGATGATGCGGAAGCGCTTGTAACTTCTTCAGGATCAATTGGAATTTTATTGCCGCCGAGCTTGGCTGTCATCGTATACGGTGCAACCAATTTTATGACGGTCGATATTTTTGAACTTTTTAAGGGTGCGGTTTTACCCGGCATTTTGCTCGCTTTTTCTATGATTGTTATCGGAATTATAAAAGATAAAAACAAAGCGCGTAGTGTATTTTCAAGACCGGCTCTTTGGAAAAGTTTTAAAGCAGGTATACCGGAACTGTTGTTGCCGGTTGCAATCACTGTTGGATATTTTTCAGGATTTTTTTCGCTTTTTGAAACCGCCGCTTTTTCGGTATTGTATGCATTTATTTTGGAAGTTTTTATCAGAAAGGATTTTACGATAAAGCAGTCGGCGAAAGTGATTTTGGAAAGCATTCCCGTTGCGGGCGGTATTCTTATTATTATCGGCACGGCAAAGGCATTGGCGCTGTTTCTCGTCATTGCAGGTATCCCCGATATGCTTTCCGAATTTGCATTGCAATATGTATCGTCAAAATATGTGTTTTTATTTTTATTGAATATTTTGCTCTTACTGGTCGGCTGCATAATGGATTTATATTCGGCAATTTTAGTCGTTTCACCTTTAATAATTCCTGTAGCGGAAAGTTTCGGTCTTCATCCGGTTCATACGGGTGCAATATTTTTGACAAACCTCGCATTGGGATTTTTGACGCCGCCTATCGGAATGAATTTATTTATTGCAAGTTACACTTTTAAAAAACCGGTAACAAAAATCATAAAAAATATTTTACCGTACCTTGCAATTCAATTTATAATTCTTATGCTGATTACGTATATACCGTGGTTCAGCTTACTGTTTTGTAAATAACGGACGTTAATGAATGTACATCCGAAACCTCTTTCCCGAACATAATCAATTTTAACTATTTTTGGTGTGGCTTTTTAAGGGGTCTTTGGGCTTAGGATTGGATGCCGGTTTGGAAGAAGGTCGATTTCAATCTGCATTAACTGAAGAACCGCTCAATCGGTTTTGTCTTTGCGTTTTTTACCCGGACAAAGATGCGCCTGTTTTTCTTATGTCAAACTTCGCAGATGTATCCGACAGATATAAATACCGATAAAATCATAGTCCATGAATAATAAGCTACAATAATTCCTTGCATAGTTGAACCGTAATCCAAATTTATTCCTATTTTCATTCCACCTTTTGAAACTAAAAGAAAAATCACATAGAATACAACGATGGAAGTAATTGTATTCATCATAGTGCGTTTAAAAAGCAAGACTATTGACACTTTTTTGTATGTATATTAAATTGACGAAAATGAAGACAATGTGCGTTTTTTCTGCAGTTATACCATTCTCTTTGTGTGCGGGTTTTAAAAATAAACTAACCCCAGGTATGGCGGAGCTGTATCTACCCCCCCCCCCCCCGAAAATTTTTATTTCTTTTACTATCATTAACAGATAAGTTTTTACATTCTTGGTATTCTTATATACGCTTGCCGATTTTACAGGCAGGTAAGAACTGTTGTGTACTGTTTAACGCCTGCCGGTTCTTCCTTACCATACCCTGTATTTTGGGCGACGTATTTTATTCTTCGATAAGCAGTATTATTTGCATTCTCTTTTATAATTTGGTCTTTGCGGCAAATTTTATCAGGCAATTTATTGTCTGCACTGGTCCGTATACGGGGCTTGATGCGGATAAAATATATAAATTGAAAGGAGGTGAAAAATATGAAATACGAAAAACCTGAAGTTGTTGCACAAAACAGCAACAGCGGTTCTTTTGCAGCAGGATGTCCTGAAAAAGACAATGGATGTTCGTACGACTGCAGAACATGCGAAAGAACAGAGTAAGCATCAGGCTTACACCGTGCCGTAAATTTTTTACGGTACGGTTACTCCACCGGTAAAAGTTTTTTTTGTACTTTTAAACAAGAAGTTCTAGCCTTTGGGGCAAGGCTTAATCTTGCCCTAAATTTTAATTTTCATTTCGGAGAAGACAAATGGACAATAAAAAACATTTATTTGAACTTAAAAAAGAAAATATTTTAAATAATTTCAAGAATGGAAAAAAAGAAGATCCCGCTCTTGCATATACACTCGAAAATGATTGCTATCCTTTTTTTCACGAAGAGTTTGAAGGATTTGAGGATATGTTTGGTATACAACTCGAATTTGAAAAAACTTTTTATGAATACATTGATGAACTGTATACACAAAAAAATTACAAAACCTTTTATGAAATTCAAAGAAAATTTCACGATATTCACAAATTTACATTAATAGTAATGCTTAAGTATGCAGTATTAACTGACCGATTTTCAGGTGATGATTTTAAAAATACTTTATTAAGCCCCGGTCAATATCCTGTTGAAGCTTCGGCTATTTTTAAACCTATTGAAGAATGATTATGTGTGGAGAAAAAGCAATGTATTACCGTCAAAAATTCGACACCTTTATCCGCGACTATGAAGGAGCCGGCTATATTACCAATACGGGAAACTTTTCAGACCGAATTGTAAACGGGAGCGGTACCGTTTTTTTGACGGCTCTTTCCCGCAAACCTCAAACTCTGGAAGAACTTGTTCAAAAAGCATGTAAAGCCTTTATTGATGTAAGGCCCCAAGACATTATAGAAGATGCAAGAACTTTTTATGATGAACTTTTTGAAGACGGCTTTTTAACACGCGGCAGCACTATCGAAGAGCTTGACCTAAACGATAAACATTTTTCATACTCGGCACTGGAACCTAAAACAATCAAAAAAGATTTTACTCCTATTATTCAAAGAGCTAAGGAAAGTACACAAGATTATTTGGAACGGCATTTTAAGGGGAAGCCTCAGCTTTCAAGTTTTCAAATAGAATTAACCAGCAAGTGTAATGAACGGTGCGTGCACTGCTACATTCCGCACGAGTTTAAACTTACCAATATAAAAC
>CAUUAT010000092.1:0-7878 GCA_963543195.1 uncultured Treponema sp.
GTCGCATATCCTTTAAACCGTATAAAATTATTTGTTAAAACCGAATCGTCATAATTTTCTTTGCGCAGCGGAAAAGTAATATCCGTTTGAAATGTTAATGTATCATTATTGTCGATGTAAATATTTTTAGTAAATTCATAATCTGCAAAACCTTGCGGTACCGGTATACGGGCGGATTTACAAGACGTAAAAATAAGACAAAAGAATAAAATGCATAAAATATTTTTCATTCAGCGATTTTAGCACAAAATAAAAGAAAAGAACAGCGGTAAACGGTTTTAAACAAGGCCAATTTTTTTATGGCGCCATCATCTTGCTTAAAGTCCGCCCTTCTAACCTATATCGTGCAAAGAGCTTTTTAATCTCTCGGAAACCTCTACTTTTAAGGTACCCATAATAACCGTTGATAAAGACGAACGTAAACTTCATATTGCAATTTTTTATTTTATTTTGTACAATCAAAAAAACAAAATAAGGAGTCGGTATGAATGCTATAAATGTTACCAGTGAAATAGGAAAACTAAAAAAAGTATTGCTCCATAGGCCCGGCAACGAATTGCTAAATCTTACACCGGATTCTCTTGAGCAGCTTTTATTTGATGATATTCCGTTTTTAAAAAATGCGAAAAAGGAGCATGATGCATTTGCTTCCAAATTAAAAGAAAACGGTGTAGAAGTTGTTTATCTTGAAGACTTGGCTAAAGATGTAATTGAACAAAGTCCTGAAATTCGTGAACGATTTTTGCGCCAATATATTTCGGAAACAGGCGTAACGTCCGAATTCTATAAAAATGCACTTTTCGACTTTTTTAACGACATAAAAGACCCTAAAGAACTTATTCTAAAAACAATGGCGGGAGTAAAAGTAAAAGAGTTGGGAATAACAAATTCGGCTTCTTTAACGGCAAGCGTTATAGATAAAAACGGTTTATTGGTAGATCCGATGCCCAGCTTGTATTTTACCCGCGACCCCTTTGCTTGTGTCGGCAACGGCGTAACGATACACAAAATGCGTTATAAAACGCGGTGCAGAGAAACCGTTTACGGTGAATATATCTTTAACTATCATAAAGATTATGCAGGAAAAGTGCCACAATTCTATGATCGTTATAGCCCTGATAACATTGAAGGCGGCGATATTCTTAACATCAGTGAAAAAGTTTTGGCAATAGGAATTTCACAGCGCACGTCGGCGCCTGCTATCGAAGTGCTTGCAAATAATATTTTCTTTAAAGAAAATTCCCCCATCGAAACCATTCTTGCATTTGAGATTCCGCCGAAACGGGCTTTTATGCATTTGGATACGGTTTTTACGCAAATCGATTACGACAAATTTACGATTCATCCCGGCATCTTAGGACCTTTAGCCGTGCATAAAATTACGCGCGGTGCTCACACCGGAGAACTCCGTGTCGAACCGCTACAAGACGAATTAAAAAACATTCTTGCAACATACACCGGTACGGACTCCGTAGATTTAATTCAATGCGCCGGCGGCGATAAAATCGCAGCGGAACGCGAACAATGGAATGACGGCTCGAATACGCTGTGCATAAAACCCGGTACGGTAATTGTATATGACCGCAACGATATTACAAATGAACTGTTGGTAAAAAAAGGAATAAAAGTGATAGAAATCGCAAGCGCAGAACTTTCCAGAGGAAGAGGTGGCCCTCGCTGCATGAGTATGCCTATAATCCGTGAATAAGATCCTTATCCAAAGGCTAAGCGGTATATTCCTTGCAATTTTGCAATTAAAAGAATATCCAAAGCTTCAAGGCTCTGTTCTGTAAGTATAGGTACTTCATATAAGTCCGCATCTGCGGACCTATATGAAGTAAGTCTTAAAGCATAACTAATCCATGCGTGAAAAGCACACACGGCAATAAATTGCAGTTAAAAGTGCCCCGCGCTACTACAGCAGTACTTTTTTCGTCATTTTATTCCATAGCTTTTACTTACCGGAAGAACAAAAAGAATCCCGTGACCGTCTTTTTCCACATCGGACTTTTCACGAATTGCTTGAACAATACCGTCACGTTTTTCATCATCAACAATTGTTAAAATAATTTCTTTTTCGGGCTCTATTTCCATATCGAAAATACGCATCGTTTGGTTTAAACCGGAACCGCGCGCGTTTATAATCGTCCCCCCCCGTGCCCCGGCTTGTACGCTCGCATCTACCACTTCCCCCGCCTTTCCCCTATTAACTATCGTAAATATCGCAGATTTCATTGCCGTAACCTCCTCACGTTTAAAAACGGATTTTTCGCCGTCGTTTATTTTTTTTTGATTTGTAAACAGTAACGGAATAGTAAAAGCAATACCGAAATTTTTCCGTGTAACGGCGAATTTATGTTCAATCTTTTCCATAAGTTTTTCTAAAAATTCCGTTCTCCCTGCCGTCAAAATCAATTCCTTTCTTATTTCCCGAATTCCTAAAAAATCGAGAATTTTATTCTTTACCGTGCCGAAAGCAAGCATAATCGTTGCTCCCGTCATTCCGTTATCTTTTGCATATTTTACGATTTTCGATGCATGACCGAACGGCACTAAAATTATAAGAAGCGAACAGCTGTTCATTTTCCACTCCCTGAACTTTTTATTTTAAATATTAAACCGAGTACTTGCAGCGAAATAATCGGAGCAAGCGCAATTGCGGCAATTATTCCGAAACCGTCAATCAATACGTTTGCCGCCGGCGTTGCGTTTGCCAATCCTTGGACAAGCGACAAAACAAAAGTCGCGCTCATTGGACCTGATGCGACTCCGCCCGCATCGAAGGCAATTCCCACAAACAAATCCGGTACAATAAATGAAAGCACCAATGAAACAATATAGCCGGGCAAAAGAATGTGCCATAACTGAAAAGCAGGTTCAATAATCCGCAACATAGAAAACAGTACCGCCAAACTTACACCTATGCATAAAAAAATTAAAACGATTTTACGTCTTATGTGTCCGCTCGTTACGTTTTCAATTTGAACGGTCAAAACATAAACGGCGGGTTCCGCAAGAATGGAGACGATGCCTATCAGCGCCCCGATAAATAAAATAAGCGGGCGGGAACCGAGCCTGCCGATTTTATCTCCGATTAAAATACCCACATCCAAAAATCCGGACTTTGCACCCCACATAAAAAGAAACAATCCTACCAACGTAATGATAAGACCGCTTACAATTTGCATTACATCTTTTCGGCGAAGTTTAATGCTGAAAAAATTTACTGCAAAAAAAATCAGTGCAAGCGGAAGGAGAGACATAAAGCATTCCTGCAATGTATGAAAAAAAAGAATGCCGAAAGGCTCAAATACTTTTGTGCTGATATCTAAGTTGAATTCAAACCCTTCCGCCGAAACGTGAGCGGAACGGCTGACGGCACTTAATACAAGAACGGCAAGAATTGCTCCCGCTGAAGCCAGCCCGACAAGGCCGAACGAATTTTCCTCAGACTCCGTCGAATTTTTCCGCATCCGCGATACACCGATGGATAACGCGAGAATAAACGGAACCGTTATGGCGCCGGTCGTTGTCCCCGAAGCGTCGAATGATATGGAAATAAATTCTGCAGACGATATAAGCGCAAACACAAAAATTATGCCGTACGAAATTAAAAACGAAAATTTCTGCGAAACATTAAACACTATCCGTAAAAGACCGAGCATAACGAAAAGAGCAACCCCGACGGAAACAACCAGCACAAGGAACATCGAAGGGATTTCTCCCTGCGTTGCGTCTTTTACTTGGTCCGCAAAGATTTGCAAATCGGGTTCTGCAATCGAAATTAAAAAACCTAAAACAAATCCCCCTATGATAAGTATTAAAAGATTATTCCGTTTTGTAATTTCTCCGCCCATATGTATTCCGATTTTCGCCACGCTTATATCAATGCCGAAAAGGAAAAAAGCAAGCCCCGCTATAATGCAAACACTGCCGAGCAAAAAGCGGATAAAAATATGATATTCGATATGTACAAAAGTAAAATTTAAAATAGTGGTCAGCAGCACAATCGGCAAAACCGACATTAGAACTTCTTTAAATTTATCGGTTAAAATATTCATAAATTTAACGGTTTAAAAATGTCGGAAAGCTTATACCGGATATCATATAAAAAAGCCGCCTGAAAAGCGGACATACCGGAATTGTTTTTTTCATAAAATCTCCTCAGCCGTTTATGTTTAATGCATAAACGGTAAACCCAATATGCACCATTATCGATTAAATCAGGTTTTTGGTCAATATATAAAGCGGCAGCTTAAACTATATATCGCGTTTTATTTTTCGAAAAAAAAGATCGCAAATTTCTAATTTCCATAAATAAGCCCCGATTGAAACCGTAACGGAACAAATTCTCTACCGGTATCCGTAAAAAATTTTGAAAAGAATTCGTAATACTGAAGCCGTATAATCTGAATGGATACGATCAATCCTTCAAGCAGGATAATAACCAAATTTCCGATAATCGCGGGAATTATTCCATAAGAAAGATAGCCGCCGCAAAAATCTACCATCGTAAAAACGATAAAGCTTAAAACAGCATGAGAGAGGGCGAATGCGCCGACGCGCAAAAAACTTACCGAGTTTGAAATGTATGTCGAAAGAACTTCCAGTATTTCGACCAAACCTTCGATAACCGCCGCAAAAAAACCGTTTTCAAAAACAGGAGTTTGCCCTTTAATAAACCGCTCAAGCGGCTCCGAAAAGAAAATACATAAAAGCGGCAGTATAAGAAACACAATATCGATCCACATAAACCCGATTTTAAAAAGAGCAATCCGAAGCGCCGTAAAAACCGCATACCAAAAAAAGAAAAGCCCTGAAATACCCGTTTTCGAAAAAATCGCTTTTGCGAATCTTCTTAAACGGAAATTATTGATTATATTTATAATAAGCCCCGCCGAATTTATTATAAAACCGACGGAAAGCGTAAATGCAAAAAACATAATCAATTTGCTTATCGATCCGCCTTCCGGCATTAAGTGAAGAATATGATCGTGCGGCGCACCGAAAAGCCCCGTAACAAATCTGCTTACAGGAATTAAAATGCGTCCGTTCGTAAAAAATTCGCCGGTTAAAAAACCCATAAACATACTTGCAATTCCTATTGCTATAAAAACGAAAGCGAATTTTGAAAACCGCTTTACAATTTTAGGTGTGCCCCAATGCATCAACAATCCTAAAATAAGGAAAACACTTCCTTGCCCCAAGTCTCCGAACATTATACCGAATAAAAGCGTAAAAAAAACTGCAACAATCGGTGTCGGATCCAATGTTCCGTATAAAGGCGCACCGTAACTGAAAATAATTCTTTCAAAACTGCTTACAAATTGATTATGCTTATAAAAGACAGGGACTTTCTCTTTTCCGTTTTTTACCGACGGAACTTCGGACGGAGCATAAAGGCGGATAGCCGCACGCCCTTCCGTAAGGTTATCAATATCGCTCATAATTTTTTGTTCGTCGTTTGCCGAAATCCAGCCCATAATTCTAAATACGGTTTGCGTAGCTTCCAAACTATGGCGTATTTGCAGCACTTGCGCACCGAGCGAAAAGTTATGCAGCAATTTTAAAATAAGTGTTTTATTTTTTTCGGCATATTCCGCTTTTTCCAGTTTTATTTTTTCTATATCGTCCTTTGCATCTTCCGTTTTTTGTTTTAGCCCTGCAATAACGTCATCGGGAACACCTTTAAAGTCTTTGGGAATATCAAGCGACAAAAAACCGAATTTTTTTAATTCGGAATCCAGTGCGAATCGACCTTTTTTTGAAGATGCCGCCAAAATACGGGTTTTATCTTCGCCCAAAGGAATAACGACCGCCCTATTCCCGATAGAAAATTGAAGTTCTTCTAGGACTTCAGGGTTTATTTTTCCAATACGCAGTGTTAAAAACGTTAAATTATCTATTTCTTTATAAGGGACTTTTAAATTCGCAAAGGCCGCAGCCTCATTGTAGGCTTCAGTGATTTGTTTTAATTTATCATGTAAATCCGCCTCTTTTTTTTGTAACGAATCGATATCCGAAAAAAGAACTTCGGCGGCGCTCACATCTTCGGAAGAAGGAAAAACCGCATCTATACGGACATTTTCGGGCTCTTCAATTGAAAGGTACGAATATGCTGCCTTAATCCGTGCAAACATTTCTTTATACGAATTCGAATAAGCACCGACATCTGAATCTACGTTTCCGTTTGCATCATTTAAGTAAAGCTGGAAATTCGCATTTTTTCCTAAATATTCAATTACCGTATTTACGTCATCCGCAAGGACAATCAGTTCCAATAACTTCATCTTTTTAGTTTTAAACATAAAACTATCCCCAAACAAATTCTTTTTTAAATTTATCGTCCGCTCCCACACGCAGTATTTCAACGGCGGCACGAATCATATATTCTTCCAAACGCTTTATTTTAAAAAAAGCGACAGCCGTACCTGCAGTAAATGCACTTGTATGAAATTGTTTTACGGCAAGTTTATACAGATATTTATCGCATTCAAGTTGAACCCAACGCGGATCCACAGTCCACGGAATGCCGTCTTCATGCGGATTTAAAATCCATGCGTATTCCCAATTTTGCCACTCGTTCCAATCGTCGAGCGGTTTTTCAAGCGCAAAATAAACGGGACGGCAAAAAACGGCTTCGGTTTCGGGGTTTTGAACACCTGCAAGAAGCGGTCGGATATTTTCAGGTTTATACCCATAATAAGAACGTAAACGCAAAACCCAAACGATATTTTGCATAATAATTTCTTTTAAGACCAGTTTTCGGCACGACTGTTTATCTTTGTTGGAAAGAGATTTAAAACCCGCCCACACGGACCGGTAATACATTCTGTCCAATTCGGAGTCCCAATTGAGAATATCACCGATAGGCGCATTATAATCGGGGATTTTAATATGCTCCATAGCGGTACCGTGCACAATTCCCCGCATATCCGGCCATTTTTCCCAACGGAAAACCGAATAGGGAGAAATATTGAGTAAAAAAGAAGTATCTTTTTGTTTTTGTCCGGCTTTTGACCACGCCGTTTTTAAATTGGAATAATCGTATTTTGAAATAAGAGCCGTAATAAGTTTGTCCGGCTTATCATATGCGGAAATAAGCCGCAGCATATCCGAAATAAGTTTTTCGGAAATTTTTTGTTCAATTAAATCCGCCAAACCGCCTTCGGGAACAACGGGAATATTTTCGGTAAAAAGCAGTGTCCATAGCTCTTTTATGTTTTGCGCTTCAAACAGTTTTTGTACCTTTTTACCGACAAAAGCTTTGGAATACATACCGCAAGCCTTTGCATAAATATAAGCCGAAGCGGAAGACTTATCCATTTTCTATTCTCCGAAAAAGTAAGAGTCAAGATAACCATCGAATTTTTTATAATTTTTTTTCAATAAAGAAAGGTGTTCATCAAACATCTTGTATTCGTCTTTTAAATTATTGTCAACGGCAGCTTTTTCCTTTAAAAGGTTATCTTCAAAACCGGCAATCAGTTTTTCATATTCCGTTTTATATTCTTTTTCGGCTTCGGCTTTTGCGGCGGCAATTCTTTTGTCCGCTTCAACTTGAGCATCAAAAACAAGAGATGCAGCGGAATTTTCTATATCTAAAAGATGCCCGAAAATATCTTTTTCCACTTTGTTGCCTTAAAGACCTCCAAGAAGCATATTTTCATATTTACAGATTGTATTATAAACCCCTTCATCGGATGTTTCCTTAAATAATTCTTCCAAAAATTTAGGATTCAAAAGTAATATATTTAGCCGGTTTAGAATTTTCAAATGCAAAGAATAGTCTTCAGCCGTTGATAAGAGCATAAAAACCACATAAACGGGATTCCCGTCAAGAGAATCATATTCAATACCTTTCTTGGAAATACCGAT
>CAUUAT010000093.1:0-7847 GCA_963543195.1 uncultured Treponema sp.
AAAAATATTCGCCGCCTTCAAAAAAATAAACCATTTTTCATGTGTTTTAAATTTACTCATCAGTACATCTCCCCCATTATAAAAAACATATACAAATGCCGAGTCCATACAATCTTTTTCATAAATACAAAAATAAAAGGAAGCCTCTAAAAACTTCAGTTTTTTGAGGTTTCCCTTTATTTTAAGTTGCGATGTTTTTCATAAGTCATTGATATATAAAGACTTATGAAAAATTCGACGGGCATCTTTAAAAAAAACTAACCGAGTTTTTAATGATACCCTAAATTTATTTTTGCCTCCCCTTAATCTCTTCGGCTTTTCGGCAGGCATGAAAGTGCCCATTGCCTATGTCCGTCAAAGAAGGTTCTTCCATAGACGAACAGGATTCATCTGCATAGGGACATCTCGTATGAAAGCGGCAGCCTTGCGGAATATTTGCAGGCGAAGGGATTTCACCTGAAATGGGCAGCTTTTTAATTACCTCAAGCATTCCCGGTTTAGGTTCGGGAACGGCTTCGATTAAGGCCTGCGTGTACGGGTGCATAGGATTATCGATAACATCGTCGGCTTCTCCCATTTCCATAATGCGCCCCAAATACATAACGGCAATGCGGTCGGTAAAGTAGCGTGCCGTAGAAAGGTCGTGGGTAATATACAAGTAGGTCAGCCCCAGTTCACGCTGCACATCGCGCATCATGTGCAAAATTTCTGCACGGGTCGAAAGGTCTATCATCGAAACGGGCTCGTCTGCAACGATAATTTCCGGGTTTAAGATAAGCGTGCGCGCCGTGGCAACCCGCTGCCGCTGCCCGCCTGAAAGCATGTGCGGGTATCTTCCCATAAATTCTTCAGGCGGGTTCAGTTTTACTTCACGCAGCGCTTTAATAATTTTTTCGTCGTTTTCTTTGCGCGTGCCCTTAATTTTATGGATGATTAGCGGCTCTTCCATAACATCGCGGATTTTAAAACGCGGGTTCATTGAGGCGTACGGGTCTTGAAAAATCATCTGTACTTGACGGCGGTATTTTTCGGTACGCACCTTATCGCTTTTGGTAACGTCCTCACCGTCGTACAAAATAGTACCGTCCGTCGGCGTATGCAGCTTCATCGCAATCTTTCCGATAGTGGTTTTGCCTGAGCCGGATTCGCCTATAAGACCGAAAATTTCGCCGCGCCGCAGCTTTAGCGTTACATCGTCAACGGCCTTTATTTTTCTTACCTCGGCACCCGAAAGACTTTGCACAAGGCTGAGGTGCGGTTCGAAATATTTTTTTATATTATTAAGCTCAAGCACATAATCGTCTTGTATCTTCTTTTCGTTATCGCTCATTTTACGCACCTCCAGCATGCTACTTTATGTCCCGGTTCGATTTCCAATAAGGGCGGTTCAAGTTCAAAACACTTGTCCATGGTACAATGGCAGCGCGGATTAAAACGGCAGCCTTTAGGCGGCGCTATCAGGTCAGGCGGCGTTCCGGGAATATATGAAAGTTCGTCCACCTTTTTGCGCAAAAGGGGCGTCGCCTGCAGCAGTTTTTGCGTATACGGATGCAGCGGTTCGGCACCGTATATCTGCTCGTTCGTACCGAGTTCGGCAATTTTGCCCGCATACATGACGCAGATACGGTCGGAAATTTCGGCCTCAAGCGACAGGTCGTGCGTGATGAATATAAACGAAAGCTTAAATTTTTGCTTTAGTTCTTTTAAAAGGTTTATAATCTGCGCCTGTACAATAACGTCCAAGGCCGTCGTCGGCTCATCGAGGATAACGAGTTTCGGTTTTAAGAATAAGCCGCAGGCGATAACCACGCGCTGCTTCATTCCGCCTGAAAGCTCATGCGGATAGCGTTTTAACACCTCAGGCGGAAGCCCCACATAGCCTAAATATTCTTCCATAAGGGCGTACGCCTCCGCTTCTTCCATCGCCTTATGTTCCTTCAAGGTTTCAAGCATCAGCTTTCCGATCGTATAAACCGGCGTCAGGCTGTTCATCGCGCCTTGAAAAACCATTGAAATTTCCTGCCAGCGCACATTTTTACGAATTTCCGTATCTTTTAAAGGAACGATGTCGCGTCCGTTAATAATAATTTGAGAATTCTCTTCAATTCTGCCGGGCGGAGACGGCATTTTAAGAAGCGCCATACCCGTCGTTGTTTTACCGCAGCCTGATTCTCCGACGAGACCGAGCGTTTCGCCTGCATGCAAGTCGAAACTGACGTCATCGAGCGCCTTTACGATTCCGGCGGAGGTGTGATAATAAAGCCGCAGGTTCTTTACTTCAAGAATTTTTCGGTTGTTTTCCATTTTTTTACCTCCTACCTTGTCTTTAATTTGGGATGCAAAATTTTATCCATCGCAAAACCCAAAAAGGCGAATATCATACCCATCAGAGCGATAAGAAGTCCCGGCGGGATAATCCACCACCACAAACCGTTTAAGGTCGCTCCGGAAGCCTGCGCATCGTGCAGAATTTGCCCCCACGTAACAATAGTCGGGTCGCCTAAGCCCAAAAGAGACAGAGAGGACTCGGCTATAATCGTGCCGGGAACCGAGCTTGCCATAATCGCAAACGAGTACGGCAACAAAAGCGGTGCCATATGTTTAAAAATAACTCTGCGTTTACTCGCGCCCAAAGCTCGCGCCGCTTCAATATAGGTTTCTTCCTTGATTTGAAGTGCCATAGAGCGCACGGTTTTTACCGACCCCGTCCATCCGAAGACAACGAAGGCGGCAATCATCATCCAAATACTCGGCTTAAAAATAGCCGAAACAACAAGTAAAACAGGGATCATCGGGACGGATATAAATATTTCAAAAACAAACATCATCACGTTGTCCGCCATTCCGCCTAAATATGCGCTGATAATGCCGTACAAAACGCCGACCAAAACCGAAACAACGCTCGTAACAAGCCCGATAAGCAGCGCCCATTTTAAACCGGCTATTATCCCCGAAAAAAGGTCGCGCTTATTTATATCAGTCCCCATAACACCGGAAACCGCTCCCTGTACGATAAGACGGGGATTTTCGATTTTATTTGCGGAATTATCCGCAATGTGCATCGGCACGGACAATTTAAAAACGTATTCGCCCTTTAACGGCTTTTTATCGCGGTACATCGTTTTGGAACCTTCCGCAAACAGCAATTGAGGAGCCGTCGCATTACCCGAAGTGGCGGAAGCTCCGTAGTCCGAAGCGAATTCCTGTAAAGCCGATTTTGCATCGGTTAAAACGGCAAACCGGTAGCTAAACCCGTTCATAGCGGTTTTTTGAAACGATCCCAATTCCACAGTATTTCCGTCGGGACGTATAACCGAAGCCGAAATAACGGCATCTCCCGTAAGTTCTGCCCGTAACACAACGTTTACGGGACTTTTATCGTATTTATAATTATACGTGAAAGAATAAACTTTAACCTTCCCCAAATGAGGAGAATTTTCTTCCGTAACGGTGGGTTCGGTTACGTTTTCCGTTCGAGCCGATTTTTTACTTTTAAAAACTTCCGACCACACCGGCGGAGCGGATGCCGGATTATCTTCCCAGTACGAAATATTGTGCCAATTATTGTTTACGTCTTTAAACGGCAAAAGAAGCGGTTCCAATATGATAACCAATATAAGTAGTCCTAAAAGGACTATGGCGACTAAGCCGATTCTTTCTTTCTTAAAGTCGCTCCAAAAGTCCTTAAATCTTTCAAAAAAATCATTCATTATGCTTTGCCTCCAACCTTTATACGCGGATCAAGGAAACCGTAAATCAAATCCAAAAAGACGAGAGCCGCTTGATAAAGACCGACGCTGATTGCCAAATCACCCATCAAAACGGGAATATCGTTTTGCTGCACAGCTATCCAATAGAGGTTTCCCAAACCGGGCCATGAAAAAATACCTTCAAAAATAATCTGTCCCGACATTGAAACCAAAAACGACAAAAGGAGCATCGTTACTAAAGGCGGCGCCGACGTCCGCAGCGTATGCCCGTACAAAACGCTTTTTTCGGGGATACCGCGCGCCCGCGCACTCATTATAAAATCTTCTTGTAATGTTCCCAGAACCAAATTCCGGATAATATAGCCCGTACTCCAAAAACCTAAAATTATCAATGTAAACAAAGGCAGTGCCATATGCCAAAGTCTATCCAAAACAAAAGCGAATCCGGTCGGAACCGGCACCGAATTAAGTCCACCGGACGGGAAGATTGGAATTATATACACGAAAAAGAAAATAAGCAGCATCGCAAGCCACCATGTCGGCAGCCCGTATAGAATAAGCGTAATCAGGCTCGTATTTTTATCGAACCGTTTACCCGGATTCTGCGCTTTTTTTAAGCCTAAAGCCAAGCCTATAAGCATTTCAATTATAAAAGCCGTCGTAAAAAGTAAAATTGTTCTCGGAATGGCTTCTCCGACTATTTTTATAACGCTTTGAGAGCCGGAATACGATTTAATTATCGTAGATTTTCCGTATCTGAACGTTAAAATTCTTACTGCATTGTTTAACACACGTTCAAAAAGAGGTCGGTCAAGTTTATATTGACTGATAAGAGCTTTTTCCCGCTCCTTTTTCCAATTCATTATTTGTTCGGCATTCATATTTTTAAGGCCGCGTGCTTCGGCACGCACCTCTTCCATAATCTGACTGCGCTGCACTTTTTCGTTTATTTCGTTAAACAAAAAAGAAAACAGAAAGATAAGAATGGAATATATAATGAGCCCGCGTAAAATACGTTTAAGCGCATACCACTTATACATAACAGATTTCTCCTATGAAAAAACCAAGTTTTATCGAATATAACCTGCAAGAGGCGCAAACGGCATCTTTCCGATAAAAGACGCCGTTTAAAAAAAAACAAAGTTTCAGATCTTTGCTTTTTCCTAAATAAAACACAAAAGTTTTAAAAAAAACGCCTTGAAATCCTTAAAGTAGAACTTCAAGGCGTTTATCACTATTTTAACGCCCCAATTTTAGTTTAAGAGTGTCAGTTTCACGGACTCGGAAGCGGGAGATTCATCGTTTACAGCACTTAAGATAACCATAACGTAATCCACACCCTTCTCAAGACCTGCTAAATCCGAAGCGGGAACGGTAACCGTATACTTGCCGCCGCCCAAATCGGTTGCGGGATAAGCCTTTTCACCCGACGGAAGTTGGAACCGACCTTCAACCTTGCCTTTTTCAAGCGGAACGGTATCCGATTCGGGGAATACATATTTTGAAACGCTGATTTCAAAAACGGCATCCTTATCCGACGAAGGCGAAGCGGGCGGTTTTACACGATCGATAACGCTTAACTCGGTCCTGAACATTTTCAGGAAATGATCGCTCATGTAGGGATATTTTTCCACACGAGCTAACACCATTGCATTGGAAACGGGATCAAGTTTCTCGATCATGTACGGACCGGTCGAAATATACGCATGACCGTATTTTTCGATGAAGTCTATCGAAGCCTTGTATCTTTTTAACGCATAGTCTTCAGTTATAAAGCCTTGCAGATACACGGGGATATGTTTTTCGTTTACGAAGTCTTCAAGTTTCGCTTTAATATCGGCCACGCATGTACCGTTAATCGCATCCATCTCAGAGCCTCGTTCGCCGCCGTCTTTCGCAAAGTTAAACACGGTGCCGCTCTTCGAACCGTTAACCGCAATTTCAGCCATCGCTTCATACACATCCCACGGTACTACCGTTGTTCGTCCGGGATTTGCCGCTTTCGGACTGACACCGCCTACGGTTGCGGCAGTATAGCGCAAGTCAGGAGCATGATAATAATTTTTGTACGTAGTAATCGATCCGTCTGCATTAAATACCATACCTTTTGTCGTTTTAAGGTCGGGCAGCAGTGTATCGCTTAACGGCGAGTCGAAATAGAGGTCGCCTTCACCGTCTTTAATACACCAGTCTCTTAAAAACGCTATAGCATAGCGCACATCGTACATATCGACGGGTTCGCCGTTATGCCAATAATAGCCGTCTACCAGTTTGCCGGTAACCGCCGAAACGACGGACTCGTTCGCGTCTGCGGGAACCCATTTTTTCGATGCGGTGTCGTACTGTACGGCCTCTGCGGGAACGGGTATGGTACCGCTCATTTCGTACTCGTCATCACCTTCTTCCGTTTTTCTGCCGGTCGCAACGAGCTTAGGTGCATATTTTGCACCGTCAACGTCAAAAGTAGACATCCAATATTCATCGCGTCCCGTTGCAGGATGGTCGAACGTCGAACCATCGCTAAGAGCAGACATAAAAGCCGTGGAATACGTGCTGCTGAAGCCCTGCGAGCCGATAGGATCCCACTGATCCATAAACAGAGAGCCTTGTGCGGAATACAGCAATACGCGCAAAATTCTCATATCCTTGTATTGCCCGTCGGTGTCCGCCTTAACATCTGCACCTCTGATTGTCCATCGGTTAAAGCCGTCTGCAATGCCGTAAAAGAGTCGTGAGTTAAGCCGTGCTTTATTGGCGACAAACAAACTGTCTTCGGAAACGACATAGACGCGGATGGCATCCTGTATACCCAAAGAGCACATTTTTAAAGTTTCAGAGAAAAATTCATCGGCAGTTAAGTACTGACCGTACATAGCTTTTTTGCCGTACGCGTCAATAGCTTCGTTTTTATAATTCCACATTTCGGCTTCTGCGCCGCCGGGCATATAGCCGTAAAACGGAGCGTACATTTGGCAAAGGGGAAGTTCTTGCGTTTTATAAAAGCCGCCTGAACCCCAGCCTTCAAGGTACATCGTCCATTCAAGCTTTGCGGGGTCGGTTCCGTACACGATACCGCCGGCGGTTCTTCTGTCACGCTCCAAGCCTTCAACGGTAATGCCCGATTTTTCAAATTGTTCGTGAATATAGCGGGCTGCGGGGAGTCTGCCTTGCGGGTCATCTACGCGCATTATAGACTTTACCGAGACAGGCTTACCGTTATACATCCATTTTCCGTTTTCTTTTACCAATTTTCCCCTGTTTTCCGGTAAGCCGGCAGCTTTATTCATAGCGTCTTCTATCATAGAAAGCGCTTTTTGCTCATCATCCACATCCGTTATTCCCTGTTTGGTAGCTTCCAAGTTATACGCATACGTTCCGGGAGCTCTGGGCGTACATGGGGTAAACATCGGCCGTCCGTTCCCTAAAAGGAGCTCATCGACCAATTTTTTTCGGTTAATAAGCCAGTTAAACGCATAGCGGACTTCCCGAATAGCGAGCGGGTTAAAATAGTCTTCGCCGGCTTCGTTTTTTACCGTATACGGAGCTTTATTAGGTATCGGATTAAAGAAAAGCGACCAATAACCGGACGGTACGGGGTAAACATCGATTTTATCCCTGTCGGCGTCGCTTAAACCGGCCAACAGTTTTGAAGGAACCTGTGTAAAATAAACGTCGGCTTTCCCTTCAATAACGTCTTTTAAAGCAACGGTTTCATCGGTTCGTACCGAGTAGATAACTTTGTCGGCGTAAGCACCCGGTTTTACAGGGCTTTTTTCGCTCGAAGCGGAGCCGCCGCCGTTACATGCAGCAAATACCAAAGCCGCTGCAAGCATACATGAAAAAAATTTAATACATTTTTTCATTCTCATTCCCTCCTGTTTTAATTGGAACAAATTAAAAGCATTCAAGCCGGGCATATTAAAACACAAATATCAAAATTTGTCAAACCTTTTTTTATTTTTTTTTAAAATTCGCAAGGGACGGCACAAACCGTGCCCTTTTTTCGACTTTTTGCTTTATCTTCTTTGTAATTCCGCCCATTGAGCAGTTTTTTGGACCTCTTGTAAAAAACCTTGTCGAATTTTAGAGGTTCCTTTTTCAGCTCAACGCGATAATCGCTTTGCGGAAAAGTTCCTG
>CAUUAT010000094.1:0-7774 GCA_963543195.1 uncultured Treponema sp.
TCCCTTTAAGCGAAATGTTCGGCTTTTCGACGATTTTGCGCTCTTCCACGCAGGGCAAGGCGGAATATTCTATGGAATTCGCTAAATACGGAAAGGCTCCTTCGAGTGTATCGGAACAGTTGATTAAAGAATACGAGGCAAAACGTCTTGCCGAAAAAAAATAGGGAGGATAAAGATGACGAGGAATGATTTAGTCGAAAAGAGCCCGATGCGGAAGCTTGAAGCTTCTTTGGGCGGCGGCTTAAAAGCAGGCGAGGTCGGGGTTGTTACATCGAAAAAAGGTGTCGGTAAAACCTCTATTCTGGTTCAACTGGGGCTGGATAAACTCTTGCAGGATTTACCCGTTGTTCATATTTCGTTCAGCCAGCACGTGGATTACGCAATTACGTGGTACAGCGATATGTTCGACGAACTTGCAAAAAAGAAAAGTCTCGATAATGCAAAAGACGTAAAATCGCAAGTGATTTCAAAGCGAATCATTCTTAATTTTAATCAGGATACGGTAAGATCGGCGCAGATTATAAAAACCATTCGGGCTTTATCGGAAGGCGGCTCAAAGCCCAGCGTCGTAATGATTGACGACTTTGTTTTTGCAAAAGCGCTTCCCGATGCAATGAAAGAAATGAAAAATTTCGCAAAAGACGCCGGGGTGGAGGTTTGGTATACTGCCGCTGCCGATGTTCAAACCTGTGCTATTGATGAAAGTTTAAAACGCTATGTTGATGATTTTGATATTATGCTGTATCTTGAACATATAGGCGATTATGTTAGGATTAAGGCGCTAAAAGAGCACGGCAACACAAATGTCCAAACCGATTCGCGATTCGATGCTAAAACAATGCTGTTAAGCGAAAAGTAATATTAAAAGATGCCGGCAAAAGCGGAAATCGCATTTGATCGGCATCTTTTGCCTTCCCTGCGGATAATGCTATTTTTAATCGTCAGTCATGTCTCCGGTCGATGTTGTTATCGGAATTTTTTCGCCTAAGTACGCGGGGTGCGGCTTAAAAAACACGGAACCGCATGCTTTTACTCGCGCAAAAAATTCCCTAAAAAGCCGCTTTTTTTCTCCGTAAATAATCCTCCTATCGCTTGCAACTCCGTACGCTTCCAAACCCAAACTGCGCGCAAGATATATCGCACGATATAAGTGGTACTGCTGCGTTACAATTACTATTTTTTGTGCGCAAAAAATATCGCGCGCCCTATAACAACTGTCATACGTTGAAAATCCTGCGTGGTCGGTAAAAACGCATTTTCTCGGAACGCCTTTTGCAATTGCATATTTTTTCATTGCGTTCACTTCGTCATACGTTTTTTTGCCGTGATCCCCGCTCATCAGAAGAGCGGAAGAAACACCTGTGCGGTACAGTTCAATGCCGGTTAAAATTCTATCTTCCAAAATGTGGCTCGGCTTACCGTTTTCCCATACGAGTGCGCCTAAAACCAAAATGCAGTCGGCATTTTTTATACGCTCATCGCCGGGTTCCGCTATATAGTTTTTTGAAAAGCGTATCATAATGTAATTGATTAAAACCGCACTTAAAATAAGGCAGCAAAATGAGGTAAAAGCTATTTTCCATTTCGATGTTTTTAAACGCTGCGGTTTCCAGCCGCTTAAAATAAACTTCCGTAAAGTCTGTACGGCAAAACGGTCTTTACGGTGTCTGTTATATTTCAATTAAAGATTCCTTTAAAATTCCCAACCGAGTGAAAGCGACGGTTGAATCGTATAAAGCGGGAAGCCTTTTTTAAAAGCAATGATATGGTCAAGATTTATTTCAAGATATAATTTTTTAACAAGATATACTTGCAATGCCGTTCCGCCGTTGACCGTTAAGCCCCAAAACCATGCCTTTTCGCTTGTCGCGTTTATCCCCGTGAAAACAAATTGCGGGTTTACAAGGAAGGCGGCACCTCCGCCTATGTGTAAATCGAAATTCAATGTATGACGGATGATAGGCAGTAAATAGACTGCATTGAGCTGCGTTAAAATATAACCGGCTGTCAGCGTGTAGATTTCTTCTTTATGTTTAAGGTACATGCCCGAACCCGTAAGATTTATACCGAAAGTTCCGTACGCTCTTTTAATAGGAACCGTTGTTAATCTGATAACGCCGCCTAACGCCGCAAAATTTGCATTAAAATATTCTTTAAACGTACTGTTTTGTATAAAACCGCTAAAAGCATAGCCTGCCGAAATATAAAAATCAACCGGCTTTTGAAATTTGAACGTCATTTTTTTACTTTTATCCGAAAGACCGCTTATATCGGTTACGGTAAAATCATATTCACCGGGCTGTATTTTATTCATATTGAATTTTATTTTCGCTTTTGTACCCGAGTCATCCAACTCCGCAACTTCTCCGCGGACGGCAGCACCTGAGCTTTTTGACAAGGAGAATACCGTTTCGCCGTAAAAATTTTTACCTGAAACGGTTACGAATTCATCATAAATATCATCAAAATGAATGGTTCGTGGAGAAACGGAAGAAACTTCCGGTTGATACGCTATCCGTATGTCAAAATACTGGTATTCGCTTTGAACGTCCGGCTGTTCCAGCAAGTTAATGACTGTTACTTTATAGCGGTAATTTCCGGGCGGCAAAGATACGTCCAGATAATTTTCTTTGACGCGTTTTTTGTCGATATTTTGCCATTTGCCGGTTTTATCTTTTTGTTCAAGGTTGACGTCATATGCCAAAATGTCTTCTATGTTTTCCCATGAGAGTCGCTGAATCAGCATAAGACCGTCTTCGTTTTCTTTTATAAAATAATTTTTCTTAAGTTCCGGCTTCGCAGCATTGGCTGTTTGCCCGTTTTCTGCAATTAAGCCGAAAGGCAAGAAAAACAGAAAAAAAACGGCGGCTTTTATTAAATTTTTACTTTCCATACAAAACTCCCGCTTCATCCGTTTCAATTTTGGTGTTTTTCGGTAAATCTATTTCAAATTTGAGCCGTGAAACGATACCGTCTTGGAACAACTTGCCGTCTTTCATTCTACGCATAGCTTTAACTTCAATATAAAACGCGCCGCGGGACAAAAGCGAAAGTTCTTTGAAAGTAAGCACAATTTCTTCACCGGTGTTTTCGTTTACCGTTGTTTGATATGCCGGCTGTTTTTTGTCCCGCGCATTATAGATTGCGACCGCGTATTCGGTTGCGTCTTTAACCGGTTCCCAACTGAAATTTATCGTCCGGTTCGTTTTAAAAAAGGGTGCATTTAAAACCGCATTTTCTTGAGGAGCAGAAAACTTCACTGCAGGCAGCGGCGGAACGGGGAGAACCGAAAATTTAAAATCTTTCTTTGAAGAAATATCCAAACCTTCAACGGTAAGCGCCGTAACACGCCATGTATACTCTCCCGCTTCAAGCGCCGGTAGCTGCACGGTAAAACCCGGATTTCCCTCCGATAAAACGGGATTTTTATTGCCTTTTTTGATAAGTTGAATATTCGAATTTACCGGTTTTTCGGCTGATGACCACCTTAAAACGCCCGGCTGCAACAGAGCACTCATACCGTCTATTCTTGAATTGTCGGCAGGCGAAAGAAGCTCTACCGGATGTAAATGGCGTAACATTACGGTGCTGTCTTCCGCGAGACCGTATCTGCGGCTTGAATTCAGCGTCGGGGAGGCGAATCCCTGAACACTTATCGTATAAAATCCGTCTGCAATATCTTTAAGATTAAGTTCAACTTCGGTTTTGCTTATAAACAAATTTTCGTAAATAGCATCGTCCGAATTCGGCTTTTTTATCCGTATTTGATAGTAATCGGCACCGGATACTTCGCTCCACTTAAACGTGTTCGGTTCATCCGGAACAATAATAATTCTGCCACCTGCGTTTATGCCTGAAAGCTTCGGTTTATCCAAAGGCGGCGCAATTATAACTTTTTTGGTTTCGGTTTTTATTTCGGAACCGTCTATGGAAGTAATAACCCGCCAATACCATTCGCCTTGCTCCAGGTTAATGCCGTCGGCGCCTGAATTAGCCGTCATTATATCGACCGTTACATTTGAAAAATCTCGTGAAGCAGAAACTTGAAAGTGCTGTTCGCCGGGCAAATTCGTTTTCCACGTAAAGCGGGTATCGCTGCAAAGCGTATCCGCAATGGTGTATCCATCAGGCGGAAAAACCGAGCGCATAATTATTTCCGTATCAAGCGTTTTAAAACTCTTTGGCGAGCTTTCCGTTAAAACGGTCCCGCTTTCATCTATGCCTGCAACCGCCCAATAGTATGTTCCGTTGGGGAAAAGCTGCGCAGCATCTTTGAGCTCCAAAAAGTTGCCTGTTATCATTGTGTCGACGAGCGGGTTTGCCATATTTTCGTTTCCCGAAACAATAAGTCTGTATTTTTTCGCTTCTGCAATCGGTTTCCACGAAAATGTTAAACTTTTCGAATTTGCCGTATCCGCAATACTTTGCGGATAAAGAGCTTCCGGTTCAGGTAAAATATTTCTTTCTTCAATTTTAAATGAAAAAGTCTCCGATGCTGTAGGCTCATTTTCGACTCCCGTTAAATAATGAGGCGTTACCCGCCAATACCAATTACCCGCCGTTAAGTCCGGCACGCTTAAGGATTCCATAGTAACGGATTTTTTAAATTTCGGGTTTGTCATTGCGGGATTATCCGCAACTTCCAATAAATAGGATGAAGCGATTTCGTTTCCTCGCCATAAAAAACGGATTGAAGGCGGAACGTTTTTGTAAAAATATGCTGCTTCTTTTGCAGGAAGTAAAAGAGTCGGCGGAGGGGCGGGTAAAACAGTCAGCTTCCCTACCGCATAAACGGATTCTACTTCGGTTTGCGATGGCGGGTATAAACGCCAATAAACGCTGCCCGATTTTTGCTCGAGATGTATTTCATTCAAACCCGTTACCGAAAATGTTTGCTTATTTTGGGAAAAATCGCTTGAAGAGGCGGTTTCCAAAATAAGCTCTTGGTGTTGAGGGACGGAGCTGTGCCATTTAAACAGTACCGGCACACTACCTTTGCTCGTATTTTGGTTTAAGATTTTTACGTTTGCAGCGGGGCTTATCATCGTTATTGCCGCTTCACTGCCTTTTTGAAATATCGAATCTTTTTGCAATTTTTGTTCGCTTTGCGGGAACGAGGCGTTTTGTTCGGCGCTTAAGTCGGCAACGGACGCTTCGCCGTTTTCTACGATAAGCCTGAGACTTTCGTTATCGGCTTTGTCGGCATGTAGGATTGAATTTTCCTCTATTGTTACGGAAGCGTTATTTGAGTTTACTTTCATTTTTGCGCTTGAAGTCCGCACCGATACCGCTCCTTCTGCCAGACCGATTTCCGCTTCGTCGTTGTCTTTGACGAAAACCTGAATCATCGTGTCCGAACCGATATCTACGACGTTGTTGCTGCCGAAGTTAAGCTTAGCCTCGCCTAATGCTGCCGTGCGGATTGTGTCTCCGTTGTATACGGGAGAATTCTGCACGGGTCTGTCCCAAACCGCTCTATCCAAAAATTTACGTTGAACCGTTTTACGTTTAAAAGTAACGGTCGCGACTTGTTTTTTATCGTCACGCACAACCGTTTCCGTTAAATTCTTTATAAAAAGGAATATACCTACAGCAGCCATCAAAAGGGAAAGGAGAACAACCGCCGTATCTTGTAGCAGGTTTGATGTATTAGCCTTTGATTTTGTATTTTTTTTCGTCTGCATTGATGTCCACCTTTGCAAAATCCGGTACCGGAATACCTAAAACTTGTCTTATTTGACTCAACGACTTCGGTCCTTTTTCGCCTGCGCCCGGTATGCCTTTTTCTTTCGGCATATTGACGACCGCAAACATACGTAAGGGTTTTTCTTTCCCCTTAACCGTAACGGACGGCATTTCTTCAACTAAAACTTCGTCTTTCACTAGCTCGTATGTATATTCGGTAATGAGAATATCGGTTCCCATAGGCTTGTTCAAAGCTTCCGTACGGGAAGCAAGGTTTACCGCATCGCCTATGACCGTATATTCCATTCGTTTGATAGAACCGATTTGCCCCGCAACGACTGGTCCCGAATTAATACCGCAGCCTATGCGGATAATCGGTTTTTTGTCGCCGCCCCGTCCGCGGTTAAATATGATAAGAGCCGCACGCATCTGTAAAGCGGCTCTTATGCAGTTTAGTGCGTCCTCTTTAGGGCTTCCCGCAGTCGTCGGCGCACCCCAGACCGCCATAATAGCATCTCCTATAAATTTGTCTACAACACCGTGCGTATTGTTTACACATTCGACCATTGCCGTCATATATTCGTTTAAAAATTCGACGACTTCGGACGGCTGGAGTTTTTCGCTCATTGCCGTAAAAGAACGGATATCGGAAAAGAATATCGTAGCGTTTTTCGTTTCGCCGCCCAGCGTCAATTTTCCCTGCATTGCGAGTTCGGCAATCTCTTTATTGATAAATCTGCCGAAAGAATCTTTTAAACGTTCGCGTTCGGCTAAACCTTTGCCCATCTGCACGAAACTCATCGTTAAAAACCCGAGTTCGTCTTTTGTTTTCGGGGTTAAATCTATTTCATATTCGCCTTTTTCGATTTTTCCCGCCGCATCCGCTAAAAGTTTTACCGGCGTGCTGATTGATTTTGAAAAGAACCATACGAAAATGACGGATAACGCTAAAACCGTTATGCCCAAGTAAATGTTTCGAAGAGTTGTTTTTCTTACTGGTTCCAAAACTTGTTCCGCTTCCGCCGTCGTAAGAACGGCAATGTCGCCTAAATTGAGATGCGTATAGGAACCGAAATATTTTTTGCCCATATCATCGGCAAAAAGCATTTGCCGGTTTGAATCTCCGTTTTCGCGCATTTTTGCAAACAGATAAAACCCGCTGATATTTGCTCCATGTTTTACGATTTCAAAATCGGGATGAACCAGTACATCTCCCGAATGGTTTACAAGATAGGTTGTTTGAAGCGTCCCTGCCCCGAAACTGTCGGATAGTTTTTCCGCCGAAAAGAAAATCGCCAAGCCTTGTTCCAAACCCTTTTCCCGATACGGGTAAAACAAGGCGAGCATCGGTATTTTAAAGTCGGGAGATGCGTTTAAAATTTGCATTGAGCCGCTCTGTGCTGCAGCGGAAGCGCTTTCGTTGTTTTTTAAAAAGCCGTCGACCAACGAGCTTTCCAGTTCATTTGATAAAAAGAATGTCGTATTTAAGAGTTTGCGCTCAATGCCGCCGGTTCTGCGGGCGTCGGTAACAAGCACTGCCGCGACGGAAGGATTCCTTTCAAAATAAAAATCGGATGCAAGGCGGGTAAACGTGCCGGAACTTTCTGCCGTGTTTAGTATATCCAAAAGTAAAAAAGCGTTTGCTCTGACAGATGAAAGCTCCTTTTCGACTGCCGCAGCTGCTTGAACGTTTACGGTGCGGTTATTTTCTTCTGCAGTGAGTTGTACATCCTGCATTCCGAACCACGTAACCAGCGCTGTAATAATACCGGCGGATAAGACGACTAGTATTGAAATAATGGTGACTAATTTTGCCCCTATCGGAAATTTTATCTTACCGTCGGAAGCTGTTTTTTCCTTTTGCTTTGTAGGCATTTCATTCTCCAATCTGTTTTTTTAATACTTTGATTTTGCACATTATACTGTAAAATTTATTTAAAATCAACTCCCCGCATTGCATCACGTAAAAATCACATATTTAACTACGGTCGCTGAAATAACGAGCCTTTGTTAGACGCCGATTTTGCTTTACAAACAATAGTGAACCCTCTAATAAAACCTTACAAACAGGGAAATCAATTTTCAAACA
>CAUUAT010000095.1:0-7534 GCA_963543195.1 uncultured Treponema sp.
CGGCCGTTCAGTGGGTGCAGGGGTAGGCTGAAGCAGTTCCTGCGCAGTTTCGTTTGCCGCCGCAATGCTTTTATCGGCAAACGAAGAAAGCGCTTCGGACAGAGACGTCACTGCGGAAATTTCTTTATACTCCGGATGTCCGTTAAAAAATTCGGTAACGACTTTATTAAGCGTTAAGAATTTAATATTTGCAGGATCGATCGATTTTACCGCAAGAACTCTATCAATTAAATACTCTAAGTTCGGAACATCCGTATACGTTAAATTTAAATCGGTCATTATAATAAGGACCTTCGGGTCGGGCAGCTTATACAATTCAATCAATTCGATTATTCTAAATTGTAAAAGTTCCAATTTATCGCGGTTTAAACCCTGTGCGATTTCTATAAAAATTATATCTTCATTTACTCGCGTTTCCAAAATACACGGCGTTCTATCAACTTGAAAACTGACGCCCAGCATAAGACCGATTGCAGAAAGGAGCTCATCGACATGCACCGGTTTTTCAATAATCTTTTTTACACCGTAAGATGCAAGAAGTGCACTGTCATGCTTTCCGACGGTTGAGGCAAGCACGATGGCAGGCATATCCGCAATTTCCGGATCACGTTGCTTCGTATCGAGAAAATTAAAAAGCGCATCTCTACTGAATGTATAATCTATGACGGCAAGTTCGGCGGAACTCTTTTTCATAAACTCAAATGCCGTTACAACATCGTCGGTATGCAACACTAAAACTTCGGCTTCGTGTAATTTTTTTGCAATATAGTTTTTCAAAGTAGGAGCTACATCTATCAATAAAACCTGTTTCATGCTATGATTATAATACAACGGATAAATAATATCCAGAAGCCGGTAAAATGCGATTAAAGCGGAATGCATATTTAATCGGCGTTTTCTGTTATAATGCATATACAATAGCGGGAGGAAACTATGAAAAAAGCTTTTTTGTTTTTGGCGAACGGTTTTGAAGAGGTGGAGGCCGTTACGCCGATTGATTATTTACGCAGGGCAGGAGTCGAACTTATAACGGTTGGCGTTACGGGTAAAACGGTAACATCGGCACACAAACTGACGGTTACGTGCGACATTGTATTGGACGAAGCGGCCGCAATGGTTGCGGATTCTTTTGTGGCGGTATTGCCCGGCGGTTTACCGAACAGCCGCACGCTTGCCGCTAATGAGAAAGTAAAAGAGTTTGCGGTAAAGACGCTTGAGGCGGGCGGCATCGTAGGCGCAATTTGTGCGGCTCCGGCTCTTGCCTTGGGAGCATGGAAGTTATTGGACGGGAAAAAATTTACATGCTATCCGGGAATGGGAGAAAACTTGACACCGCCACCCCTTGCAGGCGAACGGGTGGTTAAAGACGGAAACATTATAACGGCGTGTTCGGCGGGAGCAGCGGAAGAATTTTCCTTCGCTCTTGTCGAAGCCGTATGCGGAAAAACCGCTTTAAATAAACTGAAAAGCGAGGTCGTTGCGCGATAATGGAAAAACTGTCCGATTGGTTTGAAAATGAAACGTTTTGGGCGGAGTACGCACCCGTTATGTTCGATACGCAGCGGTGGGCGGAGGCTCCGGTAGTTGCCGAAGGCATTTTAAAAATAATAGGAGTTCCCGCGTACGACGCCGGCATTTCAATTTTGGATGCAGGCTGCGGTCCGGGCAGAATTGCCGTAGAACTCGCTGTCCGGAAAGCAAAAGTTACAGGCATTGATTTAATCCGTCCGTTTTTAAATGCTGCAATGGAATCGGCACAGGATGAAGGGGTTGATATTGAACTTATTCAAGGCGATTTACGTAAGTTTGTCCGTACGGAATTTTTCGATGCGGCGATAAGTATTTATACGAGCTTCGGTTATTGCAACACCGTCGAAGAAGATATGCAAATCTTAAAAAATATTGCGCAATCGTTAAAGCCGAACGGTTGGTTCATTCTTGAAATAACGGGAAAGGAAATTGCCGTCAGAGATTTTACCGAAGGCGAATGGTTTGAACGCGGAGGGTTTACCGTTTTAACCGAATATTCGGTCGAAGGAGCATGGGAAGGCCTGCAATCACGCTGGATATTGTATGACGAACAAGGCAGAAAAGCCGACCATACGTATACGCAGCGTCTTTATTCGGCAGCGGAATTAAAAAACTTGCTGCTGTCAAGCGGCTTTTCTTCGGTTGAAGTTTACGGCGACTTCGATTTTTCGCCGTATAACGAAAAAGCGCGAACGATGGTGATGATTGCGCGAAAGTGATAGGATTTATGGAAAACATTTTAAAGGCGGTAAAAGCCGAAGAAATGCACATCATACAAATGCGGCGTGATTTACATAGAATACCCGAGTTGCAACTCTGTTTACCGAAAACCGTCCGCTATGTATGCGGCGTCCTTGATTCTCTTAAAATACCGTATGATATAACGGTAAACGGAAATGCGGTAGCGGCGCGCATAGACGGATATGCACCGGGTAAATGCATTGCCGTGCGTGCCGATATGGATGGACTTCCCATAAAAGAAAATACGGGACTCAGTTTTGCTTCCGAACACGAAGGCTGTATGCACGCGTGCGGACACGACGGACATACGGCAATTGCCTTAGGTCTCTGTGCAGTTTTAAAAAAGATTCGGGACTCGTTCAAAGGGAGTGTAAAAGTGTTGTTTCAACCCGGTGAAGAATATCCCGGCGGTGCCTTGCCGATGATTGAAGAAGGAGCTTTAAAAAATCCTGCGGTAAGCGCTGTCATCGGGCTTCATGCAGGCTGTCTGTTTCCCGCTCTTGCCAAAGGTAAAATCGGTGTTTCATACGGCACAATGTTCGCTTCGATGGACCGGTTTGCATTATACATACGGGGAAAAGGTGCGCACGCTGCCTTACCGCATCTTTCCGCCGATCCTATTCCGGCTGCTTGCGAAATAGTTTCCGCTTTGCAAAAAATTATCAGCCGCGAAATTGCACCTACATCGAATGCGCTTATATCGGTTTGCCAAATACATGCAGGAACATCGCAAAATATTATTCCCGATGAGGTATTTTTGGAAGGTACCGTACGCACTACATCCGAAACGGTTCGCAGTTTTATTGCGCAGCGGGTTAAAGAAATTGCCGAAGGTATTGCAAAAGCGCATCGGGCGGAATGTGAAACCGTATACGATTTTAAGTACCCCGTTTTGACAAATGATAGGGAGTTTACCAAATTTTTTGTAACAAATACAAAGGAACTGTTAGGTGAAGACAGTGTTGAAGAAATTACGGTGCCGACGATGGGCGGCGAGGATATGGCATATTTTTTACAAAAAGTGCCGGGAACATTCTTTATGCTGTCAAACCCGGTTGTCCGTCCTGATGGAATGGTATATCCGCATCACACGGATAAATTCGATATTGACGAAGCACTTCTTTATAAGGGTGCAGCCGCTATCCTCGCGACGGTATTAGCCTACTTAAAAAATTAAAAAACTTCAGCAAGCTTCTTCGCAGGCGGTAATACGTTCCGCTCACAAAGTAAGCCGTGTTCATTGACTGAACGCTCAAGTTGAAAGAAACCATAAAAAAGTTTTTTCGCTTGATAAAAACATTTGCACAAAAGCAAATTCGCCAAGCATGGAACCGCCGTCGTTAAAATAATTTACGATTCTATTCCGCGCCGTGCTTGTACACCTTCGTTAAAATAATGCTTAATCATTTTCATTTCCGTAACAAGGTCTGCTGCTTCAATGATTTTTTTATTTGCGTAACGTCCGGTTAAAATAAGTTCGACACTTTCAGGCTTGTTTTTAATGATGTACAAAATACGTTCGATATCAAAAAGACCGTATAACAGCGCGACATTTACTTCTTCCATAATGACCACGTCGTATTCGCCGGACATAATTATTTTTTCGATTTTATCCAGTCCTTCGTTCGCCCGTGCAATATCTTTTTCGCTCGGGTCGTTATGAACAAAATGTGCTTCTCCGTATTGTTCAATGACAAGATTCGGTAAATACTCAGGAGCCTTTAATTCACTGTAATTCATTCCCTTTAAAAACTGCCCGATATAGACTTTGTAGCCTGCACACACGGCACGCAATGCCAAGCCGAAAGCGGCCGTCGTTTTTCCCTTACCGTCGCCGGTATACACTTGCACATATCCTTTTTTCATAATAAACCTCTGTTTAAATTATTTTATTTTTTGATAAAGCGAATCCAAATCGTCTTTTGAAAAATAAGAAATTTCCACGACGCCTTTTTTTAAATTTCCTTTTATTTGAACTTTTGTTCCGAGCGAATTTATAAATTGCTGCTCAATATCGCGCAGCTCATAATTTTGTTCACTTTCATTTTTGACTTTTTTTTCTTTTTTTGCAATTCTGCCCAGTCCCGCATTTAAATCGGCAGCCATTGCTTCCGTTTCGCGTACCGATAAGTTCGATTCAATTATTCTACCGAATAAAACTTGTTGGTCTGCAGGATTTACAACCGATAAAAGCGACCGTGCGTGTCCTGCCGATATTTTATTTGCGCGCAAAGCTTCCCGCATTTCTTCCGGCAGTTTTAAAATCCGCAGGCTGTTCGTGACTGCCGAACGGCTTTTGCCGACGCGTTTTGCAAGCTCTTCATGATTGATGTTGGAAAGATTCATAATTTCTTGATAGGCAAGCGCTTCTTCCAATGCGTTTAAATCTTCACGCTGAATATTTTCAATTAAGGCAATTTCAAGTTTTTTGTTTTCATCAAACGAGCGCAAAATAACGGGAACGGTTTTTAAACCTAACTTAACGGCGGCACGGGTTCTCCGTTCTCCCGAAATGATAAAATAATTCTCTCCGTTCGCATCCGCTTTTTCTGCAACGATAGGCTGAATAATTCCATGCTCTTTTATTGAGGCGGCAAGCTCGTCAATTGTTTCGTCATCAATGGTTTTACGCGGTTGGTGCGGGTTTGCTTTAAGCAAAGCGGGATTTATGTTCAGTATCGAGTTTTCGGGATTCAATGCCGCATTTTGTTCGGAAGAAAAATTTTCTTTTAAAAGAGCATCTAAACCTTTTCCCAAAGCATTTTTTTTAGGCATCGGCTATAACCTCTTTTGCTAATTTTTCATAACTTCGTCCGCCTGAACATTTTGCATCATAATTGCGAATGGGAACACCGTGAGACGGCGCTTCGGAGAGTCTGACGTTGCGTGGAATAATAGTGGAAAAAACTTTATCTTTAAAATAACTTGAAACTTGCTGCACGACTTCTTGTGCCAAGTTGGTTCTTGAATCGTACATCGTAAAAAAAATACCGCCGATTTTTAAACCGGGATTTATATTTTTTTGCACGCGCTGTACGGTTTGCAATAAAAGCGTTAAACCTTCCAATGCAAAATATTCGCATTGAAGCGGGATATATACCTCATCTGCAGCGGCAAGTCCGTTAAGCGTTAAAATCCCTAAAGACGGCGGGCAGTCGATGAGTATGTAATCGTAGTCGCCTTTTATTTCGGAGAGCAGATTTCTTAAATAGAATTCTCTGTTTTGCTCGTCAACGAGCTCAACCGTTGCTCCGGATAAGTCGATAGAAGCGGGCACTGCAAAAAGGTTCGGTACCGACGCGGAATAAACGGCGGCTTTTATTTCAGCTTTTTGGGCAAGCGCATCATAGATAGTCGGCCGTTTTTTTTGTAAGCCTACGCCGGAAGACATATTTCCCTGCGGATCAAAGTCTACTAAAAGAGTTTTTTTTCCCTCAGCCGCTATATATGCGCCCAAATTGATAACGGACGTGGTTTTCCCCACGCCTCCTTTTTGGTTTACAAAAACAAATGTTTTTCCCATAGCGAAACAGTATACACAATTTTCGAAAAATATGTAAGGGATCGCATTGCATCACGTTAAGTTTAACCGAATCGTTAAACTTCCGGTAAAAGCCGGTTCTTTACTTTTTCACTGTTCCGATATTTCGTAGGGCACCCTAAAACTTAAAAACTCCTGCCTCCTCCTCCATGTGTTTCTCCTGAGGAAGATGTGTGAGTAGTGCTTCCTCCGGAGCTTTCTTTACTACTACTTGTTTGAATAACATGCGATACCGTATTAGTAGAAAGAAAGGTGTCATTGACTGTTGCGAATGAAGCAATACTATTCTTAGTTACATCATAAAACGGTGCGGCAGCAAAGTTTCCCTTGTTTTTATATTTTTTAAGTGTTCCTAAAAATTTAAAAAGAAAAACCAATATTGCAAGGCCTAAGCTCATTCCAACTTCCAAAAGAGAAAGGCTGTTATAAAATCTTCTGCCCAGAGTACTAAGATAAGAGTCTATTCCGCTGAGATAATCATTTTCTTTTAAGCCTCCGTCTATAAGCGAATCCAATAGTTTTTCGATAACACTGTCGGTAATAGTCTTTATTGTTTTTTCCCCATGGGTCGAAATATGGGCATATCTGCTTCCCGGAGTTCCGTCCCCTGTTACAATTAGTAAAAGACTTCCTTCTTTTTCGGAACCTTGGCCATAACCATTGTAATCAAAATAATCATCGGCATAGTCTTGAGGGCTTTTTTCTCCTGCATCCGAAACAATCACTACAACCGCATCGGAACCGCTCCTTTGGGAAACGGTTTTAAGGCGTTGTTCTATTTTAGCAAAAACTTCCGGCTGTAAAACACCGGCTTCATCTACCAAAAGTTTTTTTTCAGTCTCTGCATAAGAGCTTATGCAGATAAAAAATATCAATGCATAAATAATCTTTTTTGCTACCATATAAACCTCCCGCCCAATAGTAAAAGAGCTGCAAGAACTCCCGATATAATACCGGATACAAGGGCAAGTTTAGACTTATTTACCGGAAGCTCGCCAGTAGCTTTTCCGGTTTGACCATTTACGGCAAAGACATAGGTTTTTCCCTTATAAAGATAAGTGAGTATCCATGATGGAAGCAAAACGTAATTATAATTTTTTACGGTGTAGGAAGTATTATCCTCTTCATCTTCAATACCTCCGCTGTAATCGGCAGAGTCTTTAATAAGGTCTTTAGCATAATCTTCTGCTCTGCCTTTTATTATAGGCTCTATATCTTCTTTTTTAATATCGTATTGTTCCGAAGAAAAACCTGCAAGATAACCTTGAGAAAAATCTTTTTGGTTCTCTAAATCATAAGGACTTATTGCATTGATGAGGGTTTTGTCTATCTTTGTAAAAGCCAGTTCTTGAAACTTATCCAACTCAATTTTTCCCGTGCGGTCAATCTTATACTTGTCGGTTTTTGTATATTCCGTGTTTCCGCTTTTCCACGTAGATATTTTAAGTCCCGTAGCATGATAGTCAACGTCAGCTATAACATCAGCCTGCCAATGAGGAAGATAAATTCCTGTCATCTTTTCTTGTGTGCCGGTACTTGTAAAGTCGTTCGGTACATAGTTTTTGCCTTTTACCCAAGATGCAAAATGCTTTAAGGCTTCCTTTTTATCAAGCTTAAAAGGAATAATCTTATCAGGCTTAAAATCCCCTTTAAGCCTGTCGGATAAGACTACGGGACTGTGGCAATAGTAGCAAAAGGCCGTACTTGAAGTGTCGCCCACCA
>CAUUAT010000096.1:0-7527 GCA_963543195.1 uncultured Treponema sp.
GCAAGGAAGTGTTGACTGCTATCAAAAGTATTAACACGGTAACGGTAGAAGTACAAGCAGGTTCGGAGGAGATGCTGAAAGGCGGTGAAGGAGTTGCGGAAGAAATGCAAAAGCTCGACGGCCTTACCCGCGTCATCACTGAAAGCATGAACGAGATGGCTTCCGGCGCGGTGCAAATCAATAATGCCGTGCAGGAAGTGAACGAAATTACGCAGAAGAATAAGCAGAGTATTGAAGCGCTGGCTAATGAGGTTGGAAAGTTTAAAGTGTAGGCTTTTGAAAATATGCGGGCATCTGCGTTGTCGCTACGCCGAAATAAATGCTCAACGTACAACAAGTACGTCTCCGCTTTATTTCGGCTAGGCTCCTAGCATCTGCTCCGCCTATTTTCAAAAGTGCTCATACTATGGAACCGCCTCAGTATGGCGCCGGTTCCATGCAGTAAAAGGTTTGCGCTTGAGCAAACTCAGGTTATATACAAGCCGTGCTATTTGTACGGCTTGTATTTTACACTCCTTGTACTTACCTCGTCTCTTGCCGTCTTGCGATGCAGCCCATCATTTTCAAAAAGTGTTTCAGTTCCGTACATCCCGTGTCGGGTAAGTCTTGAGGATGGGGTGGGGGAGTAGTCGCTTGATTTTTAGTACACGGAAATCAATTACGGTTTTGCGTTAAATTTTTTACCCACCGCTCTTTTTTCAATTGGATATTTGCAAAAACGGCCTTCATTATGCTGGTCAATTTTGAAATACCGTATATTGTAGGCGAATCCAAGTCGGTAAACGTATACAGCAAAATCATACACGGCATAAACAAAAGCATATTTACCGCCGTGTCGATCCGCGCACTCATTGATGCGTCTCCGCCTGCACGCGCGACGGCATATTGCGCATTTTGATATGTCCAGACGGGCATATACAACGCAACAAAAATCAATAGTTTTCTTGTTACAATTTGCGAAGAGGGCGTAAGTTTTCCGAAAACAATCGGAATTAAAAGGATAGATGCCACTTCACAAAGACCTGCACCGATTCCCGTAACGGCGGCGCCTGCTTTCATCCATTGCGCTTGCAGTTTCGCTTCGTTTAAAGAATTCCGGCCGAGCGTTCCGCCGACTATAACACCTACTGAGGTGCCGACTGCGGGAAAAATCAAAAAAAACAATTCTGCAATCGTCCAGCCTGCCGACATTCCCGACACAACTTCGGTACCGCCTCTGCTGTTATAAATAGCGGTCGCGACGGTTTCGCTTATAACCCATGACATATCCGCGATAAAAATAAAAACCGATTTCTTTAATATTTCCAAGAACAAATCTATGCGTATGTCAAATATATGTTTTATACGTACGTAAAAAAGCGAGTTCCTTTTTTTTACGTAAAAAATAAAAAGAATCAGTTCCGAACAGCGCGCAATGACCGTCGCATACGCGGCTCCCGCAACCTCGAGGCGGGGTGCGCCCCAATTTCCGTAAATTAAAATATAGTTGCCGACCGTGTTTATCAGTGTCGAAATCATTGCAATATACATAGGCGCTTTTACGTCTCCGGTTTCCCGCAGCGACGAGGAAATACTTGAAGAAAGCGCCATCGGTATAAATGTAAAAACAATAACGCTTACATATATTTTCCCTTCAGCGACTATTGCATTTTTTGCATTATTCCCTTTTACTAAAAGTTCCAGTAACGTTTCGGGAAAAATTACGGAAATAACCAAAAATACCGCCGCAAACAGTCCGCAGATAATTTGTTTAAAACGGTATGCTTGCTGCATTCCCATTTTATCTTTTGTGCCGTTGTATTGCGACATAAAAATGCCGCCTGCGCTGCAAATGATATTTAAACCGGTTATATAAACGAAAATTATCTGATTTGAGACGTTGACCCCGCTCATTTTCAAGTCTCCCAAACCGGCAACCATAAAGTTATCAATGAGCGAAACGAGAGACTGAATAAAAAGCTGAATCATTATCGGCAATGCGAGTGTGAATGCCTTTTTATAAAAAGTAAGCGGACCGAAAAATCCGTATTGTGTTTTTGTCATATTAAAAAGTCATTTAAATACAGGGCATTTTCTAAAAACCTTGTCGGATTTGCTTCGTATTCTTCGGAATAAAAATGCCCTGTGTATGTATCGGCGTTTCTTTAATTTTTAGGGAACCTCGAAAAACTTCAGTTTTTTGAGGTTCCCCTTAGATTTAATTTGCGATGTTTTTCATAAATCATTGATATATAAAGACCGTCCTATAGGACTTACGAAAAACTCGTCGAGCATCTTCCAAAAATCTAACCAAGTTTTTTAAAGATGCTCTTTAATTATTGTTCCCGATTTCCCGTTTATTGCATCTTTCGCTTTTTCCAAAAGAGTAATGAGCGCATAACCGTTTTTATTCGATTCGGCAAATTGAATCGCAGCTTGCACTTTGGGCAGCATTGAGCCGGGGGCAAAATGACCTTCTGCAATATATTTTTTTGCATCGGCAATTGAAATTTCCGAAAGCCATTTTTGGTCGGGCTTGTTAAAATTAATTGCAACTTTTTCTACTGCCGTTAAAATGATAAGGCAGTCGGCATGTAAAAGCTGAGCCAATTTTGCACTTGCAAAATCTTTATCGATTACCGCAGGAACCCCGCGTAAATAGTTTCCCTCTTTTACTACGGGTATTCCGCCGCCGCCGCATGTAATAACGATTTGTCCCGCATCGCTGAGTGCTCTAACGCTTTCAATTTCTGCAATATCTGCAGGTTTGGGCGAAGCAACGACTCTGCGGTATCCGCGTCCGGCATCTTCTACCACGTTTTCTCCGCGTGAAATTAAAACATCGGCTTCTTCTTTTGTCATAAAACTCCCGATCGGTTTCGTCGGCTTTGAAAATGCAGGATCTTCGGAGTCGACTATTACCTGTGTAATTAACGTTGCAACGGGCTTATTGATACCGCGGTTTAACAGTTCTTCGCGCAATGCCGCTTCCAAATCATTACCGATATAACCTTGGCTCATTGCAACCGAAACCGCAAGTTCCGGTTCCGACGTTTTTTTGTCGATTTTGTGATATTCGGACATTGCCAAATGAATCATCCCGACTTGCGGTCCGTTTCCGTGCGATACGACAACGGAATGTCCTTCTTGGACTAAGTCCGCTATCGCTTTTGCGGTAATTTTGACGGCGGCTCGCTGTTCTTGCAAATTATTTCCCAATGCATTTCCGCCTAAAGCAATTACGATTTTTTTTGCCATATAATCTCCTATTTCTTTAGTGTAAGTGTAATGAACGGCATTATACAAAAATATCCTGCCCGCTTCAAGGTATTCGCCTTTTTTAGAATCATTGCCGTAAACACTTTTAGACTTTAGGAAAATAAAAGAGTTCCCGATTATGTAACGGAGTAGCGTATGGCAGTATTTGAAAAAACGATAATTTTATGCCGACCCGAAACAAGTATGAATATCGGTGCGGTTTGCAGAGCTATGGCGAACACCGGTTTATCCGATCTTCGGATTGTGGGCAAAAAAACCGATTATAACGAAGCGGATATTTTTAAACTGGCTTTACATGCCGGGTATATCTGGCGAAATGCGCGTTTTTTTCCGCCGTCAATCGAGGGGCTTAAAAAAGCGGGCAGCGATTGCTCTGCGTTGGCGGGAACAAGCCGGCGTTCCGGACAAAAGCGCGGCGCCGTTTGGATGACGCCTGAGCAGTTGTGTGCACAGAGGGAAAAATTCTACGGCGGACGGCTCGGCATTGTTTTCGGGAATGAACGCACCGGTTTAACCGATGAAGAAATCAGCGTATGTACATTTTTTGTAAATATTCCGGCGGACGATAACTTCGGTTCATATAACCTTTCTCATGCGGTGCTGATTATATCGTATTTGCTTTATGCGGCAGAAAATAACAATAATTTCGTAAAGCCGCCGTTCCGAAAAAAAGCCGACTTGAATTGCATAAGAAATGCTTCGCAAGAAATATGCGCTTATCTTACACGTATGGGAATGTTTAAAGCGGGCGGTAAAACCGAAAATGAAAACTTTTTTACAAAACTTTTATCGTCTGCAGGAGCATCCGAATTCGACACCGGACATTTGACGGGAATATTTAAAAAGATTTTTTATATAAAAACGGCTCAGCCTGAAAGCTTTATCTAAAAAACTAATCGATCTTTTTAAAAAATGCCCTTTAGTTAATCTCTAAAACGTTTTTTTATTGCATGAATAAACGGCAGTATTTCAAAAAACGCTTTTACAATTTCGGGATCGAATTTTATACCCGACATACTTTTTATTTCATTCAGAATTTGTTCTTCTTCCCAAGCGTCTTTATATGACCTTCTTGACGAAAGTGCGTCGTAAACATCGGCAAGCGAAACGATTCTTGCGCCTAAAGGAATTTCTTCGCCCGCTTTTCCTTGCGGTTTACCCGTCTCGGCATTGATTTTAAGCGGTTCCCCCGTTTCCGGATTTACGAAGCCGGGATAGCCCGATCCGTCCCAATTTTCGTGATGGTTTAAAGCGATTTCACTTGAAAACCTATCCAAGTTAGATTCATCTTTATTGAAAAGCCGTGCGCCGATCCACGTATGCGTTTGCATTACGGCAAATTCTTCATCTGTCAGCCGTCCGTTTTTTTTTAAAATTTCATCGGGAATAGCGATTTTACCGACGTCATGCAGCATTGCCGCAATTTTTAAAGCGTCCCGAAAATCGTTTCTTTCTTTTTGCGGTACCGAATTATTAAATGCCCAGCGGTCGTAAATTTCTACGGCATAATTTGCGACGCGGTTTACGTGCATTCCCGTCTCGCGCGGGTCGCGGAGTTCGGCCATTTTAATCATTCTCATAATCATTGAACGGGTTAATAAAGTCCGCTCAAGTGCAACGCTTGCATTTGAAGCGAAATGCGTTAAATAAATTTCATCATCGCTTGTAAATGCATGCGGTTTTCCGTTTTCATCGAGTGCGTTTAAAACCTGTAAAACACCTAAAAGCATACCTGATATGGTAAGCAGCGGAATCGTTAAATTTGAAACCGTTTTATAGCCTGTCGCCATATCCGTTTCTTTTCCGAATTTATACGGTTTGTCGGGGCCGATATGATACACGTCGGGAACGTTTATCAATTTTTTCATGCCGGCGGAACAGCCTGCAATTGTCGAGTTATCAATTGGAAATTCAAAATATCCATAGGGAAGTTTTTGACCCGGCGGAAGACGCCGCTGGAGTGTGTCGTTTTGCGCATATTGAATGGCGAGCCTGTTTTTTGACGCAACATAAATAGAGCCTGCGTCGGCATTTACAACGCTTCGTGCCTCTGCAAGAATTTGTTCCAAAAGAACATCAACATCCTGTATGCTGTGTAAAAAGGTTTCCGTTTTGATTATTTTTGCAAGGATTTCTTCCCGTGAAATATTTTGACTTTTTTCCTCTATTTTCATTTGTGTATTATAATGAATTGCCGTTCAAATGTCTAGTTTATTATTTTTATTTTTAGGAATCTCTAAAAAACTGAGGTTTTTAGAGATTCCCGTTTATTGCGTATGCCGGAGAATAAAGTAATATATGCCAGCAGCACCGTATATACAGCCGCAAGCAGACAACGCTGCCGTTTTATGTATTAAAGCCGAAACAATTCCGCCCGCTATAAAACAAAAAATATTTATAAGGTAAAAGACGGCAAGCCGCAGTTTTGATCTGTCGCCTCTGACTGCCATTCCGAGTGCAAAAGCGGCGTCCGTAAGATAGCCGGTAAGATGCGTCGTTCGTACGAGTATGTCGCCGTAATAAATAAACATACCGTTTTGCATTCCTGCAATGAAAGCGAGCAAGGCAAGAACCGCTTCTTGCGGAATATTAAACTGTGAAACGACGAAAAAACACAGCGAGAAAAACAGTAAAAAAATACCGTAGCGTTTTTTTAGCGCAAGTTTTCGCTGATGAAACATAAGACCTGAAACGAAAGCCCCTATAAAAAAAGCCGCCGCAATGGAAAGCGTTTTGACGGCAACACCGCATTCTCCGGCAGCAATTGAAACGGCAAAACGCGTTACGTTTCCGGTATGATGGCTGACGGAACACGAAAAAACTCGAACCGCCGCGACGTTCACAAAACCGGCTGCAAAGGTTAAAAAGACAATCCATATTTTAAGAGCGAAAGACTTTACAAGCATACCGAAAAGAAGGTGCGGTATATTTTTACATATACCGCATGTGTGTCAGAAGTAAAAACTAAACATAATTTTCGGCATTTTTTTCGGCAAGAATTTCCGTATAGACGCGGGAATATTCTTCCCTGCCGCGTTCCGCATTAAATTTGGATGCCCGTTCGCATAAAAGAAGTTTAACTGCATAAGAAAACACCGCTTCCGATGAAAACGCATCCGAACCTTTTATCGTATCGGCGGCTTGAAAGCGGGCACTGTCTAAAAACTTTTCGGCTTCCAGCGGGTTTTGCATTGCAACCGCAGTGCGGGCGAGCTGCATTGCCGAAAATGCACCGCTTATAATTATTCGCTCTTCATACGAAATGGCGGTTTCCCACTTCAGCTTTGATGAGCGGGCTTGCTCTAAGGCGAGCCGCAAAGCGCGTTCAAAATCGTACCACGCATCTAAAAACGCCGAACCGGTTTTTTCTTCGGTACGCGGCGGTTCCAGCGACAGTTTATTCAATACGGCGGCATCCTTTTCGGTTAAAAACCGCACGGCGAGTTCTTTAAACGTCTTAAAACCGAGAGGCGCTTGTGAAAAACCGTAAAGCGAAGGAAGTTGAGCCATTAAGTAATAGTAAGAAGCCACTTTTTAAAGTTCCTTTGCCGCTTGTTTTAAAATTTCGGAAGTTTTCGGACTTAAGTATGACGAAAAAAGACCTGCGACCGACTCGGCAGAAAAATCGTAATATGCTTCGCCGTTTTTTGTTCCGATTCTAAAACCGCCCGACATCTTACCGTCGGCTTTAATTTCAAGACCGTTGGAAACCGCATCTTTTAGAGCCGAATGCAATGAGCTTTCAAGTTTTTTTAAGTCCTGCGGAGAAAGAATGACCGACAAGTCGTCGGTATTATTATTTTTTATCCAAAGCTTTACGGTTTCGGGAATTAAAGTTTTTAAGACTTCGGCGTTATATGATTGAGCGGTTTCCATATTAACAAGCGCTTCAAGTTCATGCAAAACGCCCTGTCTAAAAGCGATAAGGGTATTTCTGCCGGCTTGCTCAATGGAAGATTCCGCCGCCTTCCGGAACCGTTCCGCTTCGGCTTCCGCTTTTTTTACGGCGATTTGTGCCTCGTTTTCCGCATCGGCTATAATATTTTTCGCCTTTTCTTCGGCGGCCTTTATAACGGCCGCTGCCTGCTCCTCAGCGGCGGCAACACCGTCCCTTTTTATTTTAGTTACAAGCTCTTGCAATTGAACTTCCATAAGATCGGTTCTCCTTAAAAATAGTGTTGTTGGGCAGTATAACAGAAAAATAAATTCTTATCAAGTATGAAAATGTACGGTGCACGGAAATCAATGATTTTTTATGCATATACGTTC
>CAUUAT010000097.1:0-7360 GCA_963543195.1 uncultured Treponema sp.
ATCTTTTTTTCACACCAAGACCCGGATGTGTCTTCGGGTATCGCTTTATGGCTCGGCATCACTGCTGCAAAAGTGTATATTTCATCGCTATGGGTGCGCTTTATGCCCCATTTCGGAATCGTCGATATTTCCCGTATAACACCGATTCCCGATAAGGGAATGGCGATTCCGCTTCCGTCGGGTTCGAAAATGCAATGCGTTCCGTCTCACTTTATGCACTCACCCGGTCAGTTCGGTTTATACGACGAGCGTTCTCGAATTTTATTCAGCGGCGATATCGGCGCTGCGGTTTTTGATGAAACGAATGAAACCGACTTTGTTGAGGATTTCAGCAAACATATTCCGCTCATCGAAGGGTTTCATACCCGCTATATGGCGGCGAATAAAATCGTAAAACGCTGGACGGAATCAATCCGCCGCTTAAATCCGGATATGATAGCCCCGCAGCATGGTGCAATATACCGGGGCGAAAACGTAAACAAATTTCTCGATTGGCTTTCAAATTTGCAATGCGGTATTGATTATATTGAAAGACTGTTTTAATACCGGAGAAAATCAATGAGTGAAAAAGAAGAGATTGTTAATAATTTTTCCGACGTCATAGATAAAATAGTCGTACGGTATCATAAAAGTTTTGTTTTGGATTTTATTACGACGGATTCTTTTGCAATCATCAATAATTCGATGAAACAGCTGCAGGAACAATTCAATATGATTTTTGCGGCTTTTTCACAGCTTCAAAAAAAGAGTTTATCGACGGCTTCCAATACGGGACGCATCGACGAAATGATTGCGGAGATTTTGTCCAATAGAGAACAGATGCAAAACGATATTCATAACCGCGTAAACGAAATTGAAGACGCTTCTACAAATGCGCAAAACGCGGCGGCGGCGTTTGAAATATTAAAAGACAGAACGGAAGAAGTTGAGCAGATGCTCTCCGAAATTAAAGATATTTCTACAAAAACCGGCATCCTTGCCATTAACGCTTCAATTGAGGCCGCCCGGGCGGGACAAGTCGGAAGCGGCTTTCGGATTATTGCAAATGAAGTACGCTCTTTAGCGACGCAAACAGGTAATTCGACGAAAAAAATCGGAGAAAAGCTCGCTGAACTGAGCGAATCGGTGAATGAAATAAATCAAAGTATGGCTCTTTTTATCAGCTTATTTTCAAAGTTTCAAAAATCGTTTATGAATATTCTCAGCGCATTCGACGATAACTCTGAAAAATTGAATAAATCAGGTTCTTTTTTAACCGAAATAACGGCGGCTATAAAAGACCAAGACGCGACTATTCAGGAAGGTGTTTCTTCTCTGGAAAAAATAAACAATTCGCTGGGAGATACCAACGCCATACTGGATGTCGTTCAAACGTCGCACGAACATTTAAATACACTGTTACAGAAGACCAAAAACTAAAGGAGTTTAAATTATATGAAGACGATAAATGCAAAAAAAGAGCTTGGAATACATCCGTTTTTGTTTCCTATGCCGGTTTTGATGATAGCGACATACTGCGAAGACGGAAAAGTAGATGTTATGAATATGGCATGGGGCGGGATCTGTGCCGAAAATATGGTTTCGATGAACCTCGATGAGGGGCATAAAACCGCAAGCAACCTGAAAAACAAAAAGGCTTTTACGCTTAGTGTTGCAGACATTCCGCACATAAAAGAAGCGGACTTTTTCGGCATTGCAAGCGGCAACACTATGGCCGATAAGTTTGAACGCTCAGGCTTAACCGCCGTTAAAAGCGAAAAGGTCGATGCTCCGATAATCGCTGAATTCCCGTTGACGCTGGAATGCAAGGTCGTACAAATAAAAAACGAAATATTCGGCTTTCACGTCGTCGGAGAAATTGTCGGCGTGCTTGCCGATGAAAACGTTTTGGATACAAACGGAAAGGTGTTGCCTGAAAAATTAAACGCCTTCGTCTTCGATCAATTTCAAAACGGCTATTATGCCGTCGGCGAAAAGGTCGGGCAGGCGTGGAAGAGCGGTGTCGAACTGATGAAAAAGAAAGGCTAAAGTATGAACAATAAAATACTTGCAGTGCTGTTTGCGTTTTCGGCAGCCGCGTTATATGCAATCAATATTCCCGTATCGAAAATATTACTCCGGTACGTACCGCCTGTGTTTATGGCAGCGTTTTTATATTTGGGCGCAGGATTCGGAATGCCGCTTTTATCTCTTTTCGGTAAAAAAGATGCGCAAGCGCAAAAGCTCACAAAAAAAGAATTACCGTATACGCTTGCGATGATTGGTTTGGATATTGCCGCGCCGATCTTTTTAATGCGGGGCTTAACGACTGCTCATTCGGCAAATGTTTCTTTATTGAACAATTTTGAAATTGCGGCAACCGCACTTACGGCTTTGTTGGTATTTAAAGAAAAGATTTCTTTTAGAATGTGGATTGCGATTGCGCTGGTTACCTTTTCGAGTATGCTGCTTTCTTTTGAGGGAAGGGCAAGCCTGCATTTTTCTTCAGGTTCTCTTTATGTTTTGGCGGCGTGCCTTTGCTGGGGCTTTGAAAACAACTGCACTAAAATGCTCTCATCAAAAAGCACAAAGCAAATCGTAATGCTTAAAGGTATATTTTCTGGGCTCGGCTCGCTTCTTATCGCCTTCTTTCTTAAAGAACCGTTTCCGCCCCTTCCGTACATCGGTTATGTGCTTGTGTTGGGATTTATCGCTTACGGATTAAGTATCTTTTTTTATGTACGGGCGCAAAACAGTTTGGGTGCATCGAAAACAAGCGCGTGTTATGCGGCATCTCCGTTTATCGGCTCGCTTTTATCTTTTATCCTGCTAAAAGAAGCTCTGTCGGCATATTACCTTCCGGCACTGCTTATTATGCTTGCCGGTACCGCCTTTATCGTCGCGGATACGCTGATACTGCGGCATTCACATCTGCATACGCATATTATAAGGCGTATGTATAACGGCACGGTGCGCGAGTATGTTATTGAGCATGAACATCCGCATTATCATTTATTAAGTCACGAAGCGGAACATACTCACCGTTTTACGGTTTAAGACCTTGTATGCAAAGTAAACCGGCTTCTATTCAAACACGGCTTTTTTCTCTGCAGGATACGGCATATAAAAACTTTATGCAAAAGCTTATCCCGACCGTCGATAAGGCTGCGGTAATCGGAATAAGGACGCCGGTTTTACGAAAGTTTGCAAAAAACTTTTTTAAAACCGAACCGGCAGAGACCTTACGTTTTATGCAAAACTTGCCGCACCGCTATTTTGAAGAAAACAACCTGCATGCGTTTTTAATCGAAAACATTACGGACTTTGATACCGCCGTTCGCGAAACGGAAATGTTTTTACCGTGTATCGATAACTGGGCCACCTGCGACTCCTTTAAGCCGCCGGTATTTAAAAAGCACCCCGATGCCGTTTATAAAAAAATCCGTCTGTGGATTCAATCGGCGCATGCGTACACCGTTCGATACGCAATCGGCCTTTTGCTTTCAAATTATCTTGATGAATTTTTTAAGCCGGAAATGCTGAAAATCGTTTCAAACGTGCATTCGGAAGAATATTACGTTAATATGATGATTGCGTGGTATTTTAGTTTTGCGCTTATTAAACGGTATGATAATGCCCTTCCGTATATTCGGCAAAAGGCGCTCAGCCCCTTTACGCATAACAAGGCGATTCAAAAAGCGGTAGAAAGCAGGCGGCTGCCGACCGATGTAAAGGCATATTTAAAAACGTTGAAAGTATAGATTGCAGATTTAACATACCGGCTTTTCTGCGAAAGTCCGTTCCGCAATCTCCGATTTTGTTACGGCTGCTATATTCGTATTTTTGCCCGTTTTAAGGGATTTAAGCTTTTGCTGATTGTTTTTTTTGATTATTGGGCATCTCGTAAAAACCTTGTCGGATTTTTGAAAGATGCCGCAATCAGCAAAGCCGATAACGAATTTTTTATAAGTTTATACGACGGTCCTATAGGATAGCCTTTATATATCAATAACTTATGAAAAAAATATCGCAAATTAAAATTGGAGGAATATAAAAATGCTCGGTTCAATTATTGCCGATTTATTTCGGACTCATTTTTATTCGGATAATGACGATAGACGTGCACCATTATCCGATGATCCCGCAATTAGCGGCAACTGCATAATGATACTTGCAATCGATAATGCCGTTATGGTATCCGCAAAGAACAACACGGACCTTTCAGCCGAAGTCATTGCAGCTGCACAGTCTTTCGGAGAAAAGTATAGTTTCTACCCATACCCTGAAAGTGTAAAAGAATGGCTCGAAAATCCTCACTTACCTTGCAAGGCGACGGATAATCGGTTTGCGGTATTGGCCGGTTCATGCGGTTTGCTTGCCGAAAATATAGAAGGAGCGAAAAAATCGGCAAAACAAATGCTTGAGCCTCTTTGCAGCCGCAGCGAAATTATCGAAGAGGCCGAGACCTTTGCCGCCGCTGTTTATATGGCAAAAAACGGCGCAACAAAAATCGAAATTACACAGTACATCAAAACAATGTATTACATGCCAAATGATGAACAAAAATATTTACCCGACGAACAAGGGGCGGGCTTTGTGCCGGCTCTGCCGTATGCGCTGCAGGCATTCTTATCATCCGATTCGTTTTTGGAAACACTGCACAATGCTGCATACGCCGAAATACACAAGGATGCCGTATATGCTTTTGCCGGGGGGCTTGCGGAGGCGTACTACGGTATTCCTAAAATCACGGAAAAACAGCTGACTCAGTTTTTGGATAACGACTTATATGCCGTTTATAAAGAATATAAACAATATGTGCACACTATATTTAAACCGGAAAAATACCGTATTATAACCAAATATATTTCAAAATTAACGGATGACGATCATCTTCATGATTTTATCGATGAATTTTATATATTTGCAAAAGAGCATCCCGAATGCGAACTTGAAAACTACGATGCCGTTTTAAAATCAAAGGGAATTCTATGGACGGAAGAATCAATGCTGCGGGCCAATATCGAAGAGCTTGATGCGGATACAATTCTGGCGTGTATTATGGGAGCGCTCCGTGCGGAACATTTTAGCAGCGGCATGATAGATGTATTCAATAAAAACGGGGCATTGAAACGATGGCTTGTACGGTTAAAAAATATCGATGCCGAAACCCCTGTAAATTTCGATATGCCCGATATTGTAAACGCAACACTTAAAATTCAATCTCCGTTTTCAAAAGAAAGCTTTATGCTGACAATGCGCGGTCTATCGTTTAAAATATATTCGCCGTCCCTTGGTACCTTGTCATATTCATATACATTCGGTAAAATAAGCGGCCGCGATAAAGGACGTCTGCTTTTTGAAAAACTGCAGAAGGCACTTGAATGTAAAACGTGGCAGGACACAAAAGAGATATGGGAAGAGGCTGTCCGGTATAAATTAAATATAACGTATGAAGACGGATCGGTCATCGAACATTTCGGTTTGTATGATAGAGCCCATGTACCGGAAAAAGAATGGCTCGAAGTTATGCACGATATAGCAACATGCTTTTCATCGTTTACGGCGGCTCAGACTTGTAATACCGGCCATTTTATGGATGCAATGAAAACCGGCGAAGTAAAATATTGCGGCGTAGAATTCACCGAAGACGGTCGTATTTATCATTACCGTACGAACGATGCAAGCATTGCCGTAGGCGATACGGTCGTTGTGCCTGTCGGACACGATAATTACGAACGTACGGCTGTTGTAAAAACAATTCAATTTTGCCGTTGGGATGATGATACGCCGTATCCGCTTGAAAAAACAAAGGAAATTATCAGAAAACTTGATGACCTGAGATTATTGAAAATAGATGATTGAAGCGGTACAGGTTTTAACGCATAGCATTACCGCATTCATACAGCAGGGCTCCTATTTTTTCCGAACTCCTTTGCAAAATAATTATTGACATTTATAAAAAAAAGGCTTGTCAAAATATGGAATTATGTGTATAATCCGCGTCATCGGAGGAATTTTTATGAAGAAATCAATGGTGCGCATTGTATGTATAGCGCTTATCCTTTTTCTTTTTGCGGCAATTCCCGCTTTTTCTCAAAAAGTCGAAGAAGCCGACGTATACTACGTTAATGTGCAGATTTTAAAAATCTTCGCACATCAAAAAGGTTATTATGTAATTTACCGCAGATCCGGTTTAAAAAGCGGCGAAGTATTTATCCCGCATGAATGGTTGGAGGCTTCGGACGGAAGAGCGAAGATAGAAATGATAAATACAATGGTGAATCCGTATTTATCTTTTTACATTAAAAACGGTAAATTTGATCATATAAAAATTGCGGCTCCGCGTGATATATCGAGCGCAATTTGGGGAACGCTTGTAGCTCCTCAAGAATATAATTCCAGATTTGAAGGTGTTGAGACCCTCGAATTAAAGTTCTAGTTGTGCTTTGAATTTCCTCCCCTAAGGTAGGTCCCGTATTGTCTCCTTTGTACGGTAGTATACTCTTTACCTTGGGGGTATTTTTATACGGAATCCGGATAAGCTAAAATGGCTTCAAACGTAAAAGATGAGCGCTTATTGACCGTATTATCCGCTTAGTTTCCCTTTATGTTACAGACCGGACGAAGGGAAGAAATCTCTTTCAGTGCAAAATTAAGATGAAATGCGCCGGTATCGGCGTGTTATGGAGAATTTTAATGCAGAGTAAATGTTCCGATTCAATTGAACAACCCGTAATTCCAAGAAAACTGATAGATTTTTTAAATGAATATGAAAACTTTATTATTATCGGGCATAAAGAACCTGACGGCGACTGCATAGGAAGCAGCATCGCTATGGCTCTTTTTTTAAAAAGACTTAAAAAAAACGTCTTTTTGATGTCGGAAGGTCCTTTTACGCGGACCGAAATAAAAAAATACGAACACCTTTTTTCATCGAAACTGCCGGATCCTGAAAAATTTAATTTTAAAAATACCGGTCTTATAATAGTCGACTGTTCCGGTTTTGAACGGGTAGGGGACGTCGCATCGCTTCTTAAGAATTTTCCGTATATAATAATCGATCACCACGCGACAAACAGCGAAAAAGCGGAAAATTTTCTGATAATACCGGAAGCACCTTCCACAACATATTTAATTCAGTCAATTATTGAAGAAATTACCGGCTCCGTTACAAAAGAAGAAGCGGAAGCCCTTTTTTTCGGGCTTTGTACCGATACGGGTTTTTTCCGTCATTTGGATGAGCGCAGTGCGAACGTTTTTGCTCATGCATCCCGGCTCGTTGCCGCCGGCGCAAACCCGAAAAAAAACTTTATGCAGATGAACGGCGGTAAATTATTCGAATCACGGCTTCTTATTTCGCGTATTTTAAGCCGCATGG
>CAUUAT010000098.1:0-7323 GCA_963543195.1 uncultured Treponema sp.
GGCGATACATATTTAGCAGAACGTGCGTGCGATATACGAGATGCCTTTGACTCGGTTTTTGCGCACCTGCTTCTTACTCGTCCTGCAAATAATGTCCAGTTTGAAAAAATTCCTGCCGGCTCCATCATTGCGGCAAAACTCATTAAATCTTCCGAAGCTCTCTTGGTAAAAAATGCGGGTGTCGCCGGCATCATAATGGAAGAAGGCGGTATTACAAGCCATATTTCAATTATGGCAAGGGCGTGGAATATTCCTATGTTGGTGGGTGTAACGGGCTGCATGGACTTTGCACGGTTTAATATGCCCGCCGTCCTCGACGCGGATAACGGCTTTGTATTATTTAATCCGCCCGAAGCGGAAACTTCCGAATATAAAACTAAAATTACAAAGCGCAGCGAAGAGCTCAAAACGCTATTGGCTGCACAAAAAAACTATGCCGAACGGCTCAGCATTACGACCCGCGACGGTGTAACGGTTTCGGTAAATGCAAATATCGCTTTCCCCGAAGAAATAGAAAACCAGTTTGTTACGGTTTCAAACGGGATAGGGTTATTCCGTTCCGAATTCCTTTTTTTAAAAGACGGAAAAATCCCTGAAGAAGATACGCAGTTTGAAGCGTACAAAAAAGTCGTAGAAGCAATGGGAAAAAAATCGGTGGTTATACGGACTTTCGATGTCGGTGCGGACAAAATGATAGGCGAGCAAAAAGTATTGGGAGAAAAAAATCCTCTTTTAGGTTGGCGCGCCGTTCGCTATTGCCTTGAACATCGGGATATATTTAAAACGCAAATCCGAGCCATACTGCGTGCAGGTGCTTTCGGAAACGTATACATTTTAATTCCGATGATTTCAAATGCGGAAGAAATTATTGAAGTAAAAAAAATTATTGAAGAATGCAAAACCGAATGCGCGGAACGGGGCTTTTTTGCCGCTCGATATGTCGGGCTTGGGATTATGATTGAAGTTCCGTCCGCCGCGATCGCTGCCGATTTATATGCGCCGCTCATTGATTTTATGTCAATTGGAACAAATGACCTTATTCAATATACAATGGCTGCCGATAGAGAAAACACGAAAGTGGCTCCGCTTGCGAACTATTTTGAGCCTGCGGTTTTACGGCTGATAAAGCACGTGCTTGATTCGCAACAGTTTATTAAAGACCGGCGAGGGCATTTGGTTTCAATGTGCGGCGAAATGGCGTCGCACGAAGAAGCCGTGTTTTTGCTTTTGGGAATGGGCTTACGGCATTTCAGTATGCCTGCCGGGAAAATTTTAAAAATGCAACGTTTTATGGAAAACGTCAATGTTAAAAAAGCCGAAAAACTGTACGAAAGTATTACGCATTTAAATTCGGCACAGCGGATTGAAGAGTTGGTGCGGCGCGCAATGGCGGACGCCGATTAGATCGGCACAGAGGCTTTTAAACCCTGTGCCGAACTTGCTTTTAAAGCATAAATGCCAAAAGGTGTGCGACAAAACCGGCAAATAAGCCGCCGACGGTATGGCTGAAAATTGCTTTACCGGTCAATTCTTTTGTGTCCAGCGCGTCCATCATTGCAATATGCGTGGAGATATAACCGCTCCAGCACATACAAATAGCCGTAAAAACGGCTATATCGTTTGCAGTAACTTTGCCCGCCATCGACATATTTTTTACAATACCGAGCGCCGCACCGGTCGAGCCGAGCGCCGTAATCGGCACTGATATTGCTTCCGGAGCGCTGAAACCGTAAACCGGATTTAAAATAAAACTTAGCTTTTTGCCTATCCACGGTAGAAGTGCGATACCTTCACGTGCAGCTCCCGTATATGTGCCGTCCGCACTAGGTCCGTTCGTAAGCATTATAACAATTGTGCAAATTATTACAACGCCGGGAATAATCGCAAGCCCCATATTTATGCCTGATTTCCCGCCGTCAAGCATTGCTTGAATAAAACGCGCACCGGCATTGCCTTCACGGACGGTACGCATTTTTTCGGGAACGGACTCCACATTCCGTGTCGAAACAAATGTATCTTTGCCATACAGTTTTTTGGAAAAATGAATCATTAAACGAACGGAAACAATGCTTCCTGCAACGGCACCGAGGTTTCCGATTAAAGCGGCGGGGATAGCTGATTTTACATTCAGGCCCATCATTGCAGTCGTCGTAATTAAACCCATTCCGAAAGCCGTACCCAAATTAGTAAGGGCAGGCAGCTGATATTGCTTAAAATACCGGCGGAAATTATCGTCGTCCGCAAAAGTTAAAATTGCGGGGTTATCGGAAAGAAAACAATTTAACACGCCGAGAGATGAGGCGCCCGGTAAATCATACAGCGGCTTCATCAATTTCGACAAAAGCGCGTTAATTAAGGCAACGACGCCGAATTCCGAAAAGAGCCCTGAAACGGCCCCCGCTAAAACGGCAACAGCCATTAGATAAAAACAGATGTTTATCAATAAATCGAATCCCGTTTCCATCATCGTCTTTATCATATTTACTCCGCCCATTACCGAGCCGACGCCTACAAAAAAACCGAAAAAACAAATGATAAAAATGAAGTTTTCCCAGCCTATTTCCTTTTTAAAAAGAAGTTTTTTCTCCATACTGTCCATTCCTCCGGAACATATCCGCGCGATTATAGTAAAACAAGCACGGTTTTTCAAGTAGGCATAAACGTAGATACACGGAAATTAATTTTTGAAAAATTACATTATGCTTGAATAGTTTTTATGCCGATTTTAGAAAAAAATTACAGGAGTTATCAAATTTTTCCTAACACTTAAGTTTAAAAAATCAGTAAACACGGCAAAAATTGCAATTTACAGGAGAATAATAATTTGGATTGTTTGAAAATTGATTTCCATGCATCGCTAAAAAAACAGGTATTTTTTCCGATTTTCGATGAATATCATAAGAAAATTCGACTTTTGTTTGATTTTTTTATATGTTTGAGCTATGGTTAATTATGCATAAGAACTTGACAAAGTAATTAAAATATGTTTTCATTGCCGGTATTAAACGAAATTTTGATAAATTAAAGAATTTTGATTTATATACCGATAATGATACGGTTTAATTGTTTTTGCTTGTTTGAGAAAATTGACTATTCCGGTACAAGGAGAACCGTTTGAATGAAAAAAATAATTTGTTTTACTGCCGCTTTATTTTGTGTTTTTACTGTAGCATATACCGGCGGTTCTAAGGATACCGATACCGTAAATATGGCATCTCTCGAAAGCTGGCAGGAATCGCTGGATATTTCGCACAAGAAAAAAGGTAAATATAACATCTTGATTACTGCCGAAGATATTGCCGGCAACGAAGGATCTTACGGACCGTTTAATATGTATATCGATCCTCAGTCCGATTTGCCTGTTGCACACATAAGCAGTCCTATGGATGAAGCCAGAATAGACAGCGATGTAAATATTGTCGGAACTTGTATTGACGATGATGCGGTCGCATATGTCGAATTAAAAATTGACGGCGGCGAAGAAGTTTATAGAGCGAAAGGAAAAGAATTTTGGTCGTATTATATAAATACCGCCTTTTTTGAAGAAGGTCCTCATACCGTTGAAGTGTGGGGTGTTGATATAAACGGGACAAAAGGTAAATCGGTGAAGACCGTATTTAATTTGGACCGCCGGCGTCCTGAAACAGATGTACGCAATAAAGCCGTAGGTGAACTGGTTTCGGGGAAAATTTTTTTAGAAGGTATTGTTCAAGACGGAAACGGAATTGAGCGGCTTTTATATTCTCTCGATGATGGGAACAAATTTGAAGAGGTAAAACTTTCCTACAACAAAAAGACAAAACAGTCTTCTTTCAGTTTATCTGTCAATACAAAAAATATTTCCGACGGACCTAAGGTGTGCTGGTTTAAAGCCGTTGATAAACAGGGTTCGGTCGGCATTTATACATTCCTGTTTTTTGTTGATAATACTCCGCCTACTGTAGAATTCATTTATCCCGAAAACGGCGGCGAAAAATCGGGCAGCATTTTCTCTGTGGCGGGGAAAGCCTTTGATACTGTAGAACTTGAATCTCTTTCGTGGCGGTGTGGAAAAGAAACGGGAGAATTTAAAATTACACCCGGAAATTATTATTGGGTTAAAGAGTTTGACTTAACGAGAGAAAGCGGAAAGTCGGCAGTCATTGAAATTATTGCGGAAGATATTGCAGGAAACATTGTAACCGCTAAAAAGACCGTAGAAATCGACAAAAGAAAAGATATGCCGGTTATCGAAATGCTTACTCCGAAAGAAAACGGACAGATTGAAAGAGACGTATTTATTTCCGGTGTTGCATACGGCAATTACGGCGTATCCGAAATACGCTATACGATCGATAAGGGTGAAGAAAAAACTGTACCCGTTACTTTCGGCGGTTTCGGAATTCTTGAAAAAGGGCTTTCCTCCGGTGATCATACGCTTAGCGTGTATGCGGTAACAAAATACGGCAGGAAAGGGGAGCCGCTTATTGTAAAATTCACGGTTGCCGCACCTCCTCCTTCCATACACTTTGAAAATAATGAAACGATTATATCCGTTGATAATGCACAAAGCAAAAGCATTCCGCCGGTTTATGTAAAAGCGCCTGCAGGATTACAATCGCTTTCAGCCGGTTTTAACGGAGATGACGAAACACCCGTTCGGCTGAAGCCGAATCAAACCGAATATGTTATTAAACCGGCAGCAGGCTCGATATCGGAAGCCGGTATTTATACCGTTTCGGTAACCGCGACCGATATGCAGGGGAGAACCGTGACGCAAACAGCAGTAATAAATGTCGTAACGGGTGAAGGAGTGAGCGGCGGCGAAAATTTTGCATGGGCAACAGGCAATAAAACCGATTCCGGAGCGGTAATACTGACAGACGGAAAACCTCTTTCGGGTATATACCGTTCAAGCGGAGGTGCATCGATAGAAAGCGTACAAGTTACCGGCGGACAAGGTTTTATTGCAGAAGTTACCGGCAGCGAAATAAAATTGTCCTGCACAAAGGACGGCCTTTTTAAAGGAATCGGGGTTAAAATAACCGATTCCGACGGTACGGTATATTTAAGTCCGCTTATCGATATTTATTCGGACATTTCGGCTCCAAAACTTACTCTTGACTCTTCCACAGAACCGTCATTTATACAAAATACTTTAACACTTAAAGGAAGTGCTTCGGATGGAGCCGGCATAAAATCGGTTGAATATTCGCTCGGAGAAGACGGAGCCGGCATTCCGCTGAGCGCCTCATTTAATGAAATAATCAATGTAAGTTCGAGAGAGGACGGTCCGCTCTTGCTTACGGTCAAAGCTACGGACGGGGCGGGAAGAGAGACTGTTGAGCGCCGAATATTTTATAAAGACGGCAGTGCTCCCAATGTCGTGACGATAGAACCGGCAAGTGGTGATAAAGTAAACGGCTCCGTTTGCGTTGCATTCAGCGTTACCGATAAATTTCCGCTTATTAAAGCGGAGTATAAAAGCGGCAGTAAAAATTCCGTGTGGCAGGAATTCGAATATAACACGCTGCCTCATATAATTGTCGGCACGGCTGATGAGCCTATCGGAAAAGATATGCAGTTCCGGTTTACCGATATGGCGGGCAACGTAGCAACCATTAATCGTTTTGATTTTACGATAGATACTGCGGCGGACATTCCTACGGTCGACTTGAATTTGCCGAATGACGAGGAAATTATTTTTAAAGATTTTGAAATTTCCGGTATGGTTTACGATGACGATGCGGCGGCAAAACTGTATTACAAAATAGATAACGGTTCGTATAAACAACTTGATATAAAAAACAGTTTTTCAATTCCCGTTACATTGTCGGAATTAACGGATAATGAGCATACTATTACCGTTTACGCAGAAGATATTTACGGTGTAAAAAGCGAGCCCGTTTCACGGAAAATATACGTTTCACTAGAACTGCCGCGGGCAACCATCGCTTCTCCTGTTATTTCCGAGACGGTTAAAGGCGTCGTAACGCTTTCCGGCTCAGCGTCCGATAAAAACGGAATTAAACAAGTTGAAATTTCGCTTGATAATGGAAACACATTTACTCTTGCCGAAGGAAAAGAAAATTGGAGCTATACGATAAATACGCATATCATTGATGACGGTACGCATGTCATTTTTGTAAAAGCGACGGATAACTACGGACAGTCGGCATTGTTTTCCAGTTTGATTAACATCGACAATACGCCGCCCGTGCTAAAATTCGAGTATCCGCCTGCAGGCGCCCAATTGGATTCTACGCTTTTTGTTTCCGGTTACACCCGCGATAATATTTCACTTGAAGGAGTTAGTCTTAAAATAAAAAACCTTTCGGGCGGACAAGTGCCTGCAAAACTGGCTGAAATAAAACTTGAAACGGGGTTGCTTACCTCAAAAGAAATAGATATTTCATCGCTTGCGGAAGGCAGGTATAATTTGGAAATAAGCGGTATCGACAAAGCGAATAATGTTGCCGAAGTCGCTTTAAATTTTGATGTGTACCGTAAAAAAGATAAAGATAGAATAGAACTGTTATACCCGCTTAACGGAGAAACGGTACGCGGCAGCTTTACTATATACGGAAGAGCTGTTTCGGATAAAAAAATTACGCAAGCGAGCTTATACATTGACGGCGTTCAAATTGAAACTGCCGATGTTTCAAAAACGTCTTACGTTTCGTTTAAAATGGATTCCGAAACGGTAACGGACGGAAAACACAAAATTGAAATACGGGCTATGACGCCTGAAAGCAAAATAATAACTTCGAATGCTCATACGATACAATATCAAAAAAACGGTCCGTGGATTACCGTCGACAATCTTGCGATGGGCGATTTTGCAATTGACAGACCGTATCTTAAGGGAAGAGCCGGTTATACCGTCTCCGAAGAAGAAGCGGCATACGCAAATTCAAAACAGGCGACTGCGGAAGAAAAGCGTATATTTAAAAGTAAAAAACTGAAAAAAGTGGAAATCAGCTTTGATAACGGCAAAACGTTTGTCGATGCAAAAATACGTAAGGGCTGGCAGTATAGGATTGAAACCGGTGATATGACCGAAGGAAATCATTTTTTGCTGGTGCGTGCAACAATGGAAAATAAAGAAGTTGCAGTCTGCCGTACGATTATTAAAATTGATAAAACCGAACCCGACATTTTACTTATTTCACCTGGCGAAGGCGGACGGTATAATAATTCGATAGAATTTACGGGTTTAGCTTCCGATGATATAGAGCTTGCAAATGTGCGGGCACTTTTGCGTAAAGGCGATAAATCGAGCTATGGACTACCTAAGTTTATTCAAGGTTTGCATTTTGAAACTGCTTTTTGGGGTGCTTCTTT
>CAUUAT010000099.1:0-7172 GCA_963543195.1 uncultured Treponema sp.
TTTTTATGTACTTTTTATACAACAATTTGAACAATGGCTGCATATAATTCCGCTGCACGTCGGGTTTAAAGGAATGCCGTTAAAAGTACGGTCGGCGCTGACTGCGTTTTTCAGTTTTACGGGAACGGTACTGATTGCATTGGCTCCGCTGGTTGTGCTGAATTCGGGAGATTCCGTACACGAAGCAATTCGCGCAAAAACAATTCCGTTGGTGTGTATCGGACTATTTTTCGGCTTATTCGATTTGTATTTACAGTCGGGCGGTTCGGCATTCAGACTGCAAAACATCTTGGATTTTACTTCCGAAATGAGTAATAAAGATTATACGAAAGAGAAATTAAAAATTATAAGCCGCGACGAATTCGGTTTTTTAATGGAAGAACTTAATCGATTTCAAAGTATAACTTCAGGGTTGTTACACGGAATTATAAATGAAACGAATAATTTAAATCTTCTCGGAAATACGCTTGCTCTCAATATGGATGAAACAGCTTCTGCCGTAAATGAAATAAGCGCCGCTATCGGCAGCGTGAAACAGCAAATTTTAACTCAAAGTGCGGGTGTAACGGAAGTGGCGGCAACGATCGAAGAAATGATTAGAACAATTAAACAGCTAAGTAGCAGTATTACATCGCAAGCGGAAAGCATAGCCCTTTCTTCTTCTTCAATAGAGCATATGGCAGTGAATATAAGCTCCGTAACTGAAATGCTTGAAAAAAACAGCCGAATGGCGGAAGAAGCGCACGTACAAACCGTAAACGGAAAAAACGAAGCACATGCTACTAACGAAATTGTTTCACGGATTGCGGAAAAATCGAGTTCTCTTCTTGAAGCGAGTGAGGTTATTCAGAATATTGCAAGTCAAACGAATTTGCTTGCAATGAATGCGGCAATTGAAGCCGCTCATGCAGGCGATGCCGGAAAAGGCTTTGCCGTTGTTGCCGACGAAATTAGAAAACTTGCCGAAGAATCGAATGTACAGGGGAAGCAAATCGGTGAAGTAATAAAAGAGTCGCTGCACATTATAGAAAAAATAACGGTTGCAGGAAATAGTGCCGAAAAGATTTTTACGCAAGTGTATGACTCTATTCATAATTTAGCCGAACGGGAAACAAAGATTTTATTTTCAATGCGCGAACAGGAAAATGCCGGTCGCAATATTTTAAAAGAGCTTAAAAATATCAATGCAGTAACGGAAGAAGTTACACACGGTTCAACGGAAATGCTTAACGGCGGAGAACAAGCGGCACTTGAAATGCGTAAACTTGACGAGCTTACCCGCGTTATTACAAACAGTATGAACGAAATGGCAGCCGGCGCAGCGCAAATCAATAACGCAGTAGCAGAAGTAAACGAAATTAGTCAAAAAAATAAAAACAGCATCGAAAAATTGGCAAAGGAAGTCGACAAATTTAAAGTTTAATCGGTAATGGGAAACGGGTAATTATACCGGTTTCACTTGGTTTTAACTTGCAATGTTTTTTATAGTCGCCTTTATAAATTTTCGTTTTGCGTTTGCACTATACGGATTAAAGTACGGCTTAGATCAAGACGGTAAATAATCCACAGGTCGTAACGTACAAGCCTCTATTCTCTGCCACACATACAGACACTGCGGCACATTTCGGCTTATCGGAATATAGAACAATACGGAGTCAAATAGACGGAATACATACGCCGTTTTCTCAAGTTTTTTTATAATGTGCCGATTTCTCGGGAAGAGAGGTTTTTGCATGAACGATAATACACAGGCGGCGGAAATTTCCAACACCGAATTTAAAGTGAATAATTTTGAAGGACCGCTTGACCTCCTTCTCTTTTTAATAAATAAAAACGAAGTTAATATTTATGATATCCCCATTGCCGATATTACGGAACAGTACTTGCACTATTTGGATTACGCCGTTTCACCCGACTTGGATAATTTAGTGGACTTTTATTCGATGGCGGCAAATTTGATTTATATAAAAAGCAGGATGCTTTTGCCCGTTGAAGTTGAACTGGACGGCGGCGATATTGAGGATCCGAGGACAGAGCTTGTCGATAAATTAATCGAATATCAAAAATATAAAAAGCTTTCCGAACTGATGGAAGAAAAAGAAAACGAAACGGAATGGTTTTTTGAACGCAAAAAGATTCAAACGTCGCTTCCTTTTGCTGAGGATGAACTGTGGGAACGCCTTGATATGTGGGAACTTTTAAAAACTTTTTCACAACTTATGTCCAATTACCGAACCGAAACACTCGACTTGTATGAAGAAGTTTCGGTAAATGAAAAAATTACGCTGATGAATGAGCTATTGGAAAAAAAAGGAGAATGTTTATTTACCGACTTAATTATCCGCAAAGGAAATCTTTTGGATATTGTATGTGCTTTTATGGCGATTTTAGAAGCCGTAAAATTCAAAATGGCAAGCATTTGGCAAAACAGAATGTTCGGCGATATAAAAATAAAAATATGGGAACAGGGAAATGGTGCAGGATTATAATTTAGAAAAAGAAACGGCATTAGTTGAAGCGGTTTTATATCTGGAAGGCGAACCGCTTACCGAAGAAAGTCTTTGTAAAATTTCGGGACTCCCGTCTGAAATTATCGGAGACTGCATTTCCGCTTTAAAAGAATCGTATTCTTTACCGCAAAGCGGAATAGAATTGATAAAAATGATGGGCGGCTGGGTTATTATGCCGAAAAAAGAATTGTGGGAACATCTAAAAGACCGATACGGTAAAAAGAACGAAGGAAAACTTTCTCGCGCTGCAATGGAAACACTTTCAATCATTGCGTATAAACAGCCGGTAACACGTGCGGAAATCGAAGCCATACGCGGAGTTTCGGCGGACAATATGATTAGACTCTTAATCGAAAAAAATTTGATTAAAGAAGTCGGGAAAAAAGATATTCCCGGGAAACCCGTCATGTTCGGTACGACAAAAGAATTTTTAAAAATATTCAAACTGAACAGCATTTCCGATTTGCCGAAACTTGACGAAAGCGAAAGCGAACGTTTTGAACTCGCACGCTGATAAAAACAAAATGGAAAACGCGGAAGAAAAAAAACTTAGGTTGCAAGTATTTATTGCGCATTGCGGCGTTACTTCGCGGCGGGCGGCGGAACAGTTAATTGTAAACGGACGCATCAGCGTCGACGGAAAAATTATAACGGAACTCGGCACGAAAGTTTCCGGCAATGAAGTTATTTGTTTTGACGGCAAGCGGATTTTTCCCGAAAAGCAAAAGCGTTATGTCCTCTTACACAAACCTGAAGGATATGTGTGCACTCTTGCCGATGAAAAAGACAGACCTGTTGCCGCCGCCCTTTTAAAAGATGTATATTCGGAGCGGCTTTACAATGTCGGAAGATTGGATATGCTTTCAGGCGGTGCAATTATTTTTACCAACGATGGAGAATTTTCCGCAAAAATCGAGCATCCGTCTTCCGAAATTGAAAAAGAATACGAAGTGATAACCGCATCCGATTTCTCCGATTTAGCGGTGGAACGGTTTTTAAAAGGAGTGCGCATTGAGGGCATCTTTTATAAAGCACTTGCTGCCGAAAGAATTGCAAAAAATAAAATGCGCATAATTCTTGTCGAAGGAAAAAACAGAGAAATACGGCGCGTTTTGAAATTCTTTAATATTAAAATAAAAAAATTAACGCGCATACGGATAGGCTGCGTTAGGCTCGGCGATTTACCTGCGGGAAAACACAGGCCGCTCACGTATGATGAAATTGCAGGCTTAACGGGAAAAAAGTAATAGAGGAAACCCTTTTATTCTTATAATAAAATGGTGTATACTTTTTACATACGGTTCTTGAAATATAGACTGGAGGTACCGGATATTTTTCAATTTAAATTGATTATAAACGAACGCGGAATATAAAAATAAGGAGAGGGTATGTTAGGGAAAAAACAGCCGGAAAAAGAAAGCAAAACAGGAAGCATTACCTTTTATTCAAAGGAACAAATTGAATGTCCCGTATGCCACACAAAATTCAAACGCGAAGAATTGCATTCGGGCGGCGGCAGGCTGATAGCCGGCGATTTAACCGACGAATTGCGGCGGTTGTACGAACCTTCCGTGAAATACGGCGAAGTGTTTCCTCCGATTTATAACCTTACCGTTTGTCCCAAATGTCTTTATACGGCTTTTCCGCAGGATTTTAGTATTCCTTCAAAAGCCGTAATTGAAAAACTATTCGATGGAATGGAAGCGCGTTATTCTTCGATAAAGCGTCTTTTTCATACTGTGGATTTTTCAAAATCGCGCAGCTTAAATGAAGGCGCTGCCTCATATTATTTGGCGATTCTGTGTTATGAACTTTTTGAACAAAAATTTTCTCCGACAATAAAACAGGCGATTTCCGCCGTACGAGCAGCATGGCTTTTCGGAGATTTAGGGAAAAAATATCCTGAAGAAAATTATAAATATGTTTCGGACGTGTTTTATCAAAAAGCGACTTTTTTGTACCGGCACGCACTGGAACTGGAAAGCGGCGGCAAAGAACTTATCGCAGGTCTGAAATCTTTCGGACCGGATGTTGATAAAAATTACGGATACGACGGTATTATTTATCTGTGCGCCTTATTGGAATATAAATACGGACAAAAGAAGGATCAGGAAATGCGTTTAAAGCGTATGGAATATCAAAAGTTTGCGCTCGCAAAAATGTTCGGGCTTGGAAAATCCAGTAAGTCGAAACCGGGTCCGCTTTTAGAAGCGGCGCGGGACCTTTATGATGCGCTAAAAATAGAACTGAAAGAAACGGACGACGATTGATGCAGCCTTCCGGTTTACGAAATATTCTTTTGACTGTCTCGTATGACGGCTCCGGTTTTTGCGGATGGCAAAAGCAAACAAAAGCGGGCAAGGAAACATTCCGCACGGTGCAGGGAGAGTTGGAAAAAGCGCTTTCAAAAATTCATAAACATACCGTTGAAACCTCAGGCTCCGGCAGAACGGATTCGGGCGTGCATGCGGTAGGACAAGCCGTCAATTTTTTTACCGATATAAAGAGTATGCATGCTGAAAATTTTATCCCTGCATTAAATTCAATCTTGCCGCGCGACATACGTATTGTAAATTCTTTGGAGGTCTCTCCGAATCTGCATGCCCGGTTTAGTTCACTTTCACGTACGTACCGCTATTTTATCAAATGCGGTAAAACCGTTATGGCACATGAGCTGCCGTACTGTCTGCATATAAGGCGTTATCCGAACATCTGCGTTTTAAATGAAATGGCGGCATGCCTTTCAGGCGAAACGGATTGTACCGTCTTTTCAGCAGTAGGCGACCAAAGCACAAGCAAACACCGGTATATAAAGAAATCCGTGTTTTTTATTGAAAACGGTTTTTTTATTTTTGAGATTTGTGCAAACGCTTTTTTGTGGAAAATGGTGCGGTCCATTACCGGAACTATTTTACGCTTGGAAGAAGGAAGATTTTCAAAGACGGAATTTAAAAAAATAATATCCGGTAAAAAACGAGAAGATGCAGGGCCGACGGCTCCGCCTCACGGTTTGTTCTTTTGGTCGGCGGAATACCCTGACGAACTCATATACCCGAACACCTTAAAAGCCGGTTCTGCGGAAAAATGTATTGTGAAGACCTCTAAAAACCTTTAGTTTTTTGAAGGTAAATAAAACGTATCGGATAATCCGCTTACAAAATAAGCTTTACTCACCGAGTCTGAATAAATAAATTGGATATAATTGAAAAAGAATCCCGTTTATGATAGTATCTTAAAAGTAATTTGTGTGTAAGTTAATTATACATGGACATCAGTAAAGCTCACCTCGAAAAACTTTAATTTTTCGAGGTTTTCACATATTACTAAAGATGCCGGTTGAGGACGAAGGCGTATCGTTCCGGTTTTGTGTCCGTCCGAAATGATTCAAATAAAAAAAGACCTGCTTTACGCAGGTCTTACGGTGCACTACAATGTGCGGTTCCCTGTACGGGAACGACTTTGATAATCTCTTATTTGAACTCGTGTGTAATTTAAGATGGGTTCTCATAAAGAGAATAATTTATATTACCAAATTTAAGGAGTAATGTCAAGTATGAAAAAAGAAATTCCTGAATATTTTATCGGATTGGATGCGGGAACGGGTTCCGTCGGCTGGGCGGTAACCGATGAACAGTACGGTTTGGTTAAATGCAAAGGCAAAGACCTTTGGGGAATGCGCTGTTTTGAGACGGCCGAAACGGCTGCGGATCGGCGGCTGCATAGGACTTCACGGCGCAGGTTGGAAAGGCGGCGGAAAAGACTCTTGCTTTTACAGGAATTATTTGCCGAAGAAATCGCAAAAACCGATACGGGCTTTTTTATGCGTCTTAAAGAAAGCGCTCTTTACAAAAAAGACAAAACCGATAAGCAAAAAAATTCGCTTTTTAACGATTCCGATTTTGACGATGCGGCGTATTACAAGCTCTATCCGACGATACATCACCTTATAAAAGCGTTGATAGAAGATTCGGCAAAACCGGATATAAGGCTTTTGTATCTGGCTTGTCACAGCATTATTAAACGGCGGGGTCATTTTTTATTTGAAGGCCGGGATTTTAACAGCGAAAACCAATTCGATATTTCCATTTCCGAATTGTTCGAGTATTTACGAGACGATATGGACATTGACCTTGAGGCGGATACCGAATCGGTTAAAAATATTTTAAAAGACAAATCGCGAAAGCCCTCGGAAAAACAGAGAGAATTAAATAAACTTTTTAATATTGAAAAAAACGATAAACAGGGAAAAGCGATTACATCTCTTCTTTCTGGCTGCACTGCAAAATTTGCGGATTTGTTTAACGACGAATCGTTAAAAGATGTGGAAACAAAAGATATTTCCTTTTCGAAAATTAATTTTGACGAAAAAGCGGACGAACTTGCGTCGTTATTGGGCGAGCGGTTTACGCTTCTTTTAAAAGCAAAGGCCGTGTACGATTGTTCGGTGCTTTCAGAAATAATCGGTGATGAACAGTATCTTTCATTTGCAAAAGTAAACACTTACGAAAAACACAAAACCGATTTGGCTCTTCTTAAAAAAATAATAAAAAAATTTCATAAAGATAAATATAAAAACGTTTTTATGGAGGTGAGTAAGATAGGTTTATACTATAGATATGTCGGTAAATATATAACGAAAGATAAATAGGAGGTTATTGTAAA
>CAUUAT010000100.1:0-7146 GCA_963543195.1 uncultured Treponema sp.
TCAACGGTATGAATATGCTTACCGGAAGATTTGCTCAAGAAACCGGAGAAAACACAGTTACGGCATCTATGTGGTTCCATATCGGCGCCAACATGGATCAAAGGACACGTGCCTACATTGGAACAATGACAGCTAAAGCTCTCGGTGTTCGCAATGTCGGAAACGAATCGATTATGACAATCGATACGCCCGAAACGGCAAACCGTGCAATCGGTACTCTTGATGAAGCCATCAAGAAAATCAACAAGCAGAGAGCCGACCTTGGTGCATACCAAAACAGACTTGAGCTTACCGTTGTAGGTATCAACATTGCAGCGGAAAATCTCCAAGCCTCCGAATCACGAATCCGTGATGTTGACATGGCTAAGGAGATGGTAGACTATACCAAAAACCAGATTCTCACACAATCCGGTACGGCAATGCTTGCACAGGCAAATCAAGCGACACAGAGCGTTATGACCCTGTTAAGGTAAGCCGTAAACAGTTTGACGGGAAAAGCGGTTCGGAAACGAACCGCTTTTTTATTTTTACTATGTACATCGTTTAAAAAAATGAGTTATTTATGTGGGACGCTCTGTTTTCGGCAAAGTTCGGAATAAAAGGCGTTAGCTCAACGCTTAAAAAACTAAAGATTTTTAGATGAGCCCATGTATTATTTTGCACAAAAAGTTTACGATAAAAACAGTATAATCCGGGACAAGACATCCTGTATACAAAGCGTTTGCATACGAGTACAATTCGTTCACGACAAAAGCGAAAGAGACGTCGGTTCTATTTGTTTGGTTTTGCCATCTCTTTCCGGCTAATTGGGAGAAAAAATGAAATACGATTTTACGACAAAAATTTCGCGGGCAAATACGGGTTCTCTTAAATGGGATGCGATGTATTCGATTAACCCGAGCGTTGACAAATCGGTGGTTCCGCTTTCGACGGCGGATATGGAATTTAAAAACCCGCCCGAACTTATTGCGGGGCTAAAAAAATATTTGGACGAAGCCGTACTTGGATATACGGGTCCGACCGAAGAGTATAAAAAGACGGTTCAAGAATGGATGAGAGATAGGCACAATTGGAACATCGAAACCGACTGGATTGTAAATACTTCGGGTGTAGTTCCCGCATTGTATAATGCCGTAAAAGAATTTACGCAGCCCGGTGACGGTGTGATTATTTTCACGCCGGTGTATTATCCGTTTTTCAGCGCAATAAACCGGCAAGGGAGAAAAGTTGTGGAATGCGAATTGTCGGAGACGGACGGATATTACACAATTGATTTTGACAAACTGAAAAAACTGTGTACCGATAAAAACAATAAAGTGCTGCTGATTTGTTCGCCGCATAATCCGGTTGGAAGGGTGTGGAAAAAAGAAGAGCTTCAGCATATAAAAGATATCGCTCTAAACAGCAAAGTATCGGTTTGGTCCGATGAAATTCATTTCGATATAATTATGCCGGGCTATAAACACACTGTGCTTCAATCGTTGGATGAAAAACTTGCAGACAGAATGATTACATTTACGGCGCCTTCAAAAACGTTTAATACGGCGGGTTTGGGAATAAGCAATATCATAATTAAAAACCCCGAAATGAGAGCGCGTTTTAAAAAGGCGCAGGAAGAAGGGATAGGGACGCCGTTTACGGCTTTGGGTTACAAAGCGTGCGAAATATGTTATAAAGAATGCGGAAAATGGCTTGAGAAGTGCATTACGGTTATCGATAAAAATCAAAGAGCCGTAAAAGATTTTTTTGAAACCCGCCGTCCGGAAATTAAAGCTCCGCTCATTGAAGGGACGTACTTGCAATGGTTGGATTTTCGCGCCCTTAAAATGGAAGCCGAAGCGCTTGAAAATTTTATGACACAAAAAGCGCATATCTTTTTTAATGAAGGATATATATTCGGTAACGGAGGAAAAGGTTTTGAAAGAATCAACTTAGCGGCACCGGTTTCGGTTATTTTGGAAATGTTGGAACGGCTTGATAAGGTTTTGGACGGTGTATATATACGGAATTGATAAGCGTTCCGGTAAAAAATTCCGTCGGTTTTGCGGAGTGCTGCAATTATTTCCCGTGTAAAAACGCTTTCCCGCTTGTTTTTCATTTGTCTATTCATTATATTAAAAAACATACCGTGCGTAGGAGGTTTTTATGTTGGTTAAAGAAGAGATTCAAAAAGCGATAGATATGATTCGTCCCGGTTTACAAGCAGACGGCGGAGATATTCAGCTTAATTCGGTTTCGGAAGACGGAAAAGTATTCGTCAGTTTAAAAGGTGCATGCGGTTCTTGCCTGATGGCGCTGTATACATTAAAACTCGGAGTTGAAGAAAATTTAAAAGATATGTTCCCCGAAGTTACCGAAGTAATCCCCGAATAAGCATGTGAAAATTAAATTTTTTGCTTTATATATCCGGACGGTTTTTGCAGCCGTTTTTTTTATAGGATTATTTTCGTGTAAAAGCGTTCCTAAGACCGAGTATAAAATTGAATTGGAGCGCACCGGTCAAAAAGATTCCTTTTTAGGTGTTTACTTTGCCGAATTTCCTACTAAAAAAAACGGTATTTCGGTTTATTCCGTGGAATTCAAAGCCGACAAAAGTGCACGCGTTTTACTTTTTAGGCACGAAGAAAAGCCTACGATTATTCACGGTAAATGGCTTACTGCTGAAGACGGAATAATAATTTTATATTTTCCGAACAACACTCCGTCCGAATTCTTTTTGCAAAATGAGGACGGGAGCCTTTCGTTTTTGGATGGCAATAAAAAAACTTATGCCGGCAGCGTTAAAGATATCCTAACGCTGCGGAAACTCCGGCAATAATCTTCCAGTGTAATTGGGCATCCCTAAAAACTTTAGTTTTTTAGAGATGCCCAATTATCTCTTTTCTAAAGAAACTCACGCAACCGCCGATATTCTTAAATAAGAGGAAATAGATAAATGGCGGACTTTGTTTTTAAACTTTCACCGAATATCATTTTAGGAAATTATGCGCTTGCACGCATAGGCGAAGAAGCCGTTAAGTTCGGGAATAATTTTATGTTTATCGCCGATCCGTTTTTTGAGGATTTGGGACTTATCGAAAAACTAAAAAAATCATTTGAAGAAAAAAATATTTCACTCTTTACGTTCAGCGGTTTCGGGAAAACGCCCGATTCCGATACAATAGAAAGAGCTTTATCGCTCGCACGCGGAGCGCATATACACGGAGTGATTGCATGCGGCGATATCGTTGCCTGTTCCATCGGGCGGGCAATTGCCGCACTGTATAATGAAACCGCTGCGATATACGATTATATTGAAGGTTGTCCGATCAATTCGGAACCTCTTCCGCTCATTCAAGTTCCAACGACGTGCAATGACCCGTTTTTATTCGGGACATCAAACTGTGTATTGGACGCGCGTAGTAAAACCGTGAGTCTCTTAAAAACTCAGGAAGGTTTATGCAAATTGATTATGTTCGATTCCAATACATATGCGGGACTTGCACCGAATGCAATGACCGCAATGAGCCTTGCCGGACTGGCTACGGCATTTGAGGGGTATATTTCCACAAAGGGTAGTTTTTTTTCGGAAACCGTTTTGGGCAAGGCTGTCTCGACGTATTTTCTGTCTTTGGATCCGCAGCGTGAAAAGCTTGTCGGAACATCGCGGGCGGAACTTATCAGCCAAGCGGCATGTCTTTCTGCAATCGGTATTGCAGCTTCGGCTCCGGGGCTCGGAACCGCAATTGCTTTAGCTGCCGGCGGAAGATACGGAATTTCAAGCGCTCTTATTTCTACCGTTTTACTGCCGTATATTATAAATGATGCAATCGCTTCCAATTTGGAAAAAACTTCTTCGGTTGCTCGGATGATAGGTGAAACGATGCCGGAAGGCGGCGACGCGGTGGAGCTTTCAAAACGCGGTATAGAAGAAATCCGCAGACGACTTGCGGAAGCCGACTTGCCTACACGTTTGCAGGACATGGACTTAACAATTGAGTCACTCGTTCCCGTTTCCGAAGATGCTTCACATTTAAATTTTATAAATTATATACCGCATCCGATGTCAAGTCAGGATATTTTTGAAATTATCAAACAAGCCTTTTAAAGCGATGCCCGAAATTTTCAAGCTTTCTAATCTTCCTCAAAAACAGCGGTGTCGGAAAATTTTGCGTATTTTGGAAGCCGCAGAAAATTCGTATGTCAACGGGCGCGCCGATGAATTTTTGGATTTGTTTTATTTGTGCTCGATTCTTAAAATTGCTGCCGAAGATTTAGAAAAAGAAAATTCCGCTCAAATTTTTGACTGGCTTAAAAACCCCGATGAAAAGACAAAGCGGAAGATAATAAATTTTACCCGCTATGAGCTTTATAAAAAAGTCGGCACAGCGCCTTCGGAGTGGGACTTGATTTTGCCCGATTCCAAACCGGAAGATATACAGGCTTTCCGCAGAACATTTTTTAAGGACGTTTATGTGTATGCCGAAGATATCCGTACGCCGTTTAATATAGGTTCTATTTTCAGAACGGCGGAATCGTTCGGTGCGGAAAAAATTTTTTTATCGGAAAATTGCGTTTCACCCGAAAATCCGAAAGCCAAAAGAACCGCAATGGGCTGCACCGAATATATGCAATGGGAAAGGACAAGTCTCGGCGCGTTGCCGGCGCTTCCTTTAATCGTGTTGGAAACGGGCGGTTCCGATATAAATGAATTTAAATTTCCTAAAAAAGGAATTTTAGTTGTCGGCTCCGAAGAGTTGGGGGTAAGCCCCGAAGTTTTAAAGAAAGCCGGCGGTAATGTCATAACAATTCCGATGTATGGAATTAAAGCCTCAATAAACGTAAGCGTTGCCTTCGGAATTTGTATGAACAAATGGTGTGAATATTTAGTAAAGAGCCTCTAAAAAATTTAGAGCATCTTCTAAAAATATAACCAAGTTTTAGAAGATGCCAGATATTTTTTTTATTAAAATTATTACAAAATTGATTTCTGCGTGTGAAGACTGATAGGGGGAACGTATAAACTTCGATTAATTATTTTTTTAAAGCTATGATAGCATTGTTTTAGTGATGGGAGGAAAAATGCAAAAAATTCTTATTCTTACCATATCGTCTCTTGTGGTAAAATTCTATAAAAGCAGCCTGTTTGAAATATTCGGAGATTCGGTATTTATTAAAACGAAAAGCGTCGAATCAAATAATTTTGTATTACCCGAAAAAGCTGATGTGTACCTTGTCGCCACAACTTCCAGTAAATATTTTAATTACGTTATGTCGAATATCGACAAAGACAAGGCTGTGCTGGTGCGGCTTACTTTTAAACAACAAGACATTGAGCGTTTAAAAGCCTTAACTCCCGGAACAAGGGCCTTACTCGTAAATTTAAGTAAAAAAATGGCTCTGGAAACCATTTCCGATTTGTACCGTTTGGATCTTACAAACATCAACTTTTACCCATGTTATCCAGGACAAAAGAATATACCGGAAGCGGATTTGGCGGTAACGCCGGGCGAGCAGAGGTTTGTTCCTAAGACCGTTAAAAATATAATCGATTTGGGGCACAGGTATTTAAATGCAAATACTGTTACCGAAATAGTTCTTAAACTCGGCCGGCGGGAAATTTTAAAGAGCGGAAAATACGAAAATTATATATCGCAGTTGGCCGAACGGAGCTACAGTATTGAAACTCTCGCAAACAAAAATTTAAGTATCGAAAATACTTATCAAATGCTTATAGAATCCCTTGATGTCGCCGTTATCGGAATAGATGCAGAAGGGAAAATCTTCGTATGCAACAATGCTTTTTCTAAAATAATGCACGTTGACCGTTTTGAACTTATAAACGGCAGCTTTAAAACAGCCTTAACCGACATCTTTGAATACTTAAAAGAAGAAAATACTGCAAAAAAAATATCAAAAATTATCCGCATTCATAACTCTAACTTTGTTTTAACCGTTATCCCTTTTTTTTGGGAAAACGAATATGCCGGAAAATATATTTTACTCCAGCTGTTCAGTGAAACGGAAAAAACTCAGCACCGCCTTAGGATGCAGCTTATGAAAAAAGGACATACGGCAAAGTACTCCTTTGAAGACATAATAGGAAACTGTGCGTCCATTACTAAAATAAAAGAGATTGCAAGGAAAGCCGCCCGCTCCGATGCTTCAATCCTTTTAACCGGAGAAAGCGGCACGGGAAAAGAGCTTTTTGCCCACTCCATTCATAAAGCTTCAAAAAGAGCTTCTATGCCTTTTATTGCCTTAAATTGTGCCGCTTTTCAGGACAGTCTTTTGGAAAGTGAACTTTTCGGCTATGTTGAAGGTTCTTTTACGGGGGCAAAAAAGGGCGGAAAAATAGGCCTTTTTGAATACGCTCACGGCGGAACTCTTTTTCTCGATGAAATAGAAGGGATGAGTGCCGATTTGCAGATTAAATTGCTGCGTGTATTACAGGAAAAAGAAATAATGAGAGTAGGCGGAAACCGTATAATAAAAATAGATGTAAGGATAATCGCCGCCTCCAACGAAAACATTAGAGAGCTTACCTTTCAGAATAAATTTAGAAAAGATTTATACTATCGATTAAATACTATACCTATCGAGGTTCCGCCTCTTAGAGAAAGAGAAGAGGATGTTTTGCTTATAGCTTATGCTATTATGGATAAAATAAAAGCGGATTTTACTCTATCTTCTGAAGTAAAAGAATTTTTTTTAAAGTATCGATGGGAGGGAAACATAAGGGAGCTTTATAATGTTCTTGAATATTTAAAATATCTGGATGAAAAAGAGATAAGAATTGAACACCTGCCTAAATATATCAGGGACTTTGAACCGTGCGGTTTATTAAGAGATTTGTCATGCAAGGAAAAAGAAATTTACATTCTTAAACTATTAGAGTCGGCTCTGCCTTTCGGTCTCGGAAGAAGAAAGATTTTAGAAAAATGCAGGGCGGATAAGTTATGTATTTCCGAAAATATGATACGTAAAATTCTTTCAGACCTTGAAAAAAAAGATTTTATAACGATAGCTGAAGGCCGCTGCGGTACAAAAATAAGCGATAGGGGTAAAATGTTTCTTATTGATTCCGGCTTTTGATAGTGATGATTTAAAATCCTGTTCCTTCATATTTTTTTATACTTTTTATAAATAATAGATATCCGATTATAA
>CAUUAT010000101.1:0-6888 GCA_963543195.1 uncultured Treponema sp.
TGCTCCGCACTTTATGTTGCTCGGCGAGTTCAAGACAGGAACGATAGCAGGACGCCAGCTGTTCTTCGTGTTTTTTTTGTAATCGCCCCTGCACAATAGGCCCTACGGTATGGAGCACATATTTACACGGCAAATTAAACGCCGGTGTAATCTTTGCCGTTCCGGTCGGCTCCTCGCGTCCCTGTTTTTGCATGATGTCGGCGCACACTGCACGCAGCTGAATGCCTGCGAACGTATGGATGCAGTTGTCGATACACGCATGGCAGGGCTGCCAGCATCCGGTCATACCGCTGTTCGCCGCGTTCACAATCGCATCGATTTTAAGCGTTGTAATGTCGCCCTGCCAAAGATACAGGTTCCCGCTCCCGACCGTCGCAATCGGTTGTAATTGCGCAAAATCGGTAATACCGCGCTGCCGGTTTGCCTCCTGCAGATATTCATCCTGCACGGCTAAAAATTCCGCACCGGCAGGATCGGGCGGACGGATATTGCACAGCGAGCGGAACAAGCGTTTTTGCTCCGCTTCGCTTGCAGGGATTTGAATGTCTTTGTACTCCGAGCACTCCGAGAGTAGGTGTTTTATTAAATAAATTCGCCTTTCGGTTTGAGTCATAATCGGTTACACCTCCGCAATAGGAAATCTTTAAAACTTCCGGTTTTACAAATGCCTATAAACATATTCATCAAGCAGTTTTAAACGTAAAAATAGCTGCCGGTCAGTGCACTTATCATATTCTTCTTCCTTATCCTAAGACCTTAAAACAAAAATGATCCCGATTCAAGCGTTTTAAAATTTCCGTCCGAAGCGGACTGTACAAGATAAAATAAAAAATGTTTTAATTCGGCATACGTTTTTTCGGAAATTTGCATTTCGCGGGATATTTTGGGAATAAGATTTTTTATTGCAAATAAGTATAAAACGCTTTCTTTTGAAAGATTAAAATGAGGTTCGTTTTTTTGAAGACAGGTACTGCACACGCAGGAGTCTTCGTACGGAAGATAAAAAAAACGTTCGGCACCGTGCTGCGCTTCATTACATTCCGAACCGGATATTTTTGTTCTGCAGCGGCTGCACGATTCGACGTCGGGAGCAAGCCCCGAAAAAATAATAATACGCCATAAAAACCGCAGCAAAGCGGTACGGCATTGGTTTTCCGAAGAAACGGCAAGCCCGTTTAAAAAAAAATTCAAAATATCCCAATCAATGTTTCCTTTTAATTTTACGGCAAGTTCCGCCGCAAAGGATGCGCACCAAACCCGAGTTAAATTATCGCGCAGTCCGATTCTGTATTCGGTTACTTTAAAGTCGTTTATCTTATTGGAATTTTTTACGGGGTTGGAATAAAGCCATACCCGTCCGCTTTGATACGGCACCACTAGTCCCCGCATTTTGCTTTTAGGACCGCCGAAAACTGCGGCATCCAAGAGTCTGCATGAATGCCCCGGTTCGGGTAAAAGCAGCACCGCAATGCGGTGTCCTTCGCCGAAATCTTTTACCGAAAGGACAAGAGCATCGGAAGACCAAGAACGGTTTTGCATCTATCGCTATTCCGCCTTATTTCCCTGTACGGCAGTTTTTTTTATTTCATCCAAAGCGTAACCGGCTTGCTGCAGTAAATCTTTCGCGCGCCGGCTCAAAGCTCCGTTTTTTTCATCGGATGCAATTGCAGAAACAAGCTGAATCAACGAAGCGTATTTATTCCGTTTAAACATATCCAAGCCGATACTTTTAAAAGAAGCGTCTTTATGGTTCATAAAAGCTTCGGCAATAGGAGCTGTCGCTCCGTTTTCGATTTTGGAAATAACCTTACCGAGTTCGGCAGCGAATTTATTTTTGCGTTTATCGGCAAGCGAAGAAAGCGTTTCTTTTTCTACATCGGAATATATTGCGTCGAAATTATTTTTTAAATAGAACTCGGCAATTTTAAGACGGAAAGCGATCCCCGTTTTTTCATCTTTAAAGGCTTCTACTGCCCATTCGTCCGCTTCCGTATCCGCAAATTCGGAAAGCGCTTCAGCGGCGGCTGTTCGTACCGCTTGTTCAGGATCTTTTTTTGCTCGATATAAAACGTACGGGATAGCGCCGGTATTTTTTCCTTCTTTTGCGGATTGGACGGCTTGGAGCCTCACCTTATAATACCCGTCCCGAAAAGCTTCCAAAAGAACGGCTTGCGCTTCTTCGGTTTTAAACCCCGCAAGCCCTTTAACCGCCGCAGTGCGTAAAACGGGATCTTTATCTTCAAAAAGGGAAGACAGAATTGTTACGGCTTTTTCATCGCCTATTTTTCCTAAAGCCGCAGCTGCAGCCGCCCGTATATAAGCGTTCTCTTCGGCATCTTCGGCGGTAGTTTTTAAAAATTCCCATGTCTCGGCACAATGAAGTTCTTCCAGTGCAAACATAATATTTTGTTTTACAATAAGCGCTTTTTTTTCATCTTCGGACGCTTCCGATTCAAATAGCTCGGTAAGAAAAACCGCATCTTCGGCTTTGCCGAGTTTTCCGATAGCGGCAATTGAAATATCGGTATAATCCTCATCCCCGTCTTTTAAAATTTCACGCAAATAGCGGACGCCGTCATAGATTTGTAAATCCCGGATATAGCCGATAGCGGCGCGTACGATTTCTTTCGGGTAATCGTAACGATTTTCCAAAAGCATAAGCGCTTCCGTTTTTAAGCACTCGTTCTTTTTTTTCGCAAAATATGCAAACAAAGCGCTCCTTACGGACGGCACCTTTGTTTCGGCAAAAATCTTTTGCAAGTCCGCATCAAAACGCTCATCATCGTCTTTCTGCAACGTTGTTATAAGATTAAGAATATCTTCACCGAGACCGTACAGAATAATGCTGCGCTTTTCTTCAAATTCCGAAACCTCTTTTCCTGTCCGTTCTGTGCTTTCCTCTTCCAAATAAAGCCGTTCGTTTTCAGAATCGGATCCGCCATTTTTATCTTGCGCAAAATTGGAAAGGATGCAAACAGTCGTAAAGATAAAAAATGCAATTATTTTCGTTAAAGTTTTTTTCATTTAGTATTCCTTAAATTAGCCGCTTTAATCGGCGGTTCAGTTATTTTATCCAATCTTTTATAATCGGCTCAATTGATTTTAAATCAAAACCGAGTTTTAAAACTTCTTTACAATATTCCGACGTTTCCCAGTTTTGAAACGGATTATCATAATTTTCTTCAAAAAAACCGTAAATCAAATTTTCCGCTTCAACGTATTCGTTTTTAAATACCGAAACAATTTGAACCTGCTGTTTGTTCAGCTCTTTTCTGATCGACGTTCTGATGGTATCAAAAAACATTCCTTTATGCACTTTGTAATTTGCACCTGTCATAATCCGTATCATTTCCGCTATGGAGCCGGTCAGTTTTATTTCAGACGGCGCGGGAAGAATGACGCTTTGTTTTACACTATTGTTTTCCGGCTCTTTATTTTCAAGTTTTTGATTTCCGGATATTTTGTTTTCGTCCTTTTCGGGAGTTTCCGTTTTTTTCAGTTTTGCTTTTTTTAAAAAATAATTTTGCCGGTTGTTTTTTCTATGAGGCTGCGGAAGCGCTTTTTGCCGTGTTTTTTTTACGGGCGGAAGCGTTTTTTGTTCTTGCGGTTCCGCTTGAGTATCCGCCGCAGATAATGAGGTTTTCGCTTTATTCCATTGCCGCTGTAAATACAGGTCGCCGCTAATACTGTAATAATACCCGTTTACGACGTTTAATAAAACCGCCTGCAAAATTTCTTCATCTTTCCACCGACGGATTCTTCCGATTTTTACGGCTTGAAAAATATTATAGTGGTCGGTTTTATATTTCCGGCTATAAAGTAAAATCGCATTTTCAAAAGCAGAATTGGAATACAACTGCCAATACTTAAGCATATATGCGATTACTTTGTCTTCAACCGATTTTATATATTCGGGAATAACGATCGCCGCCTTTTGCTCTTTCGTGAAAATAATTTTTGAAAAATCGAATGCCGGAGTCGGGCGGTATATTTTTGCGATCCGCCGTTCTTGGGCTGCAGCCGCTGCCTGCTCCGCCCTGTACTCGTTCACTGAAGAAAGCGTATCGGTTACATAAAGGCGTATCAGCTCTGCGGATTTTTTCATTTCGTTTTCTTTAAAGTGCAGAATTACCGCATAGCGTGAAAATTTTTGCGTAAAAGAAATTGCGGCAAATCTGTCGGCTGAAACTGCGGAAACGATTTGCTCGCATTGGTGAATAATAGCGTACACATCGTTCGGATTTAAATTCGATATTTTTTTTGTTATGAATTCAATGATCCGCTTGATTTGGATAATTGTTTTTTGCGCAAGCTGAATCAAATTATCCGTCAGTAATTCTTGAAAACGCGGAGACTTCCGCCGGTAACACGACATCAATTCTATCCGCATTTTTTCATCGGGATATTTTTTCTTTAATGTTCCGTTGTACAATTTAAGAGCCTCGTTTAAAAAGCCCGTTTTTCTCAATTCAAAATACCGCTCAATATCCAAATCATCCGAAAAGCTTAATTGAGGATATTCTTGTTTTAAAATCTGTTTTTGAAGCTCGGTTATTTGTACCATAGGTTTACCCGGCTTAAAAGAACGGCTGCCGGTTCGATGCGGTATACTATAAAAAAACCGAAAAAAAAACAAGGCAGAGTAAATACCGAAATAGGGATTTAAGCATTATCGTTTGTCGCACAGGCGTTGCTTATGACAAATCTGCAAGCCAATCGATATTCCGACAAAGATAACAGGTTCGCTTTTCAATTCTTCTATGTCCAATTTCGATGATGTACTCACCCTGTCGGATGTTGTAGCGTTCACAGTAGGGCTCATCACAGAGCGGACATCCTGTCCGCTTTACAAAAAAACCGCCTCAAGCCGGAGCATTCCCCAACTTAAAGCGGTCGGATTAGTTTAATTCCCGCCATAGACGGCAGTGGTTCCAAGTTGATGAAAATGTACAGGACGTACATTCATAAACGGACACGGATGTCCGTGGTTCCAATGTCGAGAGTTTTGCCGTTGGGCAAAACTCTAAGATGAAAAATGTACAGGACGTACATTTTTCATCAGTTTACGGGCGGCAAGCCAAACGGAAGCCAAACATGTCGTAGTTGTCGCCGGAACTAAGCTTCTCCCGCCAGCCCACAGTGCAGTACCGAGCGTCGACAAACCAGCTGCCGCCGCGCATAACACGGTCAGCACCCGATGCGGCACCTTGCGGATCGGTAACAATTCCATCCTTGATATAAGAATGATGCAGGGTCATCATCATATCGGTCAAAACACCATTCTATTACGTTTCCTGACATGTCGCGTAAACGAAGTGCATTCTTCCGTTTTTTTCCTACATAATGGGCTTGAGCAGTTGAATTAGCCGTATACCATGCAACGACTTTTGTCTCATCCACATTATTCAAGTCGCCTTCGGCTCCGCTTGCACTGTTCAGCTTGGTAAGCCATACATCGCCGTATTGTGCCGCATTTGTGTTGTCACTTCCCTGCCAGCGGGCGGCATATTCCCACTCGGCTTCGGTAGGAAGGCGAAAGCCTTTTTTAGTCATATCGGCATAAGCTGCATCGCAAACAGCTCCTGCCGTTGAGTCTTTTAATACGGTATTATGATTATTGCTGTCGCGGTAGACGCATTCGGCATCGGATCCCGTTGTCATTTCCGTATACGCATTACACCACACTATGCAGTCCCGCCAGCTTACATTCGTTACCGGCAGTTTGTCCTCTGTCCCAAAGGGAGCGCCTCCGTCGGTTCCCAGACTTCCTTGTCTTCCCTTATGGGCAAAGGTGTATCCCTTACTATTATCTCTATTCCATTTGAGTACACTATACCATAAATTGTACGTTACCTCCGTTTTGCCGAGCTTGTACGGGCTTAATGTTACCTTTCGTCCGTTTATAAATACGCCTTTCATCGCCTCTGCGAGTAAGGTGTATGCAGGTGCAACGCCTGTAATGCCGTTTGCAGGCGGTATTATTTTTACAAAGTCGCCTGCCTCTTCAAAAGAACCTACAACGGGAGTTACGGGGCCTCCGCCTCCGCCCGAGTCTGAACCGCCGGAGATTTCCCCGCCCCCGTTGTTTTTTGCTTTTTGCGGGCAGCCGGTAAACATAAGCGCGATGAGCAGCACAAAAGCTACTCCCAAAAAGGCAAAAGCCTTTGTCTTTGAATTACGTGTTTTCATAGTAATCCTCCTATAAAAGTTTTATTTAAGGGGAAGTGTCCCCTTAGACCCCTCGGCTTTGTAGGGGGAAAGAGAGACACTTGTCAGACGCAAGTTTCCCTCTTTCCCCCTACGACCCCCTATCTCCTTTTCAACGCTGCCAAAGGGGACACCCCTTTGGAAACCCCGCTTTTTCCTCTTCTACTCGGTTTTCCGCCGGGGTTCTTAGGCGATTGCGAGCCGGCGCAGCAATCCGGAGCCCCTAAGCAGCGCGAGTACAACCAGCGCAGCTTCGAGGTAAAAAGGGAAGGGGTTATAGGGGAAGGGGTACAACCAATGATCTGATCCGTTATCATAAAAGTGCAGACCTAAAAAACCCGAAAAATAAAGAAAGGGGAGATATGGTCAAGTACAATAAAGAATTTAAGGAACAGGCACTGCTATTGTCGGATGAGATAGGAGTGAAAAAGGCAGCCGAGCAGCTGGGAATCAGTTATTACACGATTGCTGACTGGAGGAAGGTGAGAAGCCGAAAGGCAAAAGAAGAGAGGATAGCGTCGGACAAAACACCGTTGAACGAGCGGGAAGTTGCTATGCAGCGAGAAATACAGGAGCTGAAAAAAGCAAGGTTAAACTGCGGCAACCAAATACTGTTGCCGCAGTTAAACGTCAAGTTTCCTTAGCGGAAACTTGCATATTAACAGGTGCGCTTACCAGCGC
>CAUUAT010000102.1:0-6764 GCA_963543195.1 uncultured Treponema sp.
GGGAAAATTTACCGAAACCATGATAGACGGAGCCGATTTAGTGGATATCAGGAAGTAAGAATAATCCTTAAAATTTCCTGTACACACATTTTCCTCTTGACTAATAAAATCGAATTTATTATATTCTGCCCTATTCCGAATTGGCTTTATTAAGGGAGTTCATATGAAATCTGCTGTTTTAAAAATAATGCTGGTTTCTCTTGTTTTCGGATTTTCCGCCGCAAGTGTAACTGCTGCTGGCGGACAAGAAGTTCCGAATAACGGAAAGAAAAATGTAGTTGTAACTTTTGATGCGGTTAAAGAGCTTACCGAAGCGGTGGCGAAAGATAAAGTGAATATCTTGACCATTATTCCGGCAGGTATGGAGCCGCATGACTTTGAGCCTAAGGCAAAAGACCTCGCTTTTATAAATAAGGCAGACGCCCTTATTTATAACGGTCTTCAAATGGAATTTTGGCTTGATGACGCTCTGACAGCCGTAAAAAACGATACGCTTATTATAATTGAAGCTGCGAACGGCATCGCACCTATTAAAGCCGCTCATCATCACCACGGAGAATTGTGTAACTGCAGTGAAGAGCATGGGGAAGAAGATACGCATCACCACAGCGAATTCGACCCGCATATTTGGCTCAGTCTTTCTTCCGCAAAAACTATGGTACGCAATATTGAAAAAGGTTTAAGCGAAGCCGATCCTGAAAATGCGACGTTTTATAAAAAAAATGCGGATACATATACGGCGGAGCTGGACATTCTTTTTAATGAATATGTGGCGAAATTTTCCACCGTTAAAAATAAAAAGTTTGTAACAGGTCATGCCGCTTTTGCATATTTGTGCAGAGATTTTAACCTTCAGCAAAATGCCGTAACCGGAGTTTTTTCCGAAGGGGAGCCGAATGCAAAAGAATTAGCAGCGCTGGTTGACTATTGCAAAAAAAATAACGTAAAAGTAATTTTTGCGGAAGAATTGGCAAGTCCCGAAGTTTCGCAAACACTGGCAAGAGAAGTAAACGCTAAAGTCGAAAAAATTTATACAATCGAAAGCGCCGAAGACGGGATGACGTATCTTGAAAGAATGCAGTCGAATTTAAAAAAGATTTATGAAAATCTTAAATGATGCTCTTTCAATGCCGCTATTTAAAAATTATTATATAAAAAACGGATATAAAGAAAGCTATGCATTCTTCAAAGCAGGAATGCTCTATTTCCTTATATGCCTTATAAACAATACAATGAATAATTATTTTAAAAACATATTTACAATAAAAAGCACTTTCGTTTTATTGCTCCTTTCCGTCTTTTGCATATTCCTTTCGGTTTGCCGTATTTTTATTGCAGAAAACAGATTTTTACTTTTTCTAATTTGGAATTTATTTTTGGCATTCGTCCCGTGGTTTATTTCATCGGTTTTGTTTTTTTTGCAAAACCCGAAAAAAATTCTTTTTTTTATCTTTGCAATCGTTTGGCTTGCATTTTTTCCGAATGCACTTTATATCGTTACGGATTTTATTCACTTCAAAACGGATGCTTCCGTAATGCGTTGGTACGATTTGATTTTGCTTTTTTCATACGGCTTTACAGGGTTATTTTATGGGTTTGTCAGCTTGGATTTTATTGAAACAAAAATTAAAATACTGTTCGGTGTAAAACGTCCGTTTATTTTTTCGGTGCTGTTATTATATTTGTCGGCTTTCGGAATTTATTTAGGTAGATTTTTACGTTGGAATTCGTGGAATTTGCTTACGGACTTATCACATGTTTTTACGGATTTGCTTTTGCCGATTAAACGCCCATTTATTCATGCGAGAACGTGGGCATTTATTGTTTTGCTGGGTACGCTTTTCAATCTTTTGTACGCATCATTTAAAACGTTTCAAAAACCGAATTCGATAAAGCGCTAATTACACAAAACGGAAAAACGGTAATTACCGAATCGCGGAGAATTGATAATCCGTTTACCGCTGAACAGTCTTATTCGGTGATAAACGCACCTTTTTTGTTTTCTTTTTATTTTCAAGAAAAATGATTGCCGAACCTGCAACGATGAAAACTAAACCTATCCAAAAATTAAGTTCTTGCGCTTCATATAAAAAGATTATTGCAAAAATGGGAGCCAATACCGGTTTTATAAAAAACACAAGCGAAGCGAATGTTAAACTGAGCTGTTCGATTGCATAAAAATAACAGACATATGCGATGCCCGTAATAACTATAGAAATAAACATAAGGAGCGGAAAGTTAAGCCATGTTATTCCGGTAAAAAACGGAATATACGCAAAACTGGTAAAACCCGCTTTTAGCATACATTGCGCGACTGCCGGAATATGTGTTACCGCCATTAAAACCGCCAGTTCCAGTGCACCGAATAAAAACGCAAATGCGGTCATAACTGTCCCGCCGATAGGTTTCCCTTTTGCATATATTTTTCCTACTACACCGTATAGCGCAAACGTTATTCCGCAGACAAGTCCCAATATAACACCTTCCGTCGAAACTTTTATTTGACTTTTTGAAAATTCAAACGGATTTATAATCGTAAAAAGCATTCCGATAAAACAAATTATTAAAGCAATATAAACATTTTTCGAATTTTTTTCGCCGAGCAAAAGTCGCGCAAATATGATGCCGAAAAACGTGTTGCAGCTTATAAAAATCGAAGCAAGTGATGCGCTTAATTTTGCAACCGAAAGCAAAAAACAAGTCATACTTATGACAACGCAAATAAACCCCGTCAATGCCGTTTTTCCCAAGTCGGACACTGTAAGCTTATACCCTGCTTTTTTAAGTTTTTGTAAAGCAGGCGGGAGCAAAATAAGACCTCCTATCAAAAACCGTAAAAAATTAAGCTGGTTGGCATTAAAAGCTCCATGCGTTGCTTTTATGGCGACCTCCATACTGCTGAAACAAAGCGTTGCAATAATAACACAAATAATTCCTTTTTTCATAATCATTCTCCCAAACAAAAACGCCTTTTATGCGTCTATAAAAAACAATATACCCCGCCGGTTGACGGCAAAGTATATTGCTGTTTTCCGTGTATAAAAAACAGTACGTACAACGCCCGCACGTTTTCTTATAAAAAAACACGGGTATGTGAAATTAAACGATTGCTCCCGAAGAAAGCTCACCTGCGGCTTTTTTGCCGCGCGTTATCATCTCACCGGCTTTTTTACCCTTCGATGTAAAAGCGATAAATGCGGACGCTATATAAATTGAAGAATACGTACCGCTAATAAGTCCCACTAAAAGAGCTAAGGCAAAATCCTGCATTGAACCCGTAGTAAAGACAAATAAGGCTATGACGGCAAGCATCGTCGTTATTGTAGTAATAAGCGTGCGCATAAAAACTTCCGATAGAGCGGTATCCAGTACTTCACGGCAGCCAAGTTTCGGTTCAAGATGTATCTTTTCCCTAATTCTGTCAAAAATAACAATTGTGTCGTTTATTGAATACCCGATAATCGTAAGAATGGCGGCGATCGTCGTCGAATTAAATTCCATCTGCGACCACGCGATAAACATAAGCATAATCAGCGTATCGTGAACCAGCGCCAAAATCGCTGCAACGGAAAAATTCCATTGGAAACGGAACATCGCATAAATAAAAATTAAAACTAGCGCGCCTGCGACAAGGAGAACGGCTTGCTGTGCCAACGCCGAAGAAAATTGTGAACCGACAAAGTCCGTACTCATAACCGCAATATTTTCGCGACCGTAGGCGGCTTCCAACGCATTCTCGATTATTTCCCGCAAAGCGGTATTCGCATCTTCATAGCTGCCGTCATCGGGGAGACGGATTTGAAAATAACGTTCCTGCGGCATTCCCAACTGCTGAACCGAAACGGAAGCAATTGAAGAAAGAGCATGCCGTACTTCATCGGTAGTTATCGTTTTGAACGTGTCGCTGTTATAATGCAGTCTGAAAACATCGGAAGATAATCGGGAAGAAGATTCCGAATCGGAGAAAAGTTCCTTTAAAAGCGTTTGCTCAGGAGCCGAAACTTTTATTTTCAGTCCTTCAATTTCGGATACTGCCGACATAAAATCGCTAATGGCAGGGTTATCGGCAAACTGAAAAACATACGCTTTATTCTGCCCGTCCAGTGAAGTCGCCGTAAGCGAAATATCCGAATTATTTTGAGCAAAAGAAACGGTAAGCGGTCCTTCGTAAGAAATTTCCAACGCCGTAGGAGCAATTTTTACTTTTTCGATAAAGCCCGCCTGAAAATCAATGCCGAAATTAATTCCTTTCGCAACATATCCGAATACTCCGAATACGACGAGAGCTACGCTTAAAAAAATACAAGGTACAAATAATTTTGAAAATTTAACCGTTTTATTCATTTGACAATTTCCTCCAGCCTATGCGGATTTTCTTCATCTTCAAAGTTTGTGTTCCAAAATCGAAAATCAGCCGCGATACGAACAACGCCGTAAATACCGATGAGACGACACCGATTGCCAAACTGTATGCAAATCCTTTAATCGGTCCGGTTCCTAAAATCGAAAGAAAAAAAGCCGCAATAAATGTCGTTATATTTGAATCCATAACTGCCGAGAGCGCATGATCAAAACCGGCTTTAATTGCCGCTTCCCTGCTCTTGTTGAGCCTGAGCTCTTCTTTTATCCGTTCAAAAACGACAACATTCGCATCAACGGCCATCCCTATAGTAAGAATCATACCGGCAATACTCGGAAGCGTCAGCGTTAAATTGAACGCCGACAAAATGCTGAACATTATGTAAAGGTTTAAAATCTGGGCAATACATGCGTTAATTCCCGCTTCACGGTAAAAAATAAGCATAAAAATTAACACTGCCAACAATCCCCACTGCAACGCCTTAATACCTTCTCTGATTTTTTCGTCACCTAAACTCGCACCGACAACTTGCTGTGTTTCCAGTTGGAGCGGCACGTTAAGCCATGCCGTCCGCAAAACCGTCTTTAAATTCTCGGCTTCGGTAGCTGAAAACCCGCTAATGCTTCCCGCTCCGCCCGTTATCGGTTCCTTAATATTGGGCGCCGATTTAATTTTATTATCTGAAACTATAGCAAGCCGCTTGTTTACGTTTGCGCTCGTCAGCGCTGCAAATATTTTTGCGCCTTCTTCGTCCAAAGTAAAGGCGACAAGCGGTGTATTCAGTGTAGTATCCGCAGTGGTGTTTGCGCTTACGAGGTGTTTGCCTTCAAGACCCGCCTCTTTTTTTACGACCAAAAAAGGTTCTATTTCATCCCGCTCGTCAATGCCGTAGGCATCTTTATGATAAACGCCCAATACCATACAATCGTCCGGTATGACGGACGGATCAAGCAAATGATATTCGGCATCAAATGTTCTGCCGGGATTGTTCCGGTAGTATGTTTTAAACATTTGGGTAGCTTCGTCATCTACAATATGAAAAGAAAGAAGCCCGCGCCCCATTATTATCGAATTGATTTTATCGGCATCGGCGGCTCCGGGCATTTCGATATAAATTCGATCTTCGCCCTGACGACGAATAACGGGATCCGTAAGACCGAATTTATCAATGCGGCTGCGGAGTGTTTCCATCGCCAAATTCATCGCGGCTTTTTTTGATTCCGATAAAGTTTCTCCGCTTTCACCTTGCGAAGAAACTGCAGCATCCAAATCGGCTTTAATTATAACCAGCATACCACCTGAAAGGTCGAGGCCGAGCTTTACAGCGTTCGTCTGGTATTTTTTTGTTCCCAAAATGGAATTCCGGTACGAAGACTCCAAAACCGGCTGAGCTGCCGTAATAAACTTTTCTTTTGAAGACAGTTTAAAACTGGCAATTACGTCTTCGGCTGTCCACTGTTCCGGTATTTCCATTTTTAAATTTTTTCTTTTTTGTTTGGCGGCTTTTATAAGAGGTGCATATTCTGCAGAAAGCGGTTCTTTTGAATCGGCGGCAGCCAGTTCAATCAGCTTGTCGACATCAGCCCGTGCCATATTCTCCGAATAATCTTTAATTTTTTCGCGAGACGCTAAAGCAAGCGCTTTATCTTCTTTATCCGTCCAAAAATACCATTTCAGCGTAGGATACAAAAAAACAAAACACAAGCCGATAACGGCAAGGACGACTAAAAATCGAGCTCTTTTATTCATGATTTTTCTCCAAATTCAGTTTGTTTTGCGGGTATTTATAATGTAACAGACAGTATAAATACCGTTTTATTTATTCCGAATCTTTTTTATCCGTTCCGGACGCTTTGGAATTGCCGGCATTTTCAGTCTTTTTCTTTTTTCCGAACAAGAAACTTTTCTTTTCGCTGTTGCTTGCAAAATCGGGAGCCGGTTTAGCGGCTTCATCCTTTAAAACGACACCGACTGCAGAGCGGTTAATTTCAATTTTGCAATTTTCATCGACTTTAATAATAAGCGTTTTTTCTTTTGTAGAGCTCACAACGCCATGAATTCCGCCGATAGTAATAATTTTATCGCCTTTTTGAAGTTGAGCAATCATTTTTTCCGTCTTTTGCTGCTCTTTTTTTTGCGGGCGGATAAGTAAAAAATAAAAAATAGCAAAAACTGCAAGCAGCGGAAGCATAATTCCGTACTGCCCGAATGCCGATGCCGTTTGAAGCAACGATATTAAATTCATAAAATACATCCTTCTTAAAAATAATATCCAAAAATGGTAGTAGAGCCTATCATATTTAGAGTTGTTTAGTCAATAGAGGAAGTTTATAAGACGCGGAAATCAACTTTTGAAAAATTACATTATGCTTGAATAGTTTTTATGCCGATTTTAGAAAAAAAT
>CAUUAT010000103.1:0-6654 GCA_963543195.1 uncultured Treponema sp.
AGTTTTTTAAATGTGTCCGAAAATTGGTTTCCGTTTTATTTACACTCTTTCATTTAAGCGGTTTATTTGCTGCGACAAGACCTCACTTTCTTCTTTATCCGCGCACAGGCGAGACAAATATAAAAGGGAAGAGAAGACTTCATCCGAAATTTTATTTTCCGTATTTTTCATAATTACATTCAATAGTAGCATAAATTCCGAATATGTGGAAGTAGGCAATACCGACTTCTTGTCGCATTCGTGTCGGAATAACGGATTGAGACAGATCAATCTAATAGGTAATTTAATTGGCAATTCCACATTATACTTATAGGCGTCTCTATTTGCGAAAGGTATAAAGCAAACTATGCACGTTTTTTTACAAGACACTCAATTTTTTAGTTTTCGATTAAGAATATGTTTATAATCTGAAAAATCTCTATTTGCATATTGATACATTCAAATTCTTGTGATATACTTATATATGCTTTAAACACTCATCACAAAAAAAAGAGTAATAAGGGGAGAAATAGGAGTGACAATACGGTCTAAATTAACATTATCCACAGCATTGGTTCTTGTGTTCACCGTTTTGGCGGTAATAGGTTTTACAGTATTATCCGTAGAAACAAGATTTGAAAAGCGTTTTTATGAGAATACAAAAGGTATACTCAATTCGGCGGTAATTGATATAAAAACCGATTTTACGCAAGCGTTTTTATATGCAGAGTATTGGTCTGAAGATACGGAACTTATTAAATGGTTCGAATCCGGAGAATCCGAAGGTGAACTTAAAACTAGTGTTATGCGGAAATTTAAAAACCTCACGGAAAAAGAAAATATTATTTCCGTGTTTGCTGCAAGCGTAAACAGTCAGACGAACTATATGTCCGATGCAAATAAAATAATTCAAGTCGGAGCTCTTACTAAAACAAACCCTTCCGATGAGTGGTTTTATACTACCGTCGCACTAAAAGAAAAAACTACTTTTTTTATAAACAAAAATAAAGAAACCGGTTTGACCGGTTTGTGGATAAATTCGCAAGTATTTAATCAAGATAAAAAAATTATCGGCATTGCAGGTGTCGGACTCGATTTGAATGCATCGGTTGCAAAAATAAAGAGCGTAATGCCTAGTGCCAATTCCGCACTTTATCTTGTTGATGAGAAAAACAACATTGTCATTTCTTCGCGGGATGATGCGTTTAATACCAATTTGGCAAATTACATCCCGCAGGAAATGCAAGCGGTAAAAAATTTTGAACACATAAAGACGTGGAAAGACAACAAATTAGGAAGGATGGTCTATGCCGAAAAAGAAGCAGCGGGTAACTTTCCATACCGAATGGTCTTTATTGCTCCCATAAAAGAATTCCTTCCAAGTTTTTTCGATATTGCAAAAGATTCCATTGTTATAACGGTGATAATTCTCATTATTGTTGTTTTTTCAACTGCGTTGGGTGTAAGAAAATTGTCCACGCGCATAATCCGCTGGGGTGAAGCTTTTGAAAAATTGGCAGAAGGAGATTTTACCGTTCAAATTACGCCGCAAAAAGACGAGCTGGGGAAAATAGCCGAATACATTAATTACACCGCAAAATCCATCCGTTCATCATTTACTCAAATAAAAGAAGAATCCGGCGTGATGAGTTCGATCGGCGGAAAACTGGTAGTAGAAATGCAAAAAGCGGGTACGTCCATCAACAGAATAGCTTCCGATATTGATGAGCTTAATTCGGAATCAAAAACGCAATCGCACAGTATTTCAGAAACGGCAGCAATAATCGGAGAAGTTACTCAATCAATCCAAAAACTCAATGAGGAAATAGAAGTGCAGGCAAAAAGCGTAAGCGATTCGTCCGCTGCAATTGAACAGATGGTAGCAAATATTAATTCGGTTTCCAGAAGTGTTTATCACGCCGACCAATCTATAGAAAGTCTTTCGGCTGCAACTATGGACGGAAAAAATGCACTGCAAGAAGCAAACGCCATTTCACAAAATATCGCAGAGCAGTCGGGAGATTTAATTGAAGCCTCCAACGTTATCGAAAATATCGCCTCGCAAACAAACTTACTCGCAATGAACGCCGCAATTGAAGCCGCCCATGCAGGGGAATCGGGTAAAGGTTTTGCCGTCGTTGCAGATGAAATACGTAAACTTGCCGAAGAATCGAGCAGCCAAGGAAAGACAATAAGTACGACCTTAAAAGCAATAACCGGTGAAATTGAAATGCTCGCTAAAGCCGCAACTTTGGCGGTTGAAAAGTTTACCGCTATTTCGGAACATGCCGAAGCGGTAAAAAACTCGGCAACAATGGTAAGTGCCGCTATGGAGGAACAGTCAAAAGCCGGTAATCATGTACTTCTTTCTATGCAGAAAATAAATGAAGTAACCGTATCGGTAAAATCCGACTCCGATGAAATGCTTTTAGGCAGCGGACGGGTAACCGAAGAAACTGAAAAACTTGATAGCATTACCCGCAATGTACAAAACCGTATGGAAGAAATATCCTCGAGCTTTATGCAAATAAATAATTCGGTGGAAGAAGTAAAAACTTTCACCGAAAAAAATAAACTTTCCATTGATACGTTGGACGGTGAAATGAGCAAGTTTAAGATATAGGGAACTATGCGAGCGGCGATGCTTTAAAAATGCATCCCGCATTCGATATAACTCCTTATAAAAAACGTACCGGATTTGCTCCGCATCTTTCGCAAGTAGAGATGTCGCATCAGCAAAGCCGGTAAGCAAAACTCACCTTGTAAGTGGAACTCGCCTTTAAAAACTAAAGTTTTTTAAATGTGTCCGAAAATTGGTTTCCGTTTTATTTACACTCTTTCATTTTTTATTTATTTATGATATGATATGCCCATTAAAAAATTTTATACACAGGAGAAATTTATGATAGAAGTAAATGGAATGGGACAAGCCTGCCCGATACCGGTAATTATGACGAAAAAAGCAATCCGCGGAAATAAATCCAAAGAGAATATTTTGGTAAAAGTCGATAACGAAATTGCCACACAAAACCTCTCGAAAATGGCGGAACAGCTCGGCATTACGGTTGAGGTTTCTAAGCTTAAAGAAGGCGAGTACACGGTCTTATTCAATATCGCGGATTGCGAAAAATGTACGCTGCTTGATAATCCCGCTGCAGTTCCCGAAACCGGTACCGGAGATTATGCGGTTGTAATTAATTCGGATCATATGGGTACCGGCGACGACGGTTTCGGGAAAAAACTTTTGGAAGGTTTTATCTATGCGTTAACCGAACAAGATATCCTGCCGAAATTTGTCGTTTGTTATAATTCGGGAGTGCGGCTTACGACGCTGAATGAAAAAACGATAAACGATTTAAAGGCTCTTGCATCGCAAGGCTGCGAAATTCTTTCGTGCGGACTGTGTTTGGATTTTTACGGTCTGAAAGAACATCTTAAAGTCGGCAATCCTACAAATATGTACAGAATTACCGAAATTATGCGCACGCATTTTGTCGTACGTCCCTAAGCGCGGAATACAGTATGAGTGCCGAAACGTTCGCCGTCTTTTCTTTTTCGTCTTCACATTACGCGATTGCAGCCGAAGCCGCAACAAAAGCAAAAGAAGAGGCGCGGCTTATTCCGCTTCCGCCCGAAATTTCCGCCGGATGCGGTTTGGTATTACGGGTAGGGGAAAAATCCGTACGAAATACGGCGAAGCTTTTGCGGCAGGCTGAAATTCCTTATGAAGAAATTTATAAGCTGACTGTTGAAAATAAAAAAAGGAGTGCCGAAAAGTATGATTTACTTTGACAACAGTGCAACGACGTTACAAAAGCCGGAAGAAGTTGCAAAAGAGGTTTTTAGAGGCATCGCATCGGGACAGTTCGGCAATCCCGGACGCGGCGCTCATAGTGCGGCACATAACGCCCTTGCGGAATTATTTAAAACGAGACAAAGTCTTGCGGAATTGTTTAATATAAAAAACCCTCTTAATATTGCTCTTTGTCAAAATGCGACGGCAGCATTGAACCTTGTAATAAAAAGTCTTTTCTCGCATAAAGACGAGATTATTACGACAAAACTTGAACACAATTCCGTACTGCGTCCTTTGTATCAACTTGAAGATCAAGGCGCTGCGCTTTCGTTTATCGATTTCGACACGGAGACCGGCAATCTTTTATATGATGAAATCGAACCGGCAATTACGCCCCGTACCCGGGCTATCATTGTAAACCATTGCTCGAATGTAATCGGCTCGGTTTGCGATTTGGACCGTATTCACGCAATTTGTAAAAAACATAATTTGATAATGATTGTGGATGCTTCGCAGTCTGCAGGAACAATTCCTATTGACGTATCAAAATATGATAACAGTATTTTTTGTTTTACGGGGCACAAAGGTTTATACGGGCCGCAAGGTACGGGCGGTATCGCCGTAAACGGTGCCTTTACTTTTAAACAAGTTTTTGCAGGCGGCAGCGGCGTTCATTCGTTCGATCGCATGCACCCCGCCGAAATGCCGGACGTTTTTGAAGCAGGAACGGCAAACGTTCCGTCATTTATGGGATTAACTGCCGGTTGCGCGTACATACGTAAAACGGGTATCAAAACGATAGCCGCACAACTGGAAAAACTGCGGAAGGATTTTATAGAAGCGGTGCGGATGATTCCGGATATAAAGATTTACGGTGCTACCGGCGCGGGAGCTGCGGTCGGCATAAATATAGGCGATATGCCGTCGGGAGAAGTAAGCCGGCTTCTTGATGAAACCTATGCAATAATGACCCGACCCGGTGCACACTGCGCTCCGCTCGTGCACAAAACCTTCGGCACGGAAAAACAAGGAATTGTGCGGTTTAGCTTTTCTTCATTTAATACGGAAGAAGAAATCAAAGAAGCGGCGGCGGCATTGAAAAAAATCGCTGAAAAAATGTAGAGAATATCCGGATGCCTTTATTTTTGCTTTTCTTTAGTTGACAAACATTTTTTCACACCGTATACTTTTGCCGTATGAAACTGATTTTAGCTCCGATGGCGGCAATAAGCCATTCGGGATTAAGGCGGCTGATTTCGGAATTCGGAGAGCCGGATGAGTATTTTTCGGAAATGATTCACGCGCCGTCGGCGCTGGCAGAAGGCGGTTTTGAGCGGTGGTATTTCCGTGCAAGCCCTTCACCCGAAAAACTTGTGTGGCAAATTAGCAGTCCCTGTGCGGACGCCGCTGCAAAAGCCGTTCCCGTTTTGCTGAAACACGGCGGATTCGGTATCGATTTAAATATGGGTTGCTCGGCTCCTCAAATTGTAAATACGGGCGCAGGTTTTGCATGGATGAAAAAACCATGTTCGGAAACCGCCGGACTGATACGGAAAGTAAAAGACGCCGTTTTAAAATACGAAAAAACGGAAACCGCTTTGAAAAATCAAAAAGAAAAACATATCCGCTTGAGTGTAAAGCTGCGGCTCGGCGAAATGGAAGATTATCCTGCAATGTATACGTTTTGCAATATGCTTATTTCCGAAGGTGTCCAATTAGTCACTGTGCATCCGCGTACGCGCCGTCAAAAATATTCCCGTCCGTGCAACCACGAGTATACGGCACGGTTAGCCGAAGATTTGAATATTCCCGTTTATGCGAGCGGTGATATAAATTCCTTAAACAAATTTTCGGAATACGCTTTGCGGTATAAGTGCTCAGGCTGGATGATAGGACGGGCTGCAGTTCAAAAACCGTGGATTTTTTCGCAAATAAAAACATCGCTTAACCCGCATATGGAAAACGGCGAACAAAAATATGAAATAGACTTATTTCAAACCGCTTGCCGTTTTTTACAATTGCTGACGGAAGAACAGCCTGAAGAATTTCTGTTAACCAGAGCGCAGCGTTTTTTTTTCGTATTTTTGCGATAACTTCAGTTTTGCGCATTATATAAAAAGTAAAATTCTTACCTGTCAAACGCTTGATGCTATGCAGCAAAAATTAGCCGAATATCTTGCGGAAGTTCCCGAAGATAAAATATACAAGTTGCGCTAAATACCGTATATTGATAATTTTATCAAGTGTTCCATTTTTTTCCTGCAAATTTAGGAACACGTTTTTGCTCTTCGCTCATATCAAGTCCGAGCGTACCGCCGGGATTCATAATATTATTCGGGTCGAAATGCTTTTTAAGCGCCTTAAAAATTGCAAAGTCAGTTTGTCCGATAGATTTTTCTACCCATGCCGCAGTCATTTTGCCGACGCCGTGATGGTGGCTCATCGCAGCGCCCTGCAATTGAATATTGTCGAAAATTCCGTACTGATATTCCACATATTCTTCTTTGTTTTCAAAAAGACCGATAAAAATAAAATAGAGATTCGCGCCTTGCGGATACGCATGCGAAAGATGTGTCATACAGACCGTATGCGGACGCGATTTTGCAAATGCGCGCACCTGTTCATGTACGCGTCCCATCATCTCCCACGTTACGCTGCATTCCATCGTATCTATAATGACGCCGTAGTCTTGCAACGATTCGCGCAAATACGGGTCGGCAAAACGTCCGTGCTCCCAGCCGTCAACGGGTTTGCCGGTCAAAAAGAATCCGCCGTGCGCCTTGCAAATTTTTTTGATATTTTTATAGAGCTGTTTTGAAAATTGTTTTTCGCCTTCCGTCCAACCTAAAAAAAGACAGCGCTGCATCGGCTTATATCCC
>CAUUAT010000104.1:0-6594 GCA_963543195.1 uncultured Treponema sp.
CGTTTTCTTTCGGTTCTTTACCCGCCGCCCTCAGTTCTTCCGCAGCCGCTTCAACCTGCATTGCCGCCCCGCGCCGGTCAAAACCCATCTCGGTTAAAGCGTTTATTATATCTTCAAATTCACACGTTTTTCCGTCACGGCTTTTAAACTGACCGTTTTCCGGCAAAGCGGTCAGTTTTCCTCTTAAAACGAGTATCATTTTTTGCGCCGTTTTTTTTCCGATACCCGGAGCCTTTTGCAGCGTATCAAGATCTCCTTCTTCAAGTGCCCGTTCAAGCACCGAAGCGTTCAGTCCCGACATAATTTTAATCGCTTGACGCGGCCCTATGCCGTCCACTTTCGTTAAGTCCAAAAAAAGAGAACGTTCCGCAGCCGACGGAAATCCGAATAAGCGCATTTGATCTTCGCGGTGATACATCCACGTGTAAACCTTCGTCGCTTTCCCGATAACGCCGAAAGAATCCAGCGCTGCCGCAGAAACAAAAACTTCCCATTCAATTCCCGCAGTTTCGACATAAACCGATTCCGCCGTTTTACCGGTCAGTATACCCGTTATACTGTTAAACATAAAATGCCGACCTCCCCACATCCCCCAAATTTATTTTTGTAATCGCTGCCGCAAGCGCATCGGCGGCATGATCCGGCTTGGGAATTGCCGCCAAACCCAAAATAATTTTTACCGCTTCCTGTACCTGAATCTTTTCCGCCTGCGCAACTCCCGTAACCGCTTTTTTTATTGCATTCGGCGCATATTCCGAAATACGGACATTCCCTTGTGTAAGCGCAAGGAGCACGACACCCCGTGCCTCCGAAACGGTAATTGCACTCGTAACGTTTTTTGCAAAATACACGGTTTCAATTCCCGCCTCAGCCGGTTTATATTTTTTTATAAGTGCCGAAATCGTATTAAAAATGATTAAAAGCCTGTCTCCCTGTGGAATACCGGAGGGCGTCGTTATTGTCCCGTATTCGATACACGTAAATTTGCTTTGAGCAAAGCGTATAATTCCATATCCGGTATTTGCGAGTCCCGGATCAATTCCTATAACACACGGTTTTTGTTCATTCATTTTCATAGTTATATTTTTCCGGACACAATTTGATTCGGCAAGATATGCCGAACCACTTCGCGCGATGCAATTGCGGAATCGGAGGCAAGTACAACCGAAGAAAGTCCGCTCGTATTTTGCAAAAGATTTTTTGCGCACGCACGTAAATCTTCGGCCGTTACGGTAAGCATATGCTCAACTATTTGTCTTTTTATGCCGTACGAAATACCAGACAACATATCTTTAAACGCATTCGCTCCTTTTCCGAACGGAGTAAGCGGTGTAAGCTCTCTGCCGTATCTTCCGATAACTAAGCGTTCAATCGTTTTTTCCGAAAAATCTTCCGTAAGCGTTTGCTCGATTGCATGTAAAAATTCGTTAAGCGAATTTACCGGATTCGGATCGCGGTACGAAACAAACGCAAGCATTTCTTCCGCCGTCATCGGAACGGTAAAAGCGCCGTATGCTCCGCCTATACTCCTGATTTTTTCCCACAAAGGTCCATTTGAGAGCCACTTGCATAAAACGGCTTCCGCCGCCTGTTTTTTTATTCCTCCATTGAAAGATTTAAAAACCGAAACCGCAAATCCGACTTGAACGGCGGCGGGAATACATTCAAGTCTGCTCCCCTCCCCTTTCTTAAATCGAAATTCATTTTCAAAAGGCGTATTTATTTTTTCGACGGGCATCGCAAAACCGTTTACATTTTTTGCGAAAGCCGTTTTAAAATCCGCAATAGTATTTTTCGTTCCGGTAACTTCAATAAGAAGACCGGAATCCAAAACCGACTTATACACGGAAGATAGTTTTTCAATTAAAAAATTAAGCCTGTTTTCATTTTTAATTTCGGAATGAAGCGTTCGTAAAAAGATAAGCTGCGAAATTCCGAAAAGAATTTCCCGCTTTGCGTTTTTTTCGGAAAGCGGAGCGCACGCGCGGAGAAGCGCAAGAGAATTTCCGTCCAAGGCAGGTATACTTTCAAAATCGTTTTTACGCTGCGTTACCAAATCGGTCAACCGTTTTTTATCCGCAAACGAAACCGTTTTCAGCAAACCGAAAATAAAATCAACCGCTTGCGGAATAAGTTCTCCGAGTATTTTGCCCGAAACCGTTATCCAGTCTCTTCCCGCAATTTGTTCAAGTTTTAATGCTCCGTCCATTTTTAAAACGGGAACGTCTTTATAAGGGCTCATCGAAAAAACCGATGCCGAGGCTGTAAGCCCCCCGAATAAATGCGCAGCATGCGATGCCGTTTCGCTCCAGCTTAAAGTGCCGGTACCCATACTTATGATGCATGCCGTTAAAAGCGGAACATATTTATAATCTTCTTTCGGGAGGTTATCGATAGGAAATGCAAACTGAAAATAACCGATTCCATTTGTCGGCTGTTCATGAACGACAACGGGAACATTGTTTATAAAAAAAAGCTCTTCCGGTTCCGCTTTCGGTAAAGGAGGTAAATCTTTTTTTAAAATGTTCGGGATACGTGCAAGATGTTCGGGAGAGTCGGGCGTTTGTTTAAATGCATTCATTTTTTTCCGCTCGTTCAGCAGCGCATCCCGTTCTTTAGGTGAAAGACCGCTATCGAATTCTGCAGCGCGCTTGTCCAAACTTTCGTCCAAGCGGCTACAAAAATCTTTGTCGGGATATACGGTTGTCAGTGCATAATGTCGGTTATCAAGCAAATATTTTTGAATAAGTTTTTCAACGTAGCACCCGTCATTTGCGATTTCTTTTTTTATTTTTTCAAATACCGGAACATATTGAAGAGTTGATTCGGGATTCCGACCGTATGTCCAGCCCGTCATCGCCCGCTCCATAAGCGTAATTCCGAAAGGTCCGTAATTTCTTTTTATTTCACGATTGTTAAAATCGATTGTATGAATTGCGGTTTCGATTTCTTTTTTTCCTATGCCGTTTTTTACCAGCTCTTTTAAAGCACCGAAAACGATTTTTTTAAATTCGTTTTGTGCGCCGCGTTTTATGTTTTTTACTCCGAATATAAATAATATATTTCTGGTATTCTTACTTATACCGTTATACGGATATATATCTTCGCATATTCCCGAATCAAGTAAAATCTTATTAAGATATGCGCCGTTGTGCCCGATTAAAATTTCTCCGATTAAAAAAGCATGCATAAGTTTTTCGGTATCAAACGATTCGGGCAAAAGCCAGCTGAGTACGACGGATTTTTTTGTATTGTTATCGGTTTTTTTCGCAGGGGCAGGAACCGACAAAACAACGGGCTCTTTATAAGGAACAATGGGCTGAACGGAGGGAGGTTTCCCCGCTTTTTCAAATTTTGAAAGAAATTTTTCTTCCAAAAATTTCATTTGTTTTTCGGTCGGTATATTTCCCATTAAAAAAATACGGCAGTTTACGGGGTGATAATATTTTTTATGAAAGGCTTTATATTGTTCATACGTAAGATCGGGAATTTCCAAAGGGTTGCCCCCTGAATCTTTTTCATATATGCTGCTGCGGCAAATTGCAGCAAGGGCAGCATCGTACATCACTCCGTCAAAATCGGAATAATTTGCCCGCATTTCATTTAAGACAACACCCTGCACTGTCATTTTTCCGCCTTCATCAATTTCAAACCGATGCCCTTCCTGCTTAAATGCCCACTCAGCGAGGTTCGGAAAAAAAACCGCGTCTCCGTATACGGACATCAAATTAAAATAATCGGCTTCGACGACGGAGCTTGCCGGATACACGGTTTTATCGGGATACGTCATTGCATTTAAAAAAGTATTTACGCTTTGCTTTACCAAAACCATAAACGGGTCTTTAAGCGGATAATTTTTTGAGCCGCATAAAACGGTATGCTCAACAATGTGCGCAACACCGGTAGAGTCGGACGATGAAGTCATAAAATTATATGAAAATAAATTTTCTTTGTCATCGTTTAAAATATGGTATAGTTCCAATCCCGTTTTTTTATGACGTGCATAAATGCCCACCGCATTAAATTCGGGCAAACGGTTTTTACTTATAATTTCAAATCCGCAGATCGATTCGTTCATAGAAAATCCTTTTTTGCATATGGGAATCCGGTAAGCTTTGTTCATCGGATTCCCATAATTTTTATTTGCATTAAAAACGACCGGTTATATCCGCTTCGCATCGTAACCGCGCTCTCGTTTCCTTACGAAGGGATGGCGCATTCTACCGTAAATACGAAGAAAAATTCAACTATGGCTGCTTACCACGTCATGGATTCCGCATTATAGAGAATTTATTAATGTGTCCGCTAAAACTGACCGCAAAGCAAACTCAGGCGTTTAACAAAACCGGCACTATTTCAGTCTGCCTTGTCAGATCTCCGCTTCTTGCGTGATGCAATACGCCCGCTACACACTTACAGTGAATTGTGTTATAATCCGCCTCCAGTATACTTTAAGGAGCTAAGAGTATTATGAGATGGAAAAATAAAAAAATCCCGGAAGGCGAGTTTATGGAAATGCGGGAAGAAATTCTTAAAACATGGCCTACGGGAAAAGATGTCGACTTAAAGGAATCGGTCGATTATTTGAAAAAAATTCCGCCGGAAAAAAACTTTGCGGTAAAACTTGAACAAGCGGACGCTGCCGGCATTACAACCGCACAACCGCGAGCAGGTGTACCTCTTTTGGATGAACACATCAATCTTTTAAAGTTTTTACAGGATGAAGGCGGTGCCGATTTTTTGCCGAGTACTATCGACGCCTACACGAGACAAAACAGGTATGAAGAAGGGGAAGCCGGTATTGAAGCATCCAAAAAGGCGGGGCGTTCTTTAATGAACGGTTTTCCGGCAGTAAATTGGGGAGTAAAAGCTTGTCGTCAGGTTTTGGAGGCGGTAAATTTGCCGCTGCAAGCGCGGCACGGAACACCGGACGCGCGGCTCCTTTCAGAAATTATTCATGCAGGCGGTTACACGTCGAATGAAGGCGGCGGAATCAGTTATAATGTTCCGTATGCAAAAGCCGTTTCAATCGAACACAGTATTATGTGCTGGCAATACGCCGACAGACTGGTCGGTTTTTATGAAGAAAACGGCGTTCATCTTAACAGGGAACCGTTCGGCCCATTAACAGGGACACTGGTTCCTCCGTCCGTTGCAATTGCAGTCGGCGTTATTGAGGCACTACTTGCCGCGGAACAAGGTGTAAAAAGCATTACCGTCGGATACGGTATGTGCGGAAATATTATACAGGATGTTGCGGCTATTATTTCATTGAGAGAAATTACAAAAGACTACATGAAGACATTCGGTTATAACGATACATGCATAACGACGGTTTTTCATCAATGGATGGGCGGTTTTCCTCCGGACGAATCGAGGGCATACGGACTTATTTCATTGGGAAGCACCATCGCCGCGCTTTCGGGAGCGACAAAGGTTATTGTAAAAACTCCGCATGAGGCTTTCGGTATTCCCACAAAGGAAGCGAATGCCGGCGGCATAAAAGCAACAAAAATGGTTTTGAATTTACTGAAGGGGCAGCGGTATCCCGATGCGAACGTTTTATCCACCGAAATTGAAATTATCAAAGCCGAAACAAAGTGCATTATGGATAGAGTGTACGAAGTAGGCGGCGGAGATTTGGTGGCAGGGACGATTAAAGCGTTTGAAGCGGGCATAATAGATATTCCATTTGCACCGTCGCAGTACAATGCAGGCAAAGTAATACCCGCCCGTGATAACGAAGGATTTATCCGTTATTTAATGCCGGGCAATTTGCCGTTTACAAAAGATATTCTGGATTTTAACCGCTCACGGCTTGAAGAGCGGGGAAAAGCGGATAACCGCGCCGTTGATTTCCAAATGTCGGTTGATGACGTTTATGCCGTAAGTTCGGGCGTTTTAGTCGGCAGACCTGCAAAAAACTAAAAAGATAATGCCGATTAAGCTGTTTTCCGGTTTAATCGGCATTTTTTCCAGTGTTGTTATTCGGTTTTGAATTTGCCTACTTCTAGGACAAGTCCGTCAATACTTTGTTTATTTTTTACGGCAATTTCAAGAGATTCTTTTGTAGCTTCATTTATTAAATCGACTTGTGATGAAATCTTATTCATATTCTCCCGCAAGGCTTCAGTTAAATTACCGAGCCTGTCCGTTTCGGCTATAATTTTTTCGCTGCCTAACAGCATTTCACCGGAGCTTTGTTTTACTCCGCTTGTCATACCGCTGACATCCTTAATCATTCCCCAAATTGCCTTTCCGTTTTGTTCTTGCTCTTCCATAGCGTGGACGACGCTTTCAATCGAATGGGTTACATCGGTTGAATACTCGGAAATAAAATTGAATTTTTCAACTGCACTTGATGCGGAGTTTGCAAGCATTTCAATCTCACCGGTTAAGTTTTTAAGCGTTACTGAAATTTTCTTTCCTTGAACGCTTGACTCTTCAGCGAGTTTTCTGATCTCGGAAGCAACTACGGCAAAACCTTTTCCGGTTTCACCGGCATGAGCTGCCTCGATTGCCGCATTCATTGCCAGCAGGTTTGTTTGGCTTGCAATATTTTGTATAACAGATCCGGTTTCAATCAATCCGCCT
>CAUUAT010000105.1:0-6466 GCA_963543195.1 uncultured Treponema sp.
CCATCCCAACAACAACCGCAGCTGCTGCTACGGTAAAACTTAATTTTTTCATTTTGTTTCTCCCATAAAAACTTTTTGAAAAAATTATCAAATTTTTGAAAAAAGTTTTTTCAAGCAGTTTTGCTTTTGCAAAACAGCATACAATATTGCGATGTTTGTCGCAAGGCAAACTCGCCGGATAAACAGAGAGGCATCATTTATGCCGAACTGTTTATCATTTCTCCCATAAAAACTTTTTGAAAAAATTATCAAATTTTTGAAAAAAGTTTTTTCAAGCAGTTTTGCTTTTGCAAAACAGCATACAATATTGCGATGTTTGTCGCAAGGCAAACTCGCCGGATAAACAGAGAGGCATCATTTATGCCGAACTGTTTATCTCTTCTCCCAGAATAAAATATAAGCAACCGAGACGTCTTACGTCTTGTTAAAATAAAACCTATATCTTATATATTGAGTAAAACTATAAATTATTATTTTAAATTTGTCAAATATTGATTTTGCAGAAAACAATATGAACAACAACGAGCGAGACTTCAATTCGGCGCATCGCCTGTAAAAACACCGCGCGTTCTGCATGGTGTTTAAGACGAGCTTTATATGCCGCAAAACATCATACGCGGGAACCGAAAGAATATATTTCAGTACACAACCGGATCTAATGAAGTTTTTCCCGCCAAAAGCATAATTAAACGGTCAAACCCTAAAGCCGTTCCCGAACAAGGCGGCATTTCAGCACAAAGCGTTCCGAAATTTGCAACCGCAGGATGCGGTACTAATGCCGTTTTTTGCTTTATCGCATCTTCGCTTTTAAAATATGCATTTATTTTTTTTTCATCGCGGCATTCGGAGTAACAGTTTGCAAGCTCAACCCCGTTTAAATAGACTTCCCAGCGTTCAACGGTTTTCCATTCGGCGGCGCCGTTTTTTTCGGTAAAAACCGTTTCGGAATTTTCCGCAGCAAGACAAGGAACAAATGCCGGATAATCCGAAAGAGCTATGAGGCGGTTTTTCGGAAGGTTGGGTTCTACCGCATGAACTAAAATAAGCTCGTATAAGTCATCCCGTTTCCAATCAAGATATTTCTCAGCGTCTCCCAATCCGAGTCGTTCGGCATGAAAGGCGAGTGCCTCTGCCGAATTTTCTTTTGCAAGAGAAAAGCCCGCATATTTTATGAACGCTTCATTCATTGTTACACATAAAAAGCCTTTTTGTAGCGTCTTTAAAACCGCATGGTCGCTTAAAGGAGTGTTCCGTATCTTCTTTGCAATAAAATTAAAAAGAGATTCCGTAATTTTAACGGAATCGCGATATGAAGCGTTTACGGTGTAATATTCAAGCATCGTAAATTCCGGACGGTGAATCTTTCCGTATGATTCGGCATTGCGGTAACACTTTGAAATTTGGAAAACCGAACGTTTGGTCTGCGCAATAATCGGTTTAATAAAAACTTCCGGCGACGGTGTTAAAAAAAAAGGTACTTTTTTATTGCTGCCCGGTTCCACATATTCGGTGCGGAAAACTTCCAAACAACTTTCGGGAATCAGCGATGCCGCTAAAGCGGGCGTATCCAATTCAAGATATGTATTTTTTATAAAGAATTCGCGGGCAGCTTGAATACAGACCGCCCTAAATTCCAAAGCCTCGCTGTCCATTTAATCCGCCAGCGCTTCAACCGGATCCAGTTTTGCGGCTTTTAGCGCAGGATGCAGCCCGAAGAAAATGCCGATAGTTACGCTGACGATAAACGAGATGATAATTCCCTGCATATCGAAGGCGGTAACTACCGTCAAATCGTCGGCATTTTCGGCAAGCATCGGTAAAAGAGTTTTCGTGATAACGCTACTTATCAACATACCGACTCCCACACCGATAATACCGCCTGAAAGGGTAAGGGCTGCGGATTCCACCAAAAACTGCATCCGTATCGCATTGTTGGTTGCGCCCAAAGCCTTGCGTATGCCGATTTCCTTTCGACGCTCCGTAATTGTAACAAGCATGATATTCATAATACCGATACCGCCGACTAAAAGCGAAATAGCGGCAACGGCCGCCATAACCATACCGACAAGCGTTACCACCTTATTTATCGAGTTAAGCTGTTCTTGTGCGGAAAAAACCCACACGGCACGAGAAGCACCGCCCGTTAATTCTTCGGACACAACAGAAATTTGCGTTTGTACGGCATCGACATCTGAAGAATCAAACAGTTTTACTTCGGCTTGCCACAAATCAAACGATTCACTGCCTGCAACCGCTAAATTCTTTTTATAAAATCGGCGCGGAACAAATATACTGTTGGCAGCGGAAGGTCCGAACCATGTCCTCGCCCCTTTAATTATGCCGACAATTTCAAAGTTAAAATTATACGGCGGCACATCTCCGTAGCCTGAAGAAATCTGGAGTGTGACGGTTTTACCTATTGCCCGTCCCTCCGGAAAAAGTTCTTCCGCAATATTTTTTCCTATTACCGCTTTTTGAAGCCCGAATGCATGATCGCTTAAAGAAAAAAAACTTCCGTAATCGAGACTGCTACCGTCCGATTCGAGTTTACCCGGCTCCACCGCATAAACGGTTTTGCTTCCTACCGTATTGTTTTTTCTTGAGACATTCGCATGGAACTAGTTGGAATAAAAAATGTTTTTAATCTTAGGAATTTTTTTCATAAGCGTATTTCTATAGTCATCGGTAAACTGTAAAACCTGCTTACGCGTATTAGGATCCCATCTGGCTTCCAGCGTTATCATATCCAAAGAAAAATCTTCAAACTCCGCAGAAATGCTTTTTGCTAAAGACTGACTGAGTGATGTAATAATGACCACCGACATAACACCGATTACAATTCCGAGAAGCGATAAAAGGGTGCGCATCTTATTTGTTTTAAAATTTTGTAATGCGTTGATAAAATCTTCAAACATACATTCTCCCGTAAAAATGTCCTATGACCGTCAACGTAAGGCTTAGTTCGGATGCCGCACCGTAACGTCTGAAACTACCGCTCCGTCTTTTAAATGAATGGAGCGCGGCGCCATCGCGCCTATATCAGGATCGTGCGTAACCACAATTATCGCCGTCCCCGTTTTATTTATTTTTAAAAACAAATCCAGCACGGAATTCCCCGTCTCCGAATCTAAAGCTCCTGTCGGTTCGTCCGCCAAAATTATTTTAGGTTTTGTAACGAGCGCCCGCGCAATTGCTGCCCTTTGTTTTTGTCCGCCTGACAATTCGCTCGGTCGATGTTTTATACGGTCGGATAAACCGACATTTTCCAATTCTTCCAAAGCTTTCTTTTTCCGTTTATCGAACGGCACCCCTTGATACCGAAGCGGCAACATAACGTTTTCCAATACATTTAAATTAGGCAAAAGATAATATTGCTGAAAAACAAAACCGACGGTTTCGTTTCTTAAAACGGCAAGGTCGTTTTCGCTCATATCGGCAGTGTTAATGCCGTCGATGTAAATATTTCCCGAAGTAGGACGGTCAAGGCAGCCGATCATATTCATACAAGTAGACTTACCCGAACCCGACGGTCCCATGATGGAGACAAAAGAAGATGCGGCGATTGCAAACGATATGCCGCACAATGCGTGCACTTCCGCATCACCCATGGCATACGTTTTTACGACGTTATCAAGCCGTATAATATCGCAAGCCATTTTATCTCCTTCTATCGTTATCGCCGCTTGAGGATGTAATATCCAAAACATCCCCTTCTTCCAAACCGGATAAAATCTTAACAAAACCCTGTACGTAAGTTTCAACTTCTACCTTAGTTTTTTCCGTTGCATTCCCTTCAATGACTTTATTGACATACGGTTCTCCTTGGTCATAAAACACGGCGGTCTGTTCCACATATAAAACGGTTTGATCTTCGCCTGCGGCGATTATTCCACTGAAGGAATAGCCCGGTAAAATTTCTTGCGGCGGGTTTTCTACAACTATTTTTACGTCAAGCACGGTATTGCCTCTTTCCGAATTTTGGCGCGCGATGGAAGGATAGGCGGTAACTCTTCCTTCAACTTTTATGTTGGGGGCAGCTTGAAAATTTAAAATTGCTTTTTGCCCGACGGCAAGCCGTGATGCATCGGTTTCGGCGACGCTTACGGTCGCTTTTAAAAATGAACGGTCAATAAGCGTACCGAAATTATTTTGCGCTTTTGCGTAAATTCCTTCGCTGATATCAAGAGCCGCAATAATACCGTCAAATTTTGCGTAAATGCTTCTGTCTTTTAGCTGAAGCTTTAAAATATTTAATTCTTCCTGCATCAATGAAAGCTGTTTTGAAGAACCTCTGACTGTTTCTTGCGCTATGGCAAGTTCCTGTTTTTCGATTTGAAATTCCTGCTGAGATGAATCAAGAGCAAAAATCAAATCGCCTTTTTTAACGGCGTCGCCTTCCTTTACATTTACCCGTTTTACAATGCCATCGCCTACGGCTTGTAAAACCTGTTTCTGCGCCGGCTCAATATATCCTGAAATTTGAATTTGATCTTTTACCGTTTCTTTGCGCACAGTAACCGTAATAAGCGCTTTGCTTCCGCTCTTTTTAAAAAACGCCTTATACAGTAAAAAAAGAAGTACAACCGCTAAAATTAAAGCCGTAATGACTAAAAGCTTTTTTTTCTTTTGCTTCCTTTTTGCTTTTTTCCTTTTTTCAAATTCGCTTTGTTCCATTACTTTCCTCCGGTCTCAAACAACTCTTCTACCTGCACGTTAAAAATACTTACGTTAATATTTGCATCGGCATAACGCGCTAAGGCTCTTTTATATTCTATGTCGGCCTGCATATTCTCAAAAGAACTTATGACGCCGCGATTAAACCATTCGGCATGATCTTCCGCATTTTTTTTATAAACGTCAATTTCTTCATTGCATATATTTTGTTGCCATTCAAATTTTTCTTTTTGAATTTTAAACGTTTTAAATTCATTTTCGAAATTGCGTTTTATTTCATTCAATTTTATTTTTTCATTTACTTCCGAAAAGTTTGCATTTTTTCTTTTCAGTGCATAATCGTAAATTGATATCGGGTTTACCGCCAGCATAAACTGAAGTGCCGGCGATAAATCGTTTTGACTTGCCGAAGCATTTATTTTATTTTCCAGAGGAAAGGTTATCCCCGAATATAATTGAACACCGGGCAAAAGCATATGCATTCCTCCGCCGATAGATTTTTCTTCCCGTGTATTTTTTACCGATATTCCGGTACCGGAGTCGAATACCTCATTTTGAATTTTAGAAGCGGAAAAATTAACCTCGCCTGTTAAAGTAACTAAGTTTAAATTTATTTTATTTTGCAAAAGAGCATTTTTGTAGTCCCGTTCGGCTTTTAATATGACGCTGTAGTTTTCTTCACGTAAATTTTCTATCGAAACAATTTGAGTTTTCGGAATAGACAGAGCAAGCTCCGCAAAAATATCTTCACTCTTTTTTTCGTCATACGGTATTCCGCATGATTGAAAAAACAGTTTTGAAGAAACGGAAAAAGAAAAATCGGCTTCTTTTTCCTCACGCTCCGCAGACAGCAATGAAAGCCGTGCCGTGCGCAGTTTTGCCGAATTTTCACCGAACCCCTGTGCAAGGGTTTGACGGTAATTTATATTTGCCCTAACCGCTTCGAGCCGCTTTGCGAGAAGCCCTTCATATTCTCCGAACAGTTTTTGAAGTTCCGTAAGTAATTTTTTTTCTATGAGTTTTTTGCTTAAAGCTAATTTTTTTTCGGCAAGGCGCATATTTTCATATGCGTCCGCTATTTGAAGTTTCAGCTTATTGCGGGTTTGGCTATAAATATCGGCGGAAATCCCTAAATTAACGCCTTTGCGAAAATCGCTGCCGCCGTTTGTGCTGCTGTACGGGCTTTTCAATTTAAGCGAAAGATTATTATAAAGCGGCATACCGAGCAAAACGGAAGGCTCCATTGAAAAAGAAGAGCGTTCTTTATTGCCGGTAAGTGTAAAATTTATTTGTCCCGTACTAAGTTCCGTTATAAAAAGCGAAGAGATACGGACTGAGGTATAAGTATTTTTTGCAATTTGCGCATTATTTTCTATAACCGAAAATTCGGAATCATTTTTATAGCGGTATTCCAAGAGTTGCGTGTAAATTGAATTTTGTGCAAAAAGAACCGCTCCCGCCGACAAAAATAAAAAAAATATATAGTTTCGCATAATTCTCCGGTTCATATGTTTTATACCTGTCTAGTGTACAGAAATATTAAAAAATGTCAATACAAACCGTAGCACACTATGAAATCGATTTCGTACCGATTTTCGATTAAAATGTGCGCCCTTATACGGTTTAATCGAACCTGCGTATTAAAAAAAGTGAATTTTAAAAAAACTTTGCAAAACCGCTTGCATTCCCGCACAAAGAGGTGTATACTCGCATTCGATATGACACGGACGGGCAACATTTTAAGACATCGCTTTTCTCAAAAAAATAACGTTTTTTGCAAAAAAGATGTTGA
>CAUUAT010000106.1:0-6158 GCA_963543195.1 uncultured Treponema sp.
GTCTGAAAACCGGGTAATTCCGTTTTTTTGACGGCATCCGCCGTTTCTTCTGCAATTCGGATAAAAGCGGCAGATGCCGCCGATACGCTTTGATTCCCGCACGGCGAATCTACATCCCGATGAACAAAAACCAGCTTGCCTTGTCCTTTTTTTATGTAATAATTTTTTAAAACGAGCGCAAGTGCGGCATTTGCCGAAACCAAGTCGTTGATTGTTTTGTCGATTGAAAGCGCATCCGTATTTGCATATATTTTTAAATACGCCGCTCCGTCAAAAACAAGAATAGAAGTGTCGGCTGCAATATGTATATTTTTCAATTGCAGCGGCAATGCTTGCAATGAAAAAAGCGAAGAGCGATTCCATTCAATTTCAGTTGTAACGCCTGCCGTTCCTCCGGATTTACTTTCTGCGCTTAGACAAACCTTAACGCCCCTATCCCGCAAAATTCCGGCAAGTTCCAAAGAAAATTTCAGTCTGTTATCCGTAATAAAAATTCCTGCATCCATGTCAATGATTATACTCTTTTTTTTATGGACGGAAAAGAGGCCGCCAATACGTATGTAAAATGTACGGATATACGGAAAAACATAGATCCGTACCGGCGGCAAGTCTTTAAAAATTACCGTTTTCGATAGGGTGAACGGACGGGGCGCATAACATCACGGATTGTCCAATCTTCTTCCGCTTCGGGATTGATAACCGGCATAAAGCGCAGGGCTTTTACCGTCGTCATCGTTTTTCCGACTGTTATAGCTTTGAGCCACCATTCATAAACATTTGTGTTGGTTTTTATATTAAAAAATAAGCAATCGGGGATTTCGGAAATAAAGCCTATAGGATCGTATTCGTAAAACTTAAGTCCCGCATCTTTTGTGTTCGGAGCCAACTCGTACGGCATCCAATTTTTGGGAATATAATTATTACCTATCATTTTTTCGTAATCGGTCGGCATACTGTACTGCCAGATCAGTTTGGTGTGCGTATCGAATGCGTATAAATCATTGTTCAATTCCCGTTGAAACAAGCTCATCCCTTTTGCCGCCGTTGCAGTAAATTTAAAGAAAACGAAGCGTTTTAAAAATTCGGCTTCTTTCGGATTGTCATAAGCGGGCACCGTATACGGATGTGCCGAATCTATTCTGTAATATGTTACGTCATCGATTCTGTTTGTAATATTAAAAATAATGCGCGTACCCGGAATAAATTCTTCAAAATATTTAAACGTTTTATCGGGTTTGCCCCAGTCATCTATAGGCGTACACGGTTCCCATCTGAACGTATCGGAAGCGAACAGCATTTCAATCGCCGGAGCCGAACCTTTAAACGGCGACGTAATTTTCGACATATGGATAAACATATCTCCGAGTTTTTCTTTGCCGTAAATACTGTTCGGGTTTTCGGCATCCATATCTTTTCCCGCTTCCGTTTGTGCAAACAAAAGCCCCGATAATACGGCAAACCCGAAAACACGGATAAAGACTTTTAATTTCATTTGATGACCTCTTAAAACAGGATAATCTCCTTAAGCGGTTTAAAGTATATGTGATTACATATACAAAGTCAAGGAAGACGAAAAAAACAGAAACGTTATTTCCACGTATTGGGCGTAACACAAGATAATTTATTGTATCGGCATAAATTAATGTCGTTGGTTAAAAATGTACTGCAATGAGAAGTCACTGCACAAGCAAGCTGCAGGGCATCCATTCCTTTAATCGATTGCAATTCGGCACGAATTTTAGCAGCTTTTTCTGCTATGGGACGAGTGATATCGATAATGCCGATATTACATATCGTTAAGAAACTATAAAAATTTTTAACAAGGTGATTATCGTTATGCATATACGGGTAAATAAGGTATTCCTGTATTGTTATCACTGAGGTTATCATAGGCGTATGGGTTTTTAAACATTTTTCAAAAATTGATTTTGTTTTCTCGAAATAAAGAGGATTTTGCTCCAAATATATAGATAAAAGGAGCCGTATCAATGAAAATTTTATTATATTCGGTCGGCACAGCGTAAATCCTTTAAATAATTATCCGCATTTTTACCCCGTTCAGTCGGCTTTACAAAAATATCAAGATTTATGTCCGTATATTTTTCATTTTTTTCGGTCTCATCATCAACGATGGTTACGGAGACGATTTTACCCTGATACTCTTCGGCAACAGCCGCTTCAATAACGACCGTGTTCCCCTGTATAATCCCTTTCAATGTCTGCATAAATGTTTTCTCCTTAGCGGTTTAAAGTAATGATAAAATCTTTTTATTTTCCTCATATCTATCTTGCTAAGCTTGGTTTCTTAATTCCAGCTTATCATATAAGCGGCTTCTACATCTCCTTCAGCGCCGGTACTTTCAAAAAGAATTTTAAAATTTTTTAATTTTCCGCGTTTTAATTCAAAAGCTCGATACGACATTTTTACGCCGGGGAGTATTTCTTTTTTATTGGCTGCCGGACATAGCCATTTTTTTGCAGCTTTATCATAGGTAATCTTGATAGAGTTTTCAAATTTGGAAATATACTCTTCTTGAGTTGTTCCGCCTACTTTTGTGTTATATTTTATAATTTGCAAAATCAACTCCGCTTCAATATGTTCGGCATCATTGGGAATTTCTTTTTGCAATAGTTTCGGTGTAAAAGTTATCTCTTCTCCTAATTTGATTGCTTGGCACTTGTTTTTATTTGATGTAGATGCTCCATGATTATGATCCGCCAGTTCTTCTTCTATGATAGGGGTATTTCCATTATCCGAGTAAGAGAGTTTTACTTTATATGAATAAGAAAACACCGGATCGGCAGGCGTCGCTTGGCTTAGCCAATTCCAATATATCCCGAGTATTGATATATTTTTAAGATAAACCGGTGCTATACGGAGTGTCGGCGCTTGATCTTCTTCGTTTTCAGCGCCGTAAATTTTCAGCGTCTCATATTTATACGGCGAATAGCCCGGATAGCCCTTCTCTCCGGCTTTTCCCGCCTTTGCCGGAAGCTTATATTTAGGATTCATTACAGGACTGTAATTGTTGCCCATAATTTTTGCCTCAAACCACTTGTAAATAACAACGGTGCCGTCTTCCATTACATAGCCGACGGGGTCATATTCGTAAAATTTCTTAGCCCGTTGCGTATGATCTCCTGTAGAAGGAGCGGCATAATCCTGCCAACCGGAGGGTACGCCTAATGTGCTAATAGCTGCCGGTTCACTGTAAAAAAAGAGGAATTTCGAGTAGGTGTCAACACAGAATGTCGAATTATCCAAGTTGGTACCAGCCGATGCTGTTCCCGTAAACCGGTAAAAGTAAAACCGTTTTTGTTTTGTAGCTTCTTCGGTGGTAAGATTCGGATTAAAATGATTGGATTTTACCCAGCGGTCTTCCCGGGTTTTATACATATAGTATTTTAAATCCCACGCTTTATTAATCTGACCTTCGCCGATAATCGAACCCTTTCCGCTTTGTCCTACATATAGGCGTTCGCCGCTACCGTTATCCTGCCACGATGTAACGGCTTCAAACCGATAAGAAGCTACATTTGCTTTCGATATGCCTGTCATGTATAAAACCCATTCGTCAAACTTAGAGGCAGGGTATACATAATTTTCGTTAAAGTATTCAAACGGGTTTACTTCGGTATATGATGCATCCGGATCTTGCGGCTGCTGCGGAATTTCTTCGCTACCATCATCCTCTATGGAAGGTTTTTCATCGGGAGCCGCCGAGCGGTACCATGCACTGCCCAGCGCAGGATTACATGAAAAGAGCAAACAAGCAATAATAATGCTTAAACCTGCCGCAATGATTTTTTTAGTGAACATATATTTCCTCCTAAACGGTAAACGAGAGCCCTAAGCTGACGCCGAAATCCAAATTATTCATATAGAAAGACCTGAATTTATCTTTTTCAAAATCAATCTTATTATTTTGTTTCTTTGCAGTTTCCATAAGTTTTTTCGGCAAAGCAATATAGCCCGGTTTATAAATCGTATACGACATATATGTTCCTATGGTGATGTTCATTCTGGAAATAACCGGCTGGTAATATTCCAATGACATTTTCAACATAACGCCTAGCGGATTCATTTTTTTCATCATACTGCCCGGTATAAGAAGGGTTCCCGTTTCGGGATAAAAATCAAAGCCTTGTTGTTTTAAGTCTTTTAGCTGTTCTTCGGTTAAATTCGTATAAAGTTCATACGTAGGCTGAGGGTCTGCGATCATTTTTCCGCCCAATCCGAAACCGAGCGCAAACCTATTCTGAAAAAACATCGCTTTTACTGCCGTTCCGAAAGTTACGACAGGAGTCATATAGACGCGGCAATATACTTCAATATCTTTAGCAATCCCCTCATTATAACTACCCGAAATCTGTCCCGAAAAACCTTGTCCGATACCGAGGTTGAACGCAAGTCCCAGTCCGCTGAAGGTATTATTTGCTTGAGCGTTAAAATACCGTTTTGCATCGAAAATATAGGTCAGTTCAGCTTCTCCCGTCATAACAAACCCGACCATACCGCGCATAAATTTAGCGCCGAGGTAATCTCTATCTTGTTTCCCGATCATGGGATTAGTGTACGAACCGAGAAAATGAGCTTTAAGATCCAATGTAAAGCCTTTTTCAAAAGCCGAAAGCTGCGCCGCCGTTATTATAAAAAATATAAAAATAAATAATGCAAACCGTTTCATAAACATACCCTAAAACAAACTATCCGGTTTTTTTATAATTTTGTCAAGGGGGATACGGCATAGTGAGGAAAGGAGTTTTTGCTTACGCATTCTTTAAGATTTTCTCATAAGCGAATTACGGCGCCGGGATTTTCTTTGGGCGGAAGCTGCGCAATAATAATTGCAGCGAATAAAATAATGCAGCCTATTATTTCTTTTACGTTTAGTATTTCGTTTAAAAAATAATATCCGGCGATTACACCGAATACCGATTCCAAGCTGAGAATAAGAGATGCTATTACCGGTTCGGTATTTTTTTGCGCAATCATTTGCAGTGTAAAGCCTATGCCGGCGGAAAAAACACCGGCATAAAAAATAGGAAATAGACCTGCCTTAACGGCACTCAATACAGGCGTTTCCGCAATAACCATTGCTGCAGCAGACAAAACGGAACACACGGCAAATTGTAAAAAAGACATATAAACGGGTTCGACTTTTTTACTGAAATAATCAATGGATAAAATATGCCCCGCCCATGCAAAAGAACCTATAAGAACGAATAAATCGCCGTAGCCGATTGTAAAGCCTTCTTTTATTGTTAAAAGATATAAACCCGCCACCGCCGAAATTATTCCGAGCCACGTTATACCGCGAATTTTTTTGCCTATAAGAATTCCGAACACCGGAATAATTATGATGTATAATGAGCTAATAAAGCCTGCTTTGCCCGCTGTTGTATACAATATCCCCGTTTGCTGAAATGAAGAACCTAAAAACAGAAAAAAACCGGTAACAATGCCGCTTACGATTGTATTCTTCTTATTGTTTTTTTGTACATAAGATTCCGGACAACCGCTTCTTTTTTTGCGCAGCTTTACGGCTGCCGCAACAGGTGCGAGCGATAAAAATGCAAGAAAATACCTGCCTGCCATAAACGTAAAAGGACCGACGTAATCCATCCCCGTGCGCTGAGCGACGAGGGCGGTACCCCAAATAATCGAAGTCATTATCAGCATCGCATTGCCGGCTATTCTGTTTTTATTCATAAAGAAATCCTTAAAAAAACTAACTTATGGACACCTCTAAAACCGAATGTTTTTAGATGCCCCTTTGATAGAAGTATCGTATATTGTTAAAACGGCATGGAAGAATATGCCGACCTAAAGCAGGGAACACATTTGACCGGCATATTCTTTTCAGGCGATCTTTTAGAACAAACCGTCGTCGGCAGGTTTTCCGATTATTTCCGGTTTAACCGTTTTTGCTTTTTCGGAAGGGGCGGTTTTTTGTTTTACCGGCTCTTCCGGTATACGTTCGTCGCCGTGCGCTTTTGAAGATTCGGAGTGAACGGCGGCGGCTTTCGCTTGCGCTTCTTTTTGTTCTTCGGTTTTTTTCGTAAAACTTGAAACATAGGGTCTGCCCGGAAAAAGTTTTTCTCGTAATTCTTTTTCGATACTGCGCGTAAGGTCAAGATTGTCTTCCAAAAAATTG
>CAUUAT010000107.1:0-6093 GCA_963543195.1 uncultured Treponema sp.
TCAACATCTTTTTTGCAAAAAACGTTATTTTTTTGAGAAAAGCGATGTCTTAAAACATTCCCCGTTCGTGTCATATCGAATGCGAGTATACACCTCTTTGTACGGGAATGCAAGCGGTTTTGCAAAGTTTTTTTAAAATTCACTTTTTTTGTATCGCGTACGCAAAGCTTACCGAAGGCGCCCTATATTAACCGGTGAAGCACCTATGTTCCCAGCCGTTTCTTCGAACCGTTTTCAAACGCGGTTCTTTATGGTATACTCGCCCCTATGCTGAATATACCCGATAAAACACCGATTTATATTTTAGATGCTTACGCGCTTATTTACCGCTCGTACTTCGCTTTTATTTCGAGACCGTTAACCAACAGTCGCGGCGAAAACGTGTCGGCACTTTTCGGTTTTTTTAAAAGTCTTCATACGATACTCGAAGAATATAAACCGAAACTTTTTCTTGCCGCCCTCGATTCACGTACGCCGACTTTCAGACACGAATTATATGCCGAATATAAAGCGACTCGGAATAAAACGCCTGAGGAGCTTTATGCTCAAATCGACAAAATTGAAAAAATTATGCAGGCGATGCGTATACCGACGCTGCGTGAGGACGGTTTTGAAGCCGATGATATCATCGCTTCCGTTTGTACAAAAGCAAAAGCCGAAAACCGTCGCTGTGTAATTATTTCCGGCGATAAGGACTTAATGCAACTTGTCGATAAAAACATAACGATGCTGCGGCCCGGAAAAATAAAAACATGGGAAAAATGCGGAGAAGAAGAAGTAAAAGAGCAATGGGGTGTTTGTCCGCAATTGATGCTTGATTTTTTATCCCTCATCGGAGATACCGCCGACAATATCCCCGGCGTTAAAGGAATAGGACCGAAAACCGCTGCAGAATTGTTGAAAACGTACGGCAGCTTAGACGGCATATTCTCCGACGCCGAAAAATTAAAAGGCTCGGTAAAGACGAAAATCGAAGCGGGAAAAGAATCCGCTTATTTTTCCAAAAGACTTATACAGCTCAATTGCGAGGTTCACATAAACAGCTCGATAGACTCTTATTCGACAGAGGCATTAAATTATGCGGAAGCGTCGCGGCTTTTTATAAACGAAGAGCTTCCGAATATTGCGCGGCTGTATTCCGCCGGCATAAATTCCGAAGCCACCGCCGAAACACCGGAAGGTTTAAAGCCGGACGGAAAAACCGTAGAACAATCTACTACTACCCACATAACGACCGTCTTTTCGCCGGAAGAAAGCACCGCCGATTTACCGCAAAACACGGGAAATTACATATGCGTAAACCGAGCGGAAGAGCTTTTTGCTATAATCGATACCGCAATTTCACAGGGAGTTGCCGCTTATGATTGTGAAACAACAAGCCTCAATCCGCTCGAAACGGAATTGTGCGGCTTTTCGCTTGCACTAAAAACGGGCGAAGCGTTTTATTTTCCGGTAAAAGCTCCCCTACCCGAGCTCGGTCAAGAACCGCCTCTTTTGCTTAAAATCACCGATGTAAAAAAGGCTATCTCAAAATTGTTCAATTCAAAAATGACACTCATTATGCATAACGGTAAATTCGATATTGAAGCGGCATTTTGCTCGGGCTTGGCGGAAAAATTGCGCTGTACGCTTTTTGATACGATGGTTGCGGCATGGCTTTTGGACCCCAACCGCTCCTCGTACGGAATGGACAGCCTCGCTGAAAGTTTACTGGGCGTAAAAACCGTTCACTTTAAAGATATTGTAAAAAAAGGTGAAAACTTTTCCTGTGTGCCGCTCGATAAAGCCGCCTTTTATGCTGCCGAAGATGCGGATATTACGTTACGGTTTTTCGAGAAACTCTCGCCTCTTTTAAAAGAAAACGGCTTTGAAAAGCTTTTTTACAAACTTGAAATGCCCGTTACCGCACTCCTTGTAAAAATGGAAACCGCAGGCATTTATTTAAAAAAAGAAGAACTTGAAAACTATTCAAAGGAGTTGGGAAAAGAAATTGAAGAAGCCGAAAAAGACATTTACCGGCTTGCAGGTCGCGAATTCAATATTGCTTCTCCTAAACAGCTTCAAGAAATTTTATTTACTGAACGCAAATTAAAACCGGGTAAAAAAACAAAAACAGGATACTCTACCGATACATCGGTTTTGGAAGAACTTGCGGCGGAAGATCCGATTCCCGCAAAGATTTTAGATTACCGCGCATTAACTAAACTGAAATCGACTTATACGGATGCGCTTCCAAAGGCGGCTGACCGCAAAAACAGGATTCATACGAGTTTTATTCAAACGGGAACCGCAACAGGAAGACTTTCCAGTCGTGATCCCAATTTGCAAAATATTCCGATACGCGGGAATGAAGGCAGAAAAATACGCTATGCGTTTCAAGCCGAAAAAGGAAACGCTCTTATCTCGGCAGACTATTCGCAAATTGAACTGGTGATTTTAGCCCATCTTTCAGGTGATAAAAATTTGACCGAAGCGTTTCGGGCAGGAATCGATGTACATGCAAAGACGGCAAGTCTTATTTTCGGTACGGAAATACATGCGGTAACGGCTGATATGCGGCGGATTGCAAAGACGATAAATTTCGGCGTTATGTATGGAATGAGCGCATTCCGCCTTTCCAATTCTTTGCGCATTTCGCGGACGCAGGCAAAAGAATTTATAGACGCATATTTCGCAATGTATTCGGGGGTTTCAAAATTTATGCGGGATGTTTGTACGCGTGCGGAAAAAACGGGCAGCGTTCAAACCATAATGGGGCGAAGACGATTTATGCCGGCAATTAACAGCAAAAATAAAATTGAAAAAGCCGCCGCAGAAAGAATTGCGGTGAACACCCCGCTTCAAGGCTCTGCCGCAGACATCGTAAAAAAGGCTATGATTGAAGTAGATGCCGCTTTATTGAAACAAAAACATAAAGCCCGAATTCTTTTGCAAGTGCACGATGAGCTCATTCTGGAATGCTCCGAAGACGAGACGGAAGAAGTGAAGGCACTTGTAAAAGAAAAAATGGAAAACGTGATAACGCTTTCGGTTCCGTTGAGGGTAAGTATAGAATCGGGAAAACGCTGGGGCGATTTTCATTAAATGAGAAATATTCGGTAAAATGCGGCACGAAAACAAAATTAAAGAAACCGTAACCGAATACTATGAGGCGGTGGCCAGCGAACGGATTACGGTACGGGGAAATGCAAAAGAGATAACGCAATCACTCGGATACGGCGAAGAATTACAATCCGTCCCGCAGGAAGCCGATTTAGGTTTGGGCTGCGGCAATCCGAACGCATTAGCAAAACCGGCCTTAGGAGAAACGGTTCTGGATTTAGGCTCGGGACGAGGGTTGGATTGTTTTATTGCTTCTAAAGCAGTCGGACCGGACGGCAGGGTTTTCGGTGTAGATGCATCGCCTGCAATGGTCAAAAAGGCGGCGGAGATTGCCGTAAAAAAAGGATTTACAAATTGCTCTTTTCTTTACGGTGAATGTGAACATATTCCTCTTGCGGAACATTTTATTGATTTGGTTATAAGTAATTGCGTCATTAATCTATCCGTAGACAAACCGAAAGTATACGCTGAGATTCACCGTGTTTTACGGAACGGCGGACGGGCTGCAATTTCGGATATAACTTTAAAAAAAGAGCTGCCGGTTGCGTGGCGCAAAAATCCCGCAATGGTAAGAACATGAGTGGGCGGAGCATGGTCTGCGGAGCGGATAAAGACGGTTTTAAAGAAGCTTAATTTTAAAAATATCGCTATTATAAACAAAGAAGTATCCGACGAGTACGCACGTAAATGGGGGTATGGTTTGCAAATTAAAAAATATATTCAAAGCAGTTTAATTTATATGGAAAAGTAAAAATGCCGAATCAAATCGCAACGGTGAAGAAAATACGGAGTACATAGTAGGTACGGTTTTAAAACCGTTTTATGCAAACGGCGGTTCCGGAGTTTAAACCGGACTTTACGTGCAATGCTTGACTTTTCCTTTTTTTTGCTATACTATCCGGTACGATGATTACGATAAGCGATCTAAGTTTAAAATTCGGCGATAAACCTCTTTTCAAAGACGTTAATTTAAAATTTACAAAAGGAAACTGTTACGGAATTATCGGCGCGAACGGTGCGGGAAAATCCACTTTTTTAAAAATCCTTTCAGGTGAATTGGAATACGATACGGGCGAATTCAGTATTACTCCCGGTGAGCGGATAGCGGTTTTGCAGCAAGATCACTTTGCTTTCGACGCATACACCGTAAAAGATACGGTTTTTATGGGGTACCCAAAACTTTATTCCATTATGAAAGAGCGTGAAGCGATTTATGCAAAATCCGATTTTTCGGAAGCGGACGGCATTCGAGCATCGGAGCTGGAAGGTGAATTTTCAGACTTAAACGGCTGGGAAGCCGAAAATCAAATAGAACAAATTCTTTCGGGACTCGGCCTTGATGAAAATTATCATAACAGGATGATGAGCGAACTCGATGAAGGGCAAAAGGTTCGTGTGCTGTTGGCACAGGCAATTTTCGGAACACCCGACATTCTTCTGCTGGATGAGCCGACAAACGGGTTAGATTTGGAGTCTATTGCATGGCTTGAGGAATTCCTCATTGATTTTCCGAATATAATAATTGTTGTTTCACACGACAGGCATTTTTTGAACACTGTCTGTACACATATATGCGACATCGACTACGGAAAAATCAGGCTTTATTCCGGCAATTATGATTTTTGGTACCAGATGAGCCAAATTATGCAGCGGCAAGCGAAAGATCAGCAAAAAAAGCGCGAAGAAAAGATGAAAGATCTTCGTGAATTTATTTTGCGGTTTGCGTCAAATGCTGCAAAAAGCCGTCAAGCTACCAGCCGCAAAAAAGTATACGATAAACTTGCCCTTGAAGAAATTGAAGTTACAACAAGAAAATTTCCGTATATTCATTTTAAACCGAACCGCGAAATAGGAAATAACGTTCTCCGGACGGAAAAACTTTTTTACAAAACAAAAGACGGCGAAGCCGAAAAAAGTTTACAACTTTTAAGCAATTTTTCTTTTACCGTAAACCGGACGGATAAAATTGCTTTCGTAGGGCAAGAACATAATTCAAAATCGGCACTCTTTGATATCCTTACAGGAAGAATAACCGCCGATGCGGGCGACGTATACTGGGGGCAAACGGTTTCGTATTCCTATTTACGCAAAGACAATTCCGAATTTTTCAATAACGAGTTAAATATTACGGAATGGTTAAAACAATATTCGCCGGATCAGGATGATGCCTATGTGCGCGGTTTTTTGGGTAGAATGCTTTTTTCAGGCGACGAGTCGTTAAAACCCGTAAAAGTATTATCGGGCGGCGAAAAAGTGCGCTGTATGTTAAGCCGTCTTATGCTTTCAGGCGCAAACGTTTTAATTTTGGACGAGCCGACAAATCATCTTGATCTTGAAGCCATAACAAGTTTAAATGATGCACTGACAGCTTTCCCCGGTGTTATTCTTTTCAATTCGCATGACCACGAGTTTATTTCTTCAATTGCAAATAGAATTATAGAAATCACACCGAATGGAATTATCGACAGAATGATGAAATTCGACGATTACATAAACGATGAAAATATTAAGCAAATACGAACGGAATTATACGGCGGTAATGTAAAGAAAATTTGGCTGTAAGTGAGCCTATTGACATTATACGCGTTTTTTTTATATAGTGCGCTTCTTATTTTAAAGCCGAAGGAGGTGAGTTAAAAAAATGGCATACGTTTCGATTGACGATTCCGAACATCTTGAGAAAGCGTTAAAACGCTTTAAACGCCAAGTGGAAAAAGAAGGAATTATCCGCGAGTGGAAAAAGCGGGAATATTATGAAAAACCTTCCACTGTTTTGAACAGAAAAAACAAGGCTCTCCGCCGAAAGCTGATGAAAAAGACAAGACGTTCAAGAGATTCCAAAAATTATTAAAATGAAAAACGCCGATATAAGCAAAGCATGCAATTAATCGGCGTTTTCATTATAGGAAACCCCTTTGAAAAAATTTACGGGAACTTTCCAAAAATCCGAAGGTTTTGGTTTTTAAAGGTTTTCTGTAAAGTGCACAGGTC
>CAUUAT010000108.1:0-5804 GCA_963543195.1 uncultured Treponema sp.
ATTTTATATTATCGAATTTACAAAAGGCCGGTATTTATTTTTTAAAAAAGAAACATTTAAAGATAAAGATGCCTTTTTTGAAGTAATAAACGAAATTAAAAACGTAAAAAACGTATAAGGCGCTTTTGTTTGTCTTCATTTTGTAAATATCGTATAATGCGCCCGTATGAATCAGTTAAAGATTGAAAACGTTTCAAAGATATACGGCAAGAAAAAGGCTTTAAACGGCGTCAGCGTTGAATTTAACGAAGGGATAACCGTTTTACCGATGCGGATAAGGTGAAGCAAACCGTAAAAGGCAAAAAACGGCAGACAGAATACGGTCAGGCGGATTTTGTATACCGCCAAGCGGAGATGAGCGTTTTTAATACAAAGGTTGCCGCTCTAAACGCAGCCCCTTTTTTTAGACTACTGAAAAACGAGATAAAGCTTATTTCGTCAAACGTTTTTTTCTTATGGTGGTGGTGCTTTATCGCAGGTATTTTTCTTTCGTGGTTTTTGCCTATAGCCGTTTCGGAAGAAGGCGGCAGCCCTATCGTCCTATCGGCGCTTCTTCCGGTGCCGTTTTTATCGCAGGGGGTACGCTTGAAAAAACATTCCGGACGGAACAGCTGCTTTTTTCCTGCACTGCTTTCCGCTATAAACGCCTTGTTTCTCTTACCGTAAATCTGTTTTTTACGCTTACCGTTTCGGCAGGCTGTATTGTGCGTTTTTTTGCTGCAGGGAATATAAGCGGTGCGCTTTCGTGGCTTACCGGCTGCTTTTTTATTTCCGCTCTTGCCTTTGCGCTTGCAAGCCTTACAAAAAAACGCCGCTTATTTGAAGCCCTGTTTTTCCCGCTCTTTTATATGGGCCCGGTAAAGGGAATACCGCCGTATCTGGATTTTCTGGGGCTGCACGGTAATTACGCAGCCGCTTACTTAACGGCAGCGTTCATTTTAACCGCCGCCGGGTTTCCGGCAAAACGGTAAGAAAGCGAAAAAAGAATACGCAGAACCTTGAGCAAACCGAACGCCGGTTAAACGCCCTGCGTGTTCTTATCCTATAGAACTTATCTTTAAATTATGCTATATTCTTCCCTGCGGTTATAAAGAAAAGGCTATACGGTTTATCCGCTATATTGAACATCGGCCGCTTATAGCCGGCAGCCTCAGTGCGGGATGCGAGGTATGTTGTTCCGGTACGTGCGGTTGCAGACGCATTTAATACCCTGTATTGCGACAGAGTGTTGCGGTAATATCCGCCGCACTGATAAACGGTTTATCTGCGTCCCGTTTACGGCAGGAGAAATTATGGCAGTAAGTGAAAAAAAACGCGTTTTGGAATTACCGTTAAAACTTATTTTAACGCAAGAAGGTTCTACATTTTTTATCAAGCGGAACAAAAAACTTTTAAAATTTAAATTGGCAGGAAACATTGAAGAATACGGTATTTCGCTTGAAAAATTCATTCCCGAAACCATTCAACGGCTGCTGTTAGCCGATTATATATCTAAAATAGAAATTTCAAAATCCGAATTCGTTTCATCCCGTCAAGAAATTATGGACCTTTCAAAATTGATTGTTTACTCGGTTTTATACAAACAATATGACGAATTTATTTTTAAGCAAATTCTTGCGTCTCCGGTTATAAAAAAGTGGAACAGACAAAATCCCGCGAGTATCGTCGATGAAAAAACTCACATCAATGAAAAATTTTTGGCGAATGTTTTGCAAAAAAACGAACAAGTTATTTACGATGCCAAAAATGAAATTTTAAATCCGCTTTTTACATTTATAATGAAAAACAGTGCGCTTTTGCCTGAAGAAAAAAATATCCAACTTTTTTTAAGCGAAAAGTTTATAAACAATCTGCGCCCTTTTACTTGGTTTATCATTACCAAATTTCGCTCCAATGCGGATTTTGACCAAATTTTAAAAGCCATCCGTACCGGACTTGTCGAATATATGGACAAAACGAAAATTGCCGAATACATCGCTTTAATGCTTATGGAATTGATTTTAAGCGCTGAAAATACGAACTTGCGCAAAGAAGCGAAAATCTTATTCCCCGAACTGGGAGACCCGCAGGAAGCGCTTTTTGATCCTGCAATTCGGAGAAGACTTGTCGCCGAACTTGAGCGTAAACAAGAGCTCGTATTTGTTTCATGGAAAATAGGCGGCGCCGGGTTGGCATCAATCGGAACACAAGGAAAAATTCAAATTACTCTTTACAGTAAAAATGAAAAGTCTGAAACGGTGCGTGAAAATTTTAATGATATGAAGTCCGCCGATATCGATAAAAATTCGCTTATCGATTTTTACCGAGCACAACCGGAAGGTTCCGAAGATATGAATTTGGGAATGTACTATATTTCGTATTTGAACGACGCTTGCGAAAAAGTAAACGTCCGCTTTGAATCAAGCGCAAGCCGTTTTGAAGATTCCGACTTAACGGTTATCAATATGTCTTTTATGTTTTAATATGACGATGAAAAAGAAAAAAACGTTATTTTGTATTTTTGCCGTTCTTATTGCTTTGCCTGTTGTGCAGGCAGGCTGTTCGTTTAAACCGCCCGTTATTTCGGAGTTTTCGGTTAAACGGTTATTAGTTGAAACCGAAAAAGGTAAGCTCACCGAGAGGCTTTCCGTATTTTCACTTTACACCGACGAAGATGGTAAAAACGATTATAATTCCATAACTGTAATTCATAAAGAAACCGGGCTAAGTTGGGTTTTAAATAGAGATAATTCTTCTTTTTTTGCCGCAGCGGAAGATGTAAATGAGACCGGGCAAAAAACGCTTTATGCCGGTTCCAATAAGATTGCATATCCTTTAGGGAAATTTCTAAAAGGCGAATACTCCTTAATTGCCGAAGATTTGTCGGGGAACAGGGGAGTTAAAACGTTTGTCATAACAGGAGAAGCGGCAAATGAAACGCTTCCTTTTTCTTTTGCCGTTACCGAAACCGATTGGAGTATAATGACTATGGAAAATTCGGTTCCGGGGAGTTTTTCTCTTATTTTGCTGGGCGCGGATAAACAACCGCTTTTTTCAAAAAAAATAAATGTTTCGGAAACTCCGCGCGGAAATCTTTTGCAGCTAAAAGAAGAATACGCCGATGCGCGGTATATTCAATGTCTGTGTGAAACTACGTATAAAGATTTTGCTTTTTTAACAAAAGCATATACGTTATATTAATTTACAAATGAGTAATTCAAACAACAATAAAGATTTTCAGGAACGGGAGACGCATATGCGTACCGTTAAAACTTTTGTAATGCGTTCCGGCAGAATAACGGCAGCGCAAAAGCGGAATTACGCCGAACTGCATGATAAATGGTGTATCCCGTATAACGAATTGCATATCGAATTTGAAGCTGTATTTAAAAATAAAAATCCCGTCATTATGGAAATAGGTTTTGGAATGGGTAGTGCAACGGCTATTATTGCGAAACAAAATCCTTGTAAAAATTATCTCGGCGTGGAAGTTTTTAAAGCAGGTGTCGGCAAATTATTGGGCGAAATTGAAAATAAAAAACTTTCCAATGTACGCATTATCGAATATGATGCCGTCGACGTTTTAGCAAATATGATTCCCGACGGAACGCTGGCAGGTTTTCATATTTTTTTCCCCGATCCGTGGCAAAAAAAGCGGAATCATAAACGGCGCCTTATAAGAAGACCTAGGACAGACTTACTTGAACTGAAACTAAAACCCGGCGGTTATATTTATGCGGTAACCGATTGGGCAGATTATGCTGAAGATGCTTACCGTCAACTTTCCAATACTCCGTATTTAATATCCAAATATGAACATTTTAACGAAAAACAAATCTTTCGCCCTGTAACAAAATTTGAACAAAAAGGCTTGAAAAAAGGACATATTATCCGCGAGTTGTTTTTTGAAAAAGCGGAATAACGAGTTTTGTAAAAACCGACAGGATTTTATTTTTATAACCGGGTATTTTTGCAAGCCTTGTCGGTTTTTTAGGGATACCTTATCGTTTTAAAAACCGTTAATTAGAACACGAATAAGTTTCTCTCTTGACAAAAAATATTACTATATGCTAACATAACGACGTTATAACATGTATAGAAATTTGGAGGATTTATATCATAGATGACTAATAAACAAAAGCAATCGGCAAAACAGCCGGCTGAAAATCCGGCACGGGACAAAAAATCGGCGGCACAAAACGCTGAACGCGACCCTGCAAAACAAAAGACAATCAAACGGCTTTTAAGCTATGCGGGGAAGAGCCGCGGACTTTTGCCGCTTTCGCTGGTGCTTTCCGGCTTGAGCGCCCTCGTCGGTTTTGTGCCGTACATTATGGTATTCTTTGTTATGCGTGATGTTATTTCGGCAATCGCGGCAAAAGAAGCGGTGAATGCCGCCGCTCTTGCACACTACGGGCTGTGGGCGGTCGGCACCGCTGCGGCGGGCTTTGTGCTGTACTACGCGGCGCTCATGCTTTCGCACGCGACAGCCTTTACCATTCAGGAAAACCTTTCAATCTTGATGGCGGAAGCGCTTGCCGAACTTCCCATCGGCTGGCATATCACCCACGTGAGCGGCAAGGTGCGCAAGATCTTTGAAAAAAACGTCAATCAGCTTGAAACGCTCATCGCACACAATATGCCCGACATTGCGCAAAATATGGTCTCTCCCTTTGCGATACTCGCGCTCATGCTGGTCTTCGATTGGCGGCTCGGTCTTATTTCCCTGCTGCCGCTCGTGCTTGCCTTTGTACTGCAAACGCTTTTAATGCAAATCAGTTCGAACTCGGGCTTTATGCAAAAGTACGAAGACGCGCTTGAGCAGATGAACAACGCCGGAACCGAATACGTACGCGGTATTTCGGTTATAAAAACCTTTAATCAATCGGTGTATTATTTTAAAAACTTTTACACCTCGATTATGAACTACAAAGAGTTTGTGCACAAATATTCGAAAGCGTGGGAAAACGGCTATTCGATTTTTCTGGCGCTCATTAAAGTCGGCTTTTTATTCCTGCTGCCTGCTGCACTGCTGATAGCGGGCACTGCGACGCTCGACCCGCGCTTTTTTTACAGCTTTGTGTTCTACCTCGCCTTTGCGCCGGTTACCTACACCATGCTGATAAAAATTATGTACGCCAATTCGTTCAACCAGCGCTCAAACGATGCGCTTAACCGTATTGAAGATATTTTGAACGCGCCGCTGACAAAAGAACCGGAAAAGTCCGTACTGCCCGAAAAGTACGATATAGCGTTTAAGGACGTCGTGTTCTCGTATAAAACGGAAGAAGAGAATAACAGCCGCGCCGCCGTAAACGGAATCACGCTGCACATCCCTGAACATTCGCTGACCGCGCTCGTCGGGCCTTCAGGCGGCGGAAAAACCACCCTCGTCAATTTGCTCGGCCGTTTTTGGGAAATCGATTCGGGGGAAATCAGCATCGGCGGCGTCGATATCCGCAACATAAAAACGAGCGACCTCTTGCATACCGTCGCCTTTGTGTTTCAGGAAAACAAGCTCTTTAAGGAAAGCATTTTAGAAAACATCCGCTACGGCAAAAAAGACGCAAGCCGCGAAGAAGTGATGGACGCCCTGCGCAAAGCCGAGTGCATGGACATCATCGAAAAACTGCCCGCCGGCATCGACACCGTGTACGGCACTAAAGGCACTTACGTTTCAGGCGGAGAAGCCCAGCGCCTTGCCATCGCCCGCGCCCTGTTGCAGGACGCCCCCATCATCGTGCTTGACGAAGCGACTGCCTTTGCCGACGCCGAAAACGAGTACAAAATCAAAAAGACCTTCGACGTGCTGCTCAAAGACAAAA
>CAUUAT010000109.1:0-5697 GCA_963543195.1 uncultured Treponema sp.
CCTTTTATCTTTTCGGCTTCTGCATACGCTTTTGAAAGAATTGTTTTCTTTTCATTTTCCAGCTTACCGAGCCATTCTGCTTTTTTACCTTCACCCGTAGAACGGAAAGTTTGGGCAATCTGATTTCTGTCTTTTATCATTCTATTAAAAACGGAATTTTCCAATTCATCGGAATATTTAATTTGTTTAAAAATAACGTCTATCACTTCCATACCGAATTCACCGAGCTGATTATTCGCTCTTTTTAAAATTTCGGCGGCGAGCACCTCCCTGCCTTTATCAATATCGGTTATTTCGTTTCCTTCATTCGATAAATTCGCGATGTCGACTTCACCGTCTTCAATGTCGAATTTTTCTTCGTGTTTACTTTCGTTTATAATATTTGAAGTTCTTACCACATTGTTTAAGCTATTGATTGTAATAACATCGCGCACCGAAGAATCTACAATATCGGATAAACGTGAAAAAGCTCCTTCATACGTTACAACCGATTCGTAAAATTTACGGATGTCTGTAATACGCCAACGGCTTGTCGTGTCGACCTCAATAAATTGTTTTTCTTTTGTAAGAATTTTCTGAGGATCTCCGTCAAGGCGCAACAGTTTGGCGGTATATTTATGCACCGTATGAATAAACGGTATTTTAAAATGAAGCCCTGCAGCCGTTTCGGTGTTTACAACTTCACCGAATTTGGTAATAATAGCGGCTTCGCCTTCATTTAAAACATAAAACGGATTTACGAAAAACAATAAAAAAACAACAAGAAGAGCAAATATTCCTATTTTAATCTTTCTTTTGGAATTAGGCTTTTCCGGTTTTATTTTATGTTCCGCAGCCGATACATTTTCATAATTTTCGTTATTCATATATTATTCTCCTTTTTTTAATTCTTTAAGCGGTAAAAAATTTTTTAAATTTTTATCAATGATAATAAGGCTGTCCGTATTTGCAAACACTTCGTCTATCGTCTCAAGATACAGCCGCCTTCTGGTTATTTCAGGTGCTTTTACGTATTCCGCATATATCGAATTAAAACGAGCTACGTCACCTTGCGCTTTATTTATCCGTTCCGCAGCATAGCCTTTCGCTTCTTGAATCATTTTATCCGCTTCGCCTTTTGCTTTGGGGATTTCTTTATTGTACGCCTCTTTTCCTTCGTTGATTAAACGGTTCATATCCTGAATTGCAATATTTACATCCTCAAATGCGGATTGAACTGCGGCAGGCGGAACAACGTTTTGAAGCTGTACCGAAGAAACGGAAATACCTAAGCCGAGTTGTTCGTATTTTTTATTCATCATAGCTGCAGCAAGCACTTGAATATTATCACGCTCTGCCCCCATAATATCCATAATAGCTCTGTCGCCCACCAAAGCGTTTACAACCGATTTTGAAACATCTCGGACGGTTTTATTTCTGACGGAATCTTCAACATTAAAAAGCCATGCTTTCGGGTCGACAATCCGGTATTGAACAACCCATTCCACAGTTATAATATTTAAATCACCCGTGAGCATAAGCGATTCATGCGTAAGAGCGTTTTGATATTCACTTCGTTCACCCGACTCAGCCGTCCTAAAGCCGAATTCTTCTTTTTGAACCCGCTTAACAGGGATATTATACACTTCGTCGATAAATGGGATAACAAATTGTAAACCGGGCGTCAGCGTTTTGTTGTATTTTCCGAATCTGGTTACAACTCCGTTATCTGTAGCGGGAATGATTTTTATCCCCGAAAAAGCTATAACCGCCAACAGTGCGATTACAATAATAGTCCGCAGGACTTTTCCTAATTTTACCGTATCAATAGTTTTGTTTTTCATTTTAATTAACTCCCAATTATTACGCTACTTATGCGCCTTGTTTAACGGCTTGCTCCCGCTCTTTTTCCAGCTCCGCCAAGCGCCTTTCCAATTCGGCTTCTTTTTCGCGTTTACAATAGGGACATTCGAAATGTTCTCCTTCAAGATATCCGTGATCGGAGCAAATGGAAAAAGTAGGCGAAATGGAAAAATACGGAATACGGTAGTTATTCGCAACGGTTCTAACCAAATCTCTGCATGCTTGCCAATCTTTAACGGCTTCGCCCAAAAAAATATGAAAGACCGTCCCGCCCGTATATTTGCGCTGCAAACTCTCCTGATGATCCAAGGCGTCGAAAACATCTGTCGTATACATAACGGGCAGCTGACTGGAATTCGTATAAAACGGTTCCGCATCACCTGAACTGATTATATCGGGGAACTGCTGTTTATCATGACGCGCCAGACGGTACGAAGTACTTTCGGCAGGTGTCGCTTCAAGATTAAACAAGCTGCCGGTTTCTTCTTGAAAGTCGGCAAGTCTATTCCGCATATATGTTAAAACTTTTTCCGCAAATGCCTTGCCTTTTTCGCTTACGATATCTTCACCTAAAAAATTAAGGCAGGATTCATTCATCCCACAAATACCGATGGTAGAAAAATGGTTATTCAGATGGTGAAGGTACCGTTTGGTATATGGAAAAAGTCCGCCGTCAAGCAGTTTTTCCACGACCTTACGTTTTATTTCAAGACTCTGTTTTGCGGTTTCCATTAAATAGTCAAGTCTGTCAAAGTAGTCTTTTTCGTTTTTTGCAAGATAGCCTATTTGCGGCATATTGACGGTAACAACACCGATAGATCCGGTAAATTCGTCCGAGCCGAAAAGTCCGCCGCCGCGTTTACGCAGTTCGCGTTTATCAAGCTGAAGACGACAGCACATTGAACGCACGTCACCGGGATTTAAATCGGAATTTATAAAATTTTGAAAATACGGCGTACCGTAACGCGCGGTCATTTCAAAAAGAAGTTTTGCATTGGGGCTCGACCAATCGAAGTCCTGTGTAATGTTATACGTCGGTATGGGATATTGAAAACCGCGTCCGGCAGCATCGCCTTCAAGCATAAGTTCGATAAACAGTTTATTTATCATATTCATTTCTTTTTGACAGTCACCGTATGTAAAGGCTGTCGGTTCGCCGCCGACAACGGCTTTTTTATCAGCCAAATCGGCGGGGCATACCCAATCGAGCGTGATATTGGTAAACGGAGCTTGGCTTCCCCATCGGCTCGGCGTATTTACGCCGTATACAAAACTTTGGAGACATTGTTTAACACTTGTTTCGTCCATACTATCGGCTTTTACAAACGGTGCCAAATACGTATCAAAAGAGCTGAAAGCTTGAGCACCCGCCCATTCGTTTTGCATAATGCCTAAAAAATTTACAATTTGCTGGATAAGCGTCGACAAATGTTTCGGCGGCTTTGACGTGATTTTATCGGGTACACCGCCTAAGCCTTCTTGAATTAACTGGCGGAGCGACCAGCCGGCGCAATAACCGGAAAACATAGACAGGTCGTGAATATGAAAAGCCGCCGTTATATGCGCCTCCGCTATCGCAGGCGTATATATATTTTTAAGCCAATAATTTGCCGTAATCGAACCGGAATTATGCAAAATAAGCCCGCCCAGCGAGAAATTAACGTTTGCGTTTTCTTTTACCCGCCAGTCCGACTGACTTAGATATCCGTCCATCGTGTTGTTGATGTTAAGCATAAGTCTTTCGGCGTCTCTCGCGGCTTCCCGTTTCGCCCTATATAAAATATATGCCTTTGCAAGGCGCGCCTCTCGCTGTTCTATTAAAACCAGCTCTACAATATCTTGAATCTCTTCAATTGCAGGAATTGAATGAGAATATCGGGCAGCCATAAGAGTTTTTAATTTCTCTTCAACCTTATCCGTAAGACAGGCGGCTTTTTCGTCACTGCCGCATCCTTCTACCGCCGTAATCGCCTTGTTTATAGCTTTCTCAATTTTTTTTCTGTTATAAGCTTCTACCGCGCCCGACCGTTTAACGACGGAACGCAAAATCTCAGGTTCCGTTACCCCCGCCGTCCCTAAAAACGATTTCCATTCGGGAAACACGCTTTGATTAATTTCCGTTTTTGCCATACTTTTCTCCTACCTTTTTAAGAAAATACCGATTAAGAGCAGGATGCGTATTTAACCGGCATTCCTTGCCTACATTTACAACGCCTTATTTAGTGTGCCGGCAGAGTATACTACACTAAATATAGTGTGTCAAGCGAAGAATAAGAGAAAAAGTGAAAAAATACAATTTTATTCGCTTGAGAAGAAAAAATGGACTTAAAGTTCCGCTTGAGAAGGATACGAAGCAAATCCGACAAAGTTTTTTGAAATATTCTCTTAAACTATAAGAATACCGGATAAATAAAAAACAATTTTACGTATCCGATTTTTTTTGGAAGCGGCGAACCTCATTTACAAATTCCTCTAAGTTGCCGAACTGTTTATAAACCGAAGCGAACCGGATATATGCCACTTTATCCACCGAATTAAGCCGTGAAAGTACCATTTTGCCGAGTGCCGCGGTTTCTATTTCTTTCGCGCTGCCGGCGCTCATAACCGCATTGTCTTCAATTTCGGTTACAATATTTTCGATTACGGTTCTTGAGATGGGGCGTTTCTCCAAAGCCCGTTCAATTCCTTTCTCAAGTTTATTGCGGTCAAAGGGTTCTCTTCTTCCGTCCTTTTTGACGACCATAAGCTGTTTTTCTTCAATGCGCTCATAGCTGGTAAACCGGTATCCGCAAACCGTGCATTCACGGCGACGGCGTATACAATCGCCTTGAGCCAGAGTCCTTGATTCCATTACTTTATCGTCAAAACTTCCGCAGTGCGGACATCGCATATTTAATCCTTATTTAGCGGGCATTTCGAAAAATTCAACAAGTTTTTTTACGGATGCCCTAGCGTATGTTCCAGTACGGAAGCAAGGTATCACACGAGATATAAAGCTGTCAATAGGGATATGGAAAACCGCCAGGACATCAAAAGTACAAAGCATTTTCTTTCTTTTAACGTTTTCATACTTGAATATCGGCTATTTTTTTTAATTATTTTGCTATGCGTACACTAGACAATTTATAAAAAAGCAGTTAAAATAGCAAATAAGTACTAAAAGATAGGTTTTAGATTTACTCACTAAAAAAATTGGAGGATTAATTTATGATGAAAAAGCTTTTTTTGTTTACGGCGGTTTTAATTGCCGCATTTTTATCGGGCTGCAATCAAAATGTTGACACATCTAAAAAGACTGAAACGCCGTCTATCGCCCCCCACCCTTCCTGCCGATGGAAAGGTTGATAAGGGAAGCGAGTTTACCTTTACGCTTTCTGCAGATACAAACTATAAGGTTAAAGAGCTTATCATAGACGGCATAACATATCCCAATGTTACGGATAACACCATTACGCAAAAGATAAAAATTGAAAAAAACACGGCAGTTTCAGCTGCGGTGGAAGAGGAAGCAACCCAGCCGTCAGAACAAATAACTATTGGAAATTCACTTATCAATGTTACTAAAGACACGGGCGGTAATATAATTAAAGCAAGCGGAAATATAACATTAGATAAATTAAAAGAATTAGCAGAAAAAAGCACTAATAATGTAATAATAAATACAGATACTCTTACCATAAAATCGTTTAAATCGGAAAATAACAACTGCACCGCTTACACAATAAGGAAAGATACATTAAAAAAAGCTGCAAAGGCATTAAGTGTTTTAAATATAGAGAATGCAGACAGCACCAAACAAGCCATTACACTTGATGAAAATGCAAACATAAAAACTATCAGCGGCGATATTTCATT
>CAUUAT010000110.1:0-5504 GCA_963543195.1 uncultured Treponema sp.
GAAGCTCGAAAAATTTCAGTTTTTAAAAGTCCGCTAAAAAAATGAGCGGTCGTTTTTTAACGTATCTTTCCGTATTCCAAACCGCTTTAAAAATTTTTTAAAGCTTTTAGGCAAAGGCGCCGTTATCGTCTGAGGAATATCATCAAAAATAGGTTCCGTAAATTTCAGTTTATAAGCATGCAAAAAATAGTTTTTTATTCCCGCCGCGCTTTGCGTAGAGCCGTATTTTTTGTCGTTTAAAAGGGGGGTGCCGCGTTTGCCGCATTGAAGCCGTATTTGATGCTTTCTCCCCGTAATAAGGCGGAACTGTACTAAACAGAGATTCTCAGCTTTAAAAACGGTTAAAGGTTCGGCAATCGTTATACATTTTTTTCCACCGACATTATCCGTCATTTCTTTCTGTATGCTCAAGCCTTCTATGATGCCCAAATAATACTTTTCGATTTTGCCGGATTGAAGGGCATCCGAAAACCGTTGTGCACCTTTTAAACTTTGAGAGAATGTGATAATGCCGCTCGTATTTTTATCGAGCCGATGAAGCGGTCCAGGAGTAAACGACAAACTCTTTCCCGTACCGGGAAAATATGTTAAAACCGCATTAAGGAGGCTGTCTTTGCCGTGTACCGTTTCACCTATTTTTTTATTTATAAAAAGCAAATCGCCGGTTCGTAAAAGGATACAAGGCTTTCTCCTTATTTTTTGAGACACATTTTCTTTTATTTCAATTTTCCGAAAAAGCTTCGGTTTAATTTCAAGTTTATCGCCTTTTTGCGTTATATAATCGGGTGTACGGTTTTTTCCGTTTATTTTTATTTTACCCGTTCGTATGGCAGAATATATCACGGAAAGAGGAATATCCTTTAAAAATTTGCGCAAAACCCGGTCAAGCCTCCTGTTTGCATCATTTCCGCTTATCATAAACAATTCGTTTATTTCATTCATCGGCGTATTATACACAATTATATGGCTTGACAAAAGAGCTGTTTTGTAGAAAATGAGGAATATGCTTGGAATGATTCAAAAACAACAGTTGGTTACGCTTTTTTCAAATCCTATTTTTTTGTCGGCCGTAACAAGCTGGCTTTTAAGTCAAGTTATAAAAACGATATTTGCTCTTTTTAATTTTTCGATAAAAAGTCCTATAGATTTTTTTGAACTTATTTTATGGAAAACCGGCGGGATGCCGTCGAGCCATTCAGCTTTGGTTGCTGCACTAACCATAAGTATCGGTATTAGGCACGGGTTTAATTCCGATTTGTTTATTTTCGCAATTTTCATTGCAATTATCGTTATACGCGATGCGGTCGGTGTACGCCGTTCAAGCGGTTTGCAAGCACGGGCATTAAACGATTTGGGGGCAAAATTTGTCGAAATAAACCCGTCGTATTCATTTAAGCACGTACGCGAGATTCAAGGACACAAACCGGTGGAAGCCGTCGCAGGCGTTATTTTAGGTTCTATCATTGCAATTTTATTTGCGTATTTCGGATAAGCAAAAATGAAAAAAGCGTGTTTTTTTATTTTGGATATTGCCGCAAGTTGCTTCTTTTTTTGTTCTTTGTTTTTCTTATTTTTTATTCCCTTCAACGAAAAAGATACAATTTGGCATTCGTACAGAATTCTTTTTTTGCCGCTGAATACGGATGAAAACAGTATTGTTCAGGCTGCCGATAACTGCGGAATAAAAAATATTGTTTCGTCGGCAACGATCGAAACCCGTTTTGCAAAACTGGAAAAAAACGGCTATACGGGATTCCCGTTTACCGATAAAGGAAAATATACAAAATGGTTTATAAACGACAGGGAAAATATGCGCTATATGTATATTCATGTAAGCGAACACATAACGCCCGAATTTCTTAAATATCTTAAAAACAATACCGATTCGTTTTACATTGAAAGAAAGGTCGGCTTTTCGCTTTTTCAATGTATATCGGCGTTTGCATTTTTCTTGCTCGCATTTTATTTTACGAACAGAAAAGATTTTTATTTATTTTCGGCTTTCCCGTTTGTCATATACGCAGGAATACAATCCGGCATTCTCGCGCTTTCCGCTGCGGTTTTAATGATGTTTACGATTGCTTTTTGGACGGAAGCCGTAGGCTCTTATTTAAAATTTACAAAAGACCAACTGATCAACCGCATAAAAAAAAATCCGCTTTTAATTTTTTTACCGTTTGTTTCTTTTACGGTTGCAAAATTTAACAGCAACATTTCTTTATTACTTTTTATTTCGGCTTTTTTAACGGCGTGCTCTTTTACCTACATATCAGAAAGAATCTTATTTTTTATCCGTAAAAATTCGGACACAAAAAAACTGCATAAAGCGATAACGCCTTACGCAATGCACCCGAAATCGGTTACAAAATTCTGGGAATCGAAAAAATTATGTACGGTTTCAGGCGCAGCTATAGCATGTATTATTTTCCCGAGCTTTATTTTATATTTTGCATCCGGTAAAACACTTCAAGCCTATAAAAATATTTTATATTTACCGGTGCCTTCAAGTAGAGTAGAACGTGCAGGATTTTCAAAAGAAACTTTTGATAAACTGAGAACGGTTAGATCGGGAGAAGACTTGCCCGATTTGGGAAATTTTATTGCGGATTCGTGGTTTTCGTATATAAAGCCTTATGTTAAAATAAACGATAATGTAGAAAATCGTAACGAAATTCATTACGGCGATTTTTCGGTTGATACTAACGGTGTCGTCACCGAAACGGGCGGTATTACGCTGACATTTGACGATGCATTTATACAAAATGCCGTAGCATTTCGGCAGCGCTCTTCAATTGAAGATTTACTATACTGCGAAGGATACTTTACAACAGCGGCATATGCCGGTAAAAAATTTCCGCTTAACAGTTTCAATGCGGAAGCTTTGGCAGTCGCTTTGCTTTCGGCATTAATGCCGCTTATAATTATTTTATTGAGAGTACTGAAAAGATGACGGATTTTTTAACTTTTAAACGGGGAAAGGAAATTGTAGAATACCCGTTTTTACAAGCAGCCTTCGAAGGAAACGCTTTTTTGCCGCAAGTCGCTTTTATTCCTATTTCGACGACGGAAGAAAATGCTTTTGAATCCCTTGTCTTACGGGGCGAATTCGTACGTGAAGGGCAAATGATTGCACGGAAAACGGGAGAATCTTCAGCAAATGTTTATTCTTCAATTCCCGGTATTGTACACGACTTTATTGATTTTAATTTACCGGACGGTAGTCTTATTCATTCTATTGCCGTAAGGCTTGAAGGTTCTTTCGACATACTCGGGAAAAATCCCGCCGATTATTCATGGCGTAACTGCGCCGTATCGGAACTCTTACGTACAATCGATTTTGCGGGAATTGTAAATACGGCGTCCGCAAACGAAACCCCGCTCGCATACCAGTTACGTTCGGCGATAAAATCCGGATGCAATTCAATTTGTATATACCTTTCCGATAAAGATCCCTCATGCAGCTTAGATTCCATTTTGTTTGATACATTTTGTAATGAAACGGCGGAAGGCATCGGCATCGCCGTAAAAATTTTGGATGCAAAAAACATTATCTGCATTCACAAATGCGGTAAAAATGACGGAGGAAAATTGGAAAAAATTTCCGCCGCATGCGGTAGTGCCGAAATTGAATTTATAAAAGCGCCTTCGTATTATCCGTTTACGGAAAATTTTACATCGAAAAAAAAAGGCGGCTGGTTACGGCTTGATGTTCCGACGGCGCTTCATACATATGAAGCGATTCGCACAAATAATCCCGTAACGGCTTCGTATATTCTTGTTTCGGGGAAAGCAGTCAACGAACCTAAGGTTTTAAAAGCGAGGATAGGAACCCCGATCGGAAACCTCATTGAAGAATGCGGCGGGTTTAAAACGGAACCGAAGCATATTATTTTAAACGGACTTATGGCAGGCTCTGCAATTGATAATCTCGACATTCCCGTTACGAAAACTTTAAAGTCAATTCACATTTTCGGAAAAGATACAATTAAAAATTATGTTTCAAGCGAATGTATTAACTGCGGGTTGTGTTTTAATTCTTGCCCGTTATATTTGGAACCGAAAAAAATTGTGAAAGCGATTGAAAACGGAAATATTGATTGCGAAATTATAAAACAAATAAATATGTGTAAAAACTGTTCATGTTGTTCTGCATGTTGTCCTGCACGAATTCCGTTATCTGCAATTATTGCGAAAACTGCTGAAAATATAAAAAAAGGAGAAGTGTAAATGCATACGCCGCCTGTTTCCGCGCATATTTTTTCGCCGTTTATTTATACGCGGCTTACCGCACGAAAAACAAACTTCGTTTTAATTTTGCTTATTTCGATTCAATTTGCGGTGCTGCTTATTGCAAGAGATTTTTTTGCAGTCGTAACTATTTTGTTTGCCGTGGCAGGCTCTTCACTTGTTGAATATTGGGCACAATACCGTAATGCGGAAAAATTGACTTTTTCTTTCGAAGCTGTCATTACAGGACTTTTAATCGGTTTTTTTATGCCGGTAAAAATCGGTTTTGTCTTTACTTTTTTTGTAAGTGCACTTTCGGTTTTTATTTCAAAAAGCCTTTATGGAGGAACCGGATCGAATTGGATAAATCCTACAGTCATTGCCGCTTGTATTGCATACATTTCGCGACCCGATGCTTTCCCACCGGTACTTTCACATCCGGCTTTTTTAAAAGAAAAGGGAAGTATGTTCGCCGTGCTGGAATCGTATTCGCTTTTACACATAAAATCGGACTTTGCAATCACATCCGCTTTTAATTCCATTTTTCTGCATGGAGCCGGCGTAACGCTTCCGGAAGGATATGTAACATTATTTTTAAATTCGACGTCGCCTATCCCGGCTTTTCGATATAATTTCATCACGCTTTTATCATCTGTGGTTTTATTTTCGCTGCGTGTTGCAGACTATATTTTTCCTGCAATATTTATTTTCGTTTATGCAACTTTAGTTTGGACTTTTGCGCAAGTACCCGTTACGGGGATCTATTTTTCGGGCGACATATTGGCTGCGCTTTTAACAAGCGGGATATTATTTGCGGCATTTTTCGTTTTAACGGAATCGTCTTCCGCTCCTAAAACAAAATACGGAAAAGCCGTATGCGGGATCATAGCCGGAATATTTGCATTTTTTATTTGCGGTGCAGGAGCATCTCCTGCAGGAACTGCATTCACATTATTGATTACAAATATTTTTACGCCACTCATAGAAAAAATGGAAGTAAAAATTCAAGCCTTAAAAAGGAAACGGTATGAATAAAAAAAATATTGAACAATTAAAGAAAGGCGGAATTTTATTGGGAATTTGCATCGCTGTTATTTTGATTTTATGGGGAACATATTATTTGGGGGGGCTTTTAAAAGAAGAAGTTTATATAACGGCGGCTGAAAAAGTTTTTGCGGATTCACCTTTGTGCACCGAATTTAAAAATATAAAGATTATAAGAAATACAAAAAAAAACATAACAACTCCTCATTTTTGCAATGCTTTTCTTTATGCCG
>CAUUAT010000111.1:0-5336 GCA_963543195.1 uncultured Treponema sp.
AAAACAATAAATTATCCTTTTTGGATTTCGTTGCAGTATACCGGTATAGAAAAAAACAATCCTATATTTGCAGGAATATTTTCGGGAAATAAGAATTTGCAAACCTTTTGGCCGTCTTCTCTATCTATTGACGAAGATAAAAATCGTGAGTTAAAAATTATTGCAAAAACAACTTCAAATTCAATTACAATGATCAATGATTACGATACCGACCCATTTTCAACGCAGTTATCTCTTTTTTCAAAAATGGAAAAAAATGCGGAAGCAGTGATAGCGGAAAGAATAAAACCTTCACCTGTAGTCGTTATAAGCGATGAATATATGCTAAGCGATGCGGTAAATTATACAGGCTCTGCCTTTAATTTGGATTTTATGATAAATTGCATTGAACATATTTGCGGATATGATTCTTTGATACTCTTAAAAAATAAAAAACATACATCCTTCCCGTTCAAACAATTTTCCGATGTCTCCGATTTTAATTCGATTGTTACGATGGCTCGATTTGTTTCACTTATTGCATTGCCGCTTATTATTGTATTTGCAGGTTGTATAAATTTTATTTTCCAAAGAAGGCGTAAATGAAAAAAACATTTTTTAAGCAAATATATTCACGTACTAAGATTTTAATTTTATTTAATACTATTGTAATTATTTACCTATTTTTTACGTATATTCCGAAACGGAATACGGATAGTTTTAGTACTTCATTTCTTTTAAAAGCAGATATTGATGTAATCTCTGAAATAATCGTAACCGTTCCCGCCCTCCCCCGACCTTCCGCTTTTAATGAATTACATTTAATAAAAAAAAATAACGGTTTTACTTATAAAACCGGAACCGGTGAATATATAATTGACGGCGCGTTAATAAACCGGCTTTTTGAAGTTTTTACAAAAAAACAGATTTTTACTTTTATTACTGAAGATATATTGCAGTATAAGAATTTCGGATTGGATAAAAATAATGCCGTTAAAATGCAATTTATCAGAGAAGATAAAAGTATTGCAGGAGAATTTATTTTCGGGGAAAAAGATATACTTGGAACAAATATATATCTTCTTCTTGACGGACGGACAAAAATTTTTAAAACAATCGATACCGTTTCTTCGTTTTTAACGGTACGTTCCGACTTTTGGATTGATTTACAAATTTACAAATTCTTATTTGACGGAAATAAAATCCAATCAGTTGAAAAAAATCATACGCATATAATTCGCTCAAAAGAAAACGAACCGTACTTTTCCGATTTAGAATTATTTTTAAAACGATTTTCTTGTGTGGATATTTTCCCTGCACCGGTATTGACTTCACTGCAAACCGAATATCTCTCAATTATTTTAGGATCCGGCGAAAGACTTACCATAGGAGAAACACCGATGGAAAACGGAGATTATATTTTGTTCGATTCAAAATTGAAAAACGCTTATGTTATAAGCGGATATACAAAGAGAAAAATCGATTCCGCCGTTGATATTATATTATATGGAAAAGCTGAAGAAAAATGATACGGCTGTATAAAAAAGCATTGATTTTTTTTCGGAACTGAAATAAAAATTTTCCGGAAGTAACGGTGAATTGATTTTAGAACATCTTAGTATCGCAGAGGTTTTAAATATACCGTATAAAGCCGTATTGACATAGAAATTTTTATAGAATAAAATAGCGAAAAATATCAATGTAAAATCGGAGAAATATGAATTCTATTTGCAGCATTGTACGGAATAAACGGAAAGGAGCTATGATAAATACTAAGATAGCCTCACTTGATGATAATTTTAAAGTTATCGTTGAAACCGAAAGCAATAAAAACGGAAAATTCAATTTACTTGCGGAAGCGGTACCGTATCCGTATTTTATTAGTGTAACAAATATTTACGGTGAATACAGAGTGCCCGTTCTATTCTTTTAGTTTATGATCGATTCACATGTACATTTACGCGATGGACTTTTGTCGCAAAAAGAAACTATTTTACACGGTGCCGGACTTGCATCGAGTGCAGGCTTTACCGCTTTATTTGATATGCCGAATACCGATCCGCCGTTGACAAGCGAATCCGCTATTTTTTCAAGGTTTGCTCTTGCTGAAAATTCTTTAAAAAAAATAAATACGAATATTTTTTATGGAATATATGCGGGACTTACGTCAGATTCTTTACAAATAGAAAAAATGGTTTCACTTTATAAAAAATATTTTCCAAAAATTGTCGGTTTTAAAATGTTTGCAGGACATTCTACGGGGAACATGGGAATAACGGAAAAAGAAGAACAGCGTAAAGTTTATTCCGTTTTAGCAAAGCTGAATTATCGCGGCATACTTGCTGTTCATTGTGAAAAAGAAAGCCGAATGAATAATTCCGTTTTTGATATAAAAAACCCCATAACTCACAGCTATGCGCGTCCTTCCGCTGCCGAAATTGAATCGATTAAAGATCAAACTGAACTTGCCGAAACCGAAAATTTTTTAGGTCACATTCATATTTGTCATATCAGCACCGCAGACGGAATAAAATTTGTGAACACTGCAAGAAGAAAGGGTGTAAATATTTCTTGCGGTGCAACCGCACATCATGCACTTTTAAATATCAGCGCATATTCTTCATTCGGTATTTTGGTAAAAATGAATCCGCCGCTTCGGGAAGAAAGCGATAGGCTTGCCGTTTTCAATTCGCTTATTTCCGGCGACATAGATTGGATTGAAAGCGATCATGCACCGCATACGCTTGAAGATAAATACAACGGTGCATCGGGCATACCGGGTTTTGCCGGTTCTCTTTTGCTGGTTCAAAAACTGCGTGAAGCCGGATGTTCCGAAAAACGCCTTGTCGAATTATGCGGCGGTTCCGTAAATAAAATTTTCGGCTTGAATTTACCGTTTACTGTCCCCTTAAAGTCGGATATAGTAAAAACTCTTCCGGCTTTGCGTAGCGGCTACATGTTTGACGTTTTTTCCGATATTTTAATAAAGTAAATATTTTTTTCGTGTATTTAAAAATTTATTTTCATCATATTTAATCAAGTTTAAATAATCTTCAAGTTTTATTTTCCCATATAGCAAAATCGAAGATAAAATATTTGTTCCGGTTAAAAGATTTAAACCGCAGAATTTATTATTTGAGTTATTTATCGAGAAATTTTTAGGATACATTTTTTTTATTTTATCCATCATCAAAATTGCCGTTCTTATCGGTAAAAAATCTTTCTTATTTGTTACGATAATTTGGACGCCGTTACAATATTCGTTTTTATAAATCGAACGTGACGGAATAAAATATGCCGGAAGAAAAAATACACCCTTAAGATTTAAGTCGTTCAATTCAGCGGCTAGTTTTTCCGCATCAATAAACGGTGCCCCGACATATTGAAACGGCATTGTTGTCCCGCGTCCTACGGAAATATTTACACCTTCAAAAATGCACATACCGGAATAAATTAAAGCCGTTTCCGGTGTCGGAATATTCGGAGAAGGCGGAACCCACATTAAATTCTGCGTATCAAAAAAACTTTCTCTATTCCAATTTTTCAGCGGAATAATTTTTAAGTCGCAATTTATTTTGAATTCGGTATTAAACAATTGCGCCAACTCTCCTATCGTCATACCGTGCCGTTGTACAATGGGGAAATACCCCACAAAAGATTTATATTCTTTATCTAAAATATTCCCTTCGACATTGATGCCTCCGATCGGGTTAGGTCTGTCAAAAACAATAAATGTTTTTTTATGCTTTGCACATTCTTCCATCGCATAAGCCATTGTCCAAATGTATGTATAAAACCTCGCACCTACATCTTGAATATCAAAACACAATATGTCAATATTCTTCAGCATTTCATCGGTCGGTCGTTTTGTTTTGCCGTAAAGACTATAAACGGTTAAGCCTGTTTTTGAGTCTATTCGGTTTTCAATTATTGCACCTTCCGGTTCGGCGCCCCTTATCCCGTGTTCCGGAGAAAACAAAGCAGTCAATTTTACGTTTTTAAATAAAATATCAATAGAAGATTCTCCTGCGGAATTTATTCCGGTTTGATTTGTGATGAGTCCCGTTTTTTTATTTTTAAAAAGAAAAGAAAATTCTTGTATTCTGTCAATACCTAAAATTATTTTTTTATTATCTTGTGCAAAAAGATAAAATGCGTATAATAAAAAATATAAAATAATTTTTAACCGTTTCATTTTTTCCCCTGTTGCAATGAACTTAGTTTTCCGGTGATAGCGGCTGCACTGTCAGAGCCTAAAAAACTATTGAGTGTTTCGGAATGTGTTGATTGAATTTTTATCGTATCCATAATTGAAGTTAGGTCATTATAAAATCCTGGATTGTTATAGAATTCGGAACCGCCCGCAATTAGAGAATACCGCTGTTCGGCAAGTTCTATGAGCATATTATCTAAAATCTCATCGCTGTAGTTTTTAAAAGCGGAATAGATTAAGGTAGTTATTGCCCCATAATTTTTTGCAAGATAAAAATCGCCTTCATATTTTCCGCGTAACTTTTTTCCATTCAGTGTAAAAGTATTTTTTGCACTGGTAAAAATTATTACAATTAAATCTTCTTGCGGATCTATTAACGTAAGCGTTCCCGTCCAACCGCTATGTCCGAATGCATCTTGACTTGCAAGCTGTGAAAAAAAATGCGAATATGTTTGAGCGGCACCTTGTCTCCTCCAACCTAGACCGGCAGCGGAAATTTCTATGTGCGGACTCGTAAAAAAATCCAACACATGAGAATCAAATAATTTAACGGTACCGTATCCGCCTCCGTTCAGTATTACTTGTGCAAGAACGGCAATGCTTTCGGCATTTGCAAAAAGCCCCGCATGTCCGCTTACTTGATCCATTGCTCCGTATGCTTCAGGGTCGTGAACCGTGCCGTGTATCGGCATATATTTTTCTTTCTTATATTTTTTTTCATTACTTCTTTTAACGGCTTCAATTTCCGTAGCGGCAATATCTTTTTTTTTAAATCCGGTTTTTAACGGTTCATAACATATATAATTTAAATGAAGCGGTTCATAAATATGTTCTTTAACATATTTATCCAATGAATTCCCGCATACTTTTTCGATAATAAATCCTAAAAGCATATAATCAATATCGGAATAAACGGATTTGGTTCGAGGCTTGTATACAAAAGGAGTTTTACAAATAAGTTCAAGTGTAATTTCTTTGTTTGTACGTTTTTCGTTTTTAGACTTATTTCGAATTTCTTTTTTATTGTGGTATTGAGCTCCGGCAGGGAAACCCGCTTGATGGTTCAGCAAGTCTTCAATTGTAATATCATTTTTCCCTGTATATTTTTCATTTTCTTTATCTTTAAAGTTCGGAAAAAAATAAT
>CAUUAT010000112.1:0-5320 GCA_963543195.1 uncultured Treponema sp.
CAAAATTCTCAAACTAAATGCACAATTTTCTCATTTTGCGTGCCCCGTTACAATTGTATATGCCGAAATTATTATTAAACTAAAGAATAAAATTATAAACTGTTTTTTCATTTTAACCCTCTAACTCTATATCAGTAGATGATTATTTTGCTTTAATTAAGAATAAACTCTGATTATTTATTGGACTATAAAGCTGTTTTAAGTAGCTGCAAAATAGTCATTTTTTGTTATAATTTGTGGGGCATAATAAATTATAAATAATATGCAAGCCTATCGGTTTGTTCTGTAAGGAAGTGATCGTCATACCCGTTAAAGCGGATTGCGAATCAATTTTTAAAGGCGAATTTCGCTTACGGCTTTGCCGGCGGAGCATCTTTATTTACGAAAGATACAAAGCGAATCTGATTTAAGCTTTACACACTGTTTTTCACTTATATCTTTCACTCAGCGAATAAGAAGCATCTTCAAGCATTTTATTTTCGGCTTTTGCACGCTTACATTCCGCTTCAATGTCGCCGTCAAACCATATATAGCCGAACATTGGCTCATCCAATCTATCTTGATACCGCATATTAAGCCATACGGGAAAACACAACCATTTCCATGCCATAACGCTGATTGTGTTTTTATAATATGACGGAATCATCAAAGCCGCCTCATCCGCAATTTTTTCGATTTGCCGATTTATAGCCGCTTTTTCAAAATAAGTCAAATTATCGTCATTAAATTTTTCCAAAAGAGAATCAAGTTCAGGATCGGCATAACCGAAAAAATTTTCGAATGTTTTTTTGTCCGCAAACGAAGAATGCAAGAATGTATAGTTATTCGGTATTTGCAGATTAGGCATAGCGCCCCACCACGCCTGATAATCACGACTTGCAACTTTAGAAATAAGCCCGCCGGGATAATATTTAAAATCAAGTCGGACACCGGCCTGCAAAGCCTGCGTATACAAAAAGCCGAAAAGCTCGCGCTCTTTTTCTTCTTTAAAAAGAACGGTAAAAGTCAATTCCGCACCTTCTTCATTTACCAAAATGCCTTTGGAATTTAAGTTTTTATAACCTGCCCGGGCGAACAGCTCCATCGCTTTTTTCGGGTTGAACGCCGGTTTTTTTATCTCGGAATTATTGAATTCGGCAGCTCCCCATATCTGCCCCACTCCCAGAGTGTGCAGACGTTTCCGCTGTCCCAAATAAGCTGTTGCAATAAGTCCGTCCATATCGACGGCATAATACAATCCTTTCCTTACAAAAACGTTATCCAGCGGCTTCGCACGCGTATTAAAAAACAAACCGGCAGGACCATTTACGGGGACATAAAAGCCTTGCCATAAATTTACAAAACCTTCCTGAACGTTTACACTGTCTACTGCTTCCGCCCATTCCGCGGGGTTATCAAGATGAATAACATCAAAAAGACCGAGTGCAAATTTTCTAAATGCAGGTCCTTTTTTACCCGCAATTATTCTGTAATATATCTCATCAAAATTCGCAATACCCATAAAATGCGGATACGATTGCGCCCACCAGTCTTTTACTTTAACAAATTTCAGCCCGTTATTGTAATCGTATTCGGCAAGAACGTAGGGACCTGTTGTAGGCTCGACAATTCTGTTATATTTTTCGGGCCAATTTTCGGGGATTTCACCGCCATAAAAATGCTTTGCAATCGGTTTAAAATTGGTTATGTCGAGCAATTCATATTCGGTATAATGCTGGCCGCCCGTGTACGTAACCGACACGCAAAAATCTCCTATCTTTTTTACAAGCAAATTATCCGCGCGGTAATTTTGTACGGGGTCTACAATGTTTTTCGACCGGAGGAATTTATTGGCAAAAAGCCAGTCATCCGCAGTACAAGCCGTGCCATCCGACCAGCGTATCTTTTCGGAGAGTTTATAATAGACGGTATTTTCGGGCAAATTGACCGCCCAATGTGTTGCAGAACACGGCATAAATTCAAAGGTCTCCTGCGACGTCCACAAAAACGGCATTTGCGTGTTAAACAATTTCACCGTTTCATCATTTGCGCCGGGTCCCGCATATCTAAACGTATTCGGAATATCGTTTAAATATGCATAAAACTTCCCACCTTTCTTTAAGGCAGAAGAAGAATAATTTTTCGGTTCTGATGTATACCATTGTAAATAGTCAGGCGTACCTGCTATTTTAATCCCATCTACAGAAACGGGCGGACAGGAAAAATCGGGCAAACTGCTTTTTTCCGTTTCGATGGCATCGGCATATGCATTGCAGGCCGGTTGCTCCAAATAGCCGGACGGAGGCATAATTTTATTGCAGGAAAAAAACAATAAAATCAAAAAAAATATGCATACCGGTTTTAATTTGAAAAACTTAAAGCTAGAAAGATTTATCACTTCATTTTTCATTTTTACGCTGCTTAAAAACACAGGTGCCGCAACGGGCAACCGTTCAAATGCTATAGAGAATCTCGAAAAACATCAGCTTTTTGAAAGCGAATCGCTCACAAGCTGATCTTTGCTCACCGGTTTTTCTTAATTTTTATTTTCAATATTTAAGCCGAGCCGAAACGGCATATTCCGGCAAGCTCAAATCGATCAGTCCATAGCACTCGCTATACCAAATGGCAAGCACACATATGCCCGTCGCCTATGTCCCGCAAAACAGGTTTTTCAACGGTGCACTTATCTATTTTTTTTACGCAATTTAAATGAAACGGACAGCCCGGCGGCAAGTTAATCGGAGACGGAATTTCACCGGTAAACGGAATTCTTCTCCGTCGGTTTGCAGGGTCAGTATCGGGAATAGCAGCAATAAGTGCCTGAGTATACGGATGAACCGGATTTTCATAAATAATTGAAGATGTTGCAAGCTCCATAATGCTCCCCAGATACATTACGGCAATTCTATCCGACATGTGGCGTACGACATTTAAACCATGCGAAATAAAAATAACAGTCAGCTTTCGTTTTTCCTGCATATCCAAAAGCAAATTTAAAACTTGCGATTGAACAGAAACGTCAAGCGCACTTACGGGTTCATCACAGACAATAATCTTAGGGTCAATTGCCAATGCCCGCGCAATCGCGACACGCTGTCTTTGACCGCCTGAAAATTCATGCGGATACCGGTAATAGGCTTCTTCCGGTAAACCTACGTCTTTTAAAAGACCAAGAACTTTTTCTTTCCGTTCATCGGCAGTCATCTTTGTTTGAATAATAAGCGGTTCTTCTATGATATATCCGACATTCATACGGGAGTTCATCGATTCGGCAGGGTCTTGAAATATCATCTGAACGGAACGGCGTACATCTTTTAATTTCCGCTCTTTGAGGTGTGTAATATCTGTTCCCCTATATCGGATTATGCCCGACGTCGGCTTATAAAGACGCATCATAGCACGGCACAGCGTACTTTTGCCGCAGCCGGTTTCCCCGACAAGTCCTAGCGTTTCTCCTTCATAGACCGAGAGCGTTACGCCGTTAAGAGCATGAACGACGGCTTTACTATACCGTCCTTGAGAAAATTCTTGTACCAAATTTTCAACTTCAAAAATAGGTTCTTTATTCATTATATTTCCCTCGCTCTAAAACATCTAATCATATGGTCGGGCTCGAATTCTTCCAAAACGGGAGTATTCGCACGACAATGGTCCGTTACATAACTACAGCGTTCGGCAAACCGGCACGTTGAAGGATACGCGCGCGGAGCGGGAACGCTTCCTTTGATGTACGGAAGACGGGTTTTCGGTTCGGAATTCAACTTAGGCATTGACGCAATTAAGCCGCGCGTATACGGATGACGCGGATTTTTAAATATTATATCGACGGAAGCCGTTTCAACGATTTGCCCTGCGTACATAACCGCAACCCTATCGCTTACTTCCGCAACAACTCCCATATCGTGGGTGATATAAATAACACCCATATTGTTTTTTTCTTGCAGAGCCTTAATTAAAGCTAAAATTTGAGCTTGAACGGTAACGTCCAAAGCCGTAGTCGGCTCATCCGCAATAAGAAGTTTCGGATGTCCGGCAAGGGCCATTGCAATCATTACCCTCTGCCTCATTCCACCCGAAAGCTGAAACGGATAATTGTTAAGACGCTGTTCGGCGGATGGTATTTCCACATCTTTTAAGTATTTAAGGACATGAGCAGGCAATTCTTCTTTTTTAATATCCGGTCTATGAAGTTCCAAAACTTCTCCGACCTGTTTTTTTACTTTATGAACGGGATTCAGTGCAGTCATCGGCTCTTGAAATATCATAGCAATTGAAGATCCGCGCAGCCGATACATTTCTTCTATCGGAAGCTCAAGAACATTTTTGCCTTCAAATGTTATAGTTCCTTTTGTGATTTTACCGTAAGGATGCGGCAAGATGCGCATTATTGAAGATGCCGTGACGCTTTTTCCGCAGCCGGATTCTCCGACTAGAGAAAGCGTTTGCCCCGCTTTTACGGTAAAACTGACTTCATCCAATACCTCTATTAAGCCGGCATCAGACATAAAACCAGCGGAAAGACCGTCAACTTTAAGAAGTTCATCACTACTCATATAAATTCTCCATAAATCGACAAATACGGCAAACCTTTTCAGGTTTACCGCATATTTTTTTATACTCCAATGTTATTCTTCGACGTACCGCGTGCTGGGTTTCCAAATTTTAGGCTCGAAGGTTTTGTCGTCTGCTCTGGCAGCCTCAACTTCTTCTTTTATGTCAGGATCAATCCATGCATAGCTGTAAAATTCATCTCCCGTTTCCGCACTGAGTAAGGTTCTATAAAATTTTTGGTTGCCCCATGCAGGGAATTTAAGCCATTTCCACGCACCCGTTCTGGTAAAATCGGTATAATAATCGGGAACTATCAGAGCCTCTTCATGTACAAGCCGTTCAATCTTTTTATTGTTTTCGGCTTTTTCGGCAATGGAAACATCGGGATCATCTTCAACTGCAAGCAAGGCTTCCATTTCGGGGCTCGTATAACCATAAACATTATTCGAGTCCTCTTTGTCGGCATTCTCTTTGGAAAAATTCTGCCAATAAGAAGGCTGAAGTCTTCCTACCCATCGGAACCATACCATATCAAAATCTTTTGCGAAAGTTTTTTCGATCCAGCCTTGCTCCATAACTTTAATTTCAATTTCAACACCGGCTTTTTTTGCCTGTTCTTTTAAGTACGCAAATTGATCATTAGCACTGGCAGTCGACAAGATAAGTTCGAAGCTCGCGCGTTTCCCTTCTTTATTTACCCTGATGCCGTCCGAACCGAGCGTATCGTAGCCAGCTTCGGCAAGGAGTTCACCCGCCTTTACGGGATCGAAATCGGGTTTTCGGATGC
>CAUUAT010000113.1:0-5079 GCA_963543195.1 uncultured Treponema sp.
GAGCAAAAAAAACCAAACTGTTAAAAAATGCAGATAAAAATAAAATTAACTCTGCCCGTTTTTTTCCTTTCATAGTTTCCAACTCATCAGCAGTGAATTCCAATTCGTTAGTTTCAAATACGTTCATAAGTGAACCTCCTATCGACATTATATATATATATATAATGTCGATAGATATTATTATAATTATCGAATATTTCCGAAATAAAATTTTTTCGTCAGTAATTTTAGCACAAAAAAATATATTTTAGTAGGGGACCTCGAAAAACTTCAGTTTTTAGAAGGTAAGCTTTGCTTACCGGTTTCCTTAGATTTAGGCTGCTTTTCATACAAAAAGTTTTTATGCCCAAACTATGTGGTTAAACATTTTTACCGTTAATTATAAAGTTTATACCGATACTAGTTTAACCATAAAATATTTTTGCCGATATACAAGATATGAATGTGATTACCTGTCTGTCCGTTGAAAATACCGGATATAAGGGCATAAAAAATAAAAAAAAAATACGACTTTTAAATCGGGTTCAGACGGAAAAATTAAATAAATATCAATACGGTGCAGCATTATTTATAGCGGCGGCAAGTTTGACGGCATGCGCCGTTTTGTATGCACCTTTTTTTAGATTGGATTTCGGTATTTCATCGGTAAAAAAAATTTTATTTTGGGAAGAGCCTTCGGTACATAATGCAATGCGTGAATATGCGCAAAAAGCCATCGGGCAAACCGTAAATACGGAGGAAACGGGGAATACCGGCGATTCGGAAATTCAGATTCCTTCAGTTACGGATGTCCCCGACTTTATTACCGCCGTAAATTTTGAAAATTACACGGTCACAAAAGGCGACACAATCGGCGGCATTGCATATAAATTCGGCTTGAAAAATATCGGCACAATTATTTCCGTAAACGGAATTTCCAATGTAAAACGGCTGCAGGCGGGGAATAAGCTGAAAATTCCTTCACTGGATGGAATTTTTTATACGGCGATAAAAGGGGACAGTTTAACTTCGATTGCTGCAAAATTCGGTTTACCGGTTACGGCCGTTTTGGATGCAAATGATTTGGACGATCAAGCAGTAACTGTTGGGCAAAGGCTGTTTATACCGGGCGCAGTTATCGGTAAATTTGAATTAAAAAAGGCTTTAGGCGAATTATTTACTTACCCGGTAACCGGCAGACTGACTTCACCGTTTGGAAACAGACGTGACCCGTTTACCGGAAAATTAAGCTTTCACACCGGTATCGATATTGCCGCTCAAACCGGTACCGGAATCAAGGCGACGCTGGACGGCACCGTGTCATACACCGGCATTTCTCCTATTTACGGTAATTATATAATTATGTCGCACGGGGGCGGATACCAGTCAATGTATGGGCACTTAAGCGTCGTAAGCGTGAAACGCGGTCAAAGCATAAATCAAGGTGAAATAATAGGCAGAGTCGGCAATACGGGACGTTCTACGGGACCGCACTTGCATTTTTCGGTTTATAAAAACGGAAAACTTATAAATCCTTTAACCGTATTAAAATAAAAAAGCGGAGTACCGCAGTCCGTACCCCGCTATAATTTTCCGGAAGATTTCTTCCGGTTACATCATCGGCAAAGCCGTAAAGTGGAACTCTTTACGACTGCCCCGAAGGATAAAAAACAAACCTAAAGGCTAAAATCATATCCATTCGGATAAGTCCGCGCTTTTAACATCAAAGATGAATTTTTCTCCGTCCCCGACCATTAAACACGGAATGCCGATTTTCCCCTCCCGTTTGAGCTCGTTAAATTCGGCTCGGTTATCTCGATATTTTAACAAAAACTTTAAATAAGCAAGATCTTCGGTTATATCAAAATATCGAAATTTAACTCCTTTTTGTTCCAAATATTCTTTTGCAGGCCCGCAATCGGGACACAATATACTTCCGAATAAAAATAATTGCCGTTTTGCCATTGTTAATACCCATCCGACATTTGGCGGTTTATATCCCGCTGGCACAACTCTTGATAAATAAGAGCTCTATCCTTCAGCTTGGCTTTTACCGAATCCGCAAACGGTATATACCGCCAAAAAACCTCACGCACTTCTTTATCCACTTTTTGAATCCCCTCGCTTTCTTTAATCATCCACGTAATATAGTCTTGAATAAAGTATTCTTTTATGTCGCCTTTTAATTTTTGGTTTTGAAACCACTGATAATAGTTCCCTGTCAACCCTTCTTCCATCCAGTAATATGAAGCTTTCTCTTTCGCAACTTGCCAGCGTAAATCGGCAACCGCCATTAAAAGCGATACTTTAAGGCTTTTCGGATACATCGGAATCGCAATTCGTCCGCGGCTTGTAACTCGATTATAACGGTCGAACGGTTCCCAGCAAAAACCGATATCGCCGTATGTCGGCAGCAAAATCACAAACGGGGGAAGCCTATTCAGTTGATTTTTATATTGCCTGCAATACACCTGAACATCTATGCTTTCAATCCAGCGGAGCTCCCGCAAGACATTTTCGCGTATTCCCACATCATTTGCGGTGGAACGGAAGTATTCTTTCGATAAAATCGGAAAGTGATTGCCTTTTCTGCCGCATGTCATTTTTGCCATCTGACGGATAGTATCATACTCGCCGGTCGCACCGGAAACATTAGACGCTTCGCCGCCCGACGATTCCACTTTTGCCCGTAGGCTTCGTACGTCTTCTTCCGCTTCTTTATATTCGGTAAAAAAATTTTGAAGTTCTTTATCCAAACTTAAAAGTTTTTTTAATTTTTCGTTAATTTGCCCGATTTGCTGTTTTTGGCTTTCGGAATACGCCGATTTTACGCCGTTTAAATTACCGGAAATATCGTGTGAAAATATGTCCGACATATTTTGTTTAATCGTATCTTCAAACCGGCTTATTTCTTCGGATTTCGCCCTCAATAAATTCTCAGCAGTTTGCAATTTTCCCTTTGCCTTTTCCAAAAGCTGATTAAACCGCGAATTATCGTCTTTACGTGCAACTCTTACTTCATCCGTTGCCGACGGATTAATTTTACCGGAACCGATTTCAAAAAACCATTCGTCAAGATAATAGACGGCTTCGCAGTACGTGTTTTCATCTATAATTTTCGCAAACAAGTCTTTTTGAGATGCCGTTAATAAGGTGGGAAGAACAAGACCGTATCGCATTGCATATTTTTTTTCGCGCGATGCTTTTCCAGAAGCTATTTTTGCAACCATATCCGAAACGAAGTTCCAGTATGCCGACTCAACTTGCTGCTTAAAAACTCCGCGGTCTTTTGGGTCGGTCGCTGTTAGAAATTTAGTAAGAGCGGTGTGCAATCTTTGTGCATTTTCGCCTTCACCTTTTAAAACCGTTTTATAAAAGTCTGAAGAATCAAAAAGCGTATGCGGCTTATCGTTATAAAATTTTTCGACTTTTTCAAAACTCGTCAATGTAAGGTCTACTTCGCTTGCATCGCGTCTGCGTTCGCCGACGGCTTCGGGAGCCTTTGACAGCATTGTATCGCTACTTATGCCGCTTGCTTTTATATCGGGGAATACCGGCTTTGGTTTATCATTAAACGCAAAATCTTGAGAAAAAGGTTCCGAAACGGCATCCGTTTCGTTTGACGCCGGCAGCGTTACATCTTTGAGAAGTTCGTCAAGATCTATTTCAGTTGTTGGATCCATACAGACTAACCGCCTTAATTAAATCAGGCATCTTAAACGAAGCCTCTTTTATTTTAGTGGAGATAAGGGGAATTGAACCCCTGACCTCTTGCATGCCATGCAAGCGCTCTACCAATTGAGCTATACCCCCGTCAATGAACAGGGCGGATTATAACAGTAATTCCGATTTTATGTCAAGTCCTCGCATTGGCTCACGTATGGAAAGAGCATAAAAAACTATAAAGAAGGAGAAAGAAATTGACCGGCATAAAGTAAATATTTGATTTTATAGAAAGCCTAAGTGTTTTTGAAGAATTGACCGGTACTCGTCAGCAAGGGAAAGTAAAACACCCTATTCATTGCCTTTACCGCACGAATACGCAAAGCGCTTACAATGCCGGTCGTCTTATGCAGTATCGAAATAACCTGCCGCCTGCGTGGGAGCTTTTAGTAATTGAAGACGGCAGAACAAGCGACACCTGTAAGGGTATTGCCTCTTTAATCGGGAACGGAAAAGCTTTATCGGCGAAACATCATTTTTGGAGTACTTACGGCTTTCCGCCGTATCATTTTAATTGCCGCACAACTTTCCGCGCCGTTTATGATTATGAAATCGGGCACGGTACGGAAATTGAAAATGTGCCGATGAAAGCAATCAGAAAAAACTTTAAGCCTCAAAAAGGTTTCGGCGGTAATCCGATTGACAAAGAGAGCTTTTGGAAAATTACGCCTTCAATGATGGCTCGTGCCGACAGGTACGGTATCACCGCTGACATTGTGGCACAAGCAAGAGCGCTTGATATGCAAAGTTATTTCCCTGAATTGTTACAAAATTATGAAACTATGTACAAAGGCAAAAACGGAGGGTATGTACAAATGGCTAAAATAAATAAGGAAAATAAAAATAAAGTAGAGCATAATGATAATGAAATCGCTTCAGCTAAACGGCTTGCAGACTTGGGACATAAAGTTTATTTATTGCCCCGTTCTGATTTTGCTTCAAGTCCCGATATGTTAATTGATAATGAAATAGGAGAAATGAAACATATTCATACTGATACAAGGCGAACAATACGGGAACATATAAGAAAAGGCGGAGATAAACAAAGAGCTAGAACTTTATATATTCAAATTCAATCACAAAAACAAAAAGATAGATTGCTTGAAATAATGAAAGAAGAAATAGGAAATCTTCCGACACAAACATTGTTACTCGATTTTAACGGTAGTATTTTTAAATATGGTCGAAATTTCTTTTTAAAATAAAAAAAAGAGGTCTATCGCCCATTCGCTAAAAGCTACTTAGACGGAACCTCTTATAAACGACATAGCAATCTGCCGTATTTAATTTAATTATACCTTATTTTCGGTAAAAGTCAAGCGGTTTTTTATGTTTTTTTTAAATAAAAATTCTTTATCCTCGCTCCGCTCTTAACCG
>CAUUAT010000114.1:0-4985 GCA_963543195.1 uncultured Treponema sp.
GGGGGGGGTACTATACTCTTTTCTATCACTTTGTCAACATTTTTTTTGCAAAAAACGTTATTTTTTGAGAAAAGCGATGTCTTAAAATGTTCCCCGTCCGTGTCATATCAAATGCGAGTATACACCTCTTTGTACGGGAATGCAAGCGGTTTTGCAAAGTCTTTTTAAAATTCACTTTTTTTTGATACTGTAAGTTCGATTAAAACCGAAGTTTTAGCGGTATACAAAAATAAAAAACCGTACGCTCTCGATTTATCGCGTACGGTTTTTTTACGGTTCGGCTTTATTCGTCTTTAGGCCACGTCAATTTTTGTTCACATAATTCGGCAAACTGCTTTGCAACCTTTTTCGCATCTGCAAGAGGAATAACGGCTTCCTGATTTAACGTTTTCTCAAAAAACATCTCTATCGATTTAAACGTATCCGGTAACGGATAAAACAAAAACGCAAAGTTTATTCCTTCGGGTTTTACAACGGTAAACGCCGAAATAGCTTCTTGCGGTTCTTTACTGAACATAATCGTCGACTGGTTTTTTGCGGTTATAATATTCGATTCTTTAAAACGCAACGGTACTTGAAATCCCTTTGCACGGAATACCGGTTCGGTCGCCTTATGCGGAAAATTTGCCGGTTCAACCAAGAGAAACAGTTTTTTTCCGTTTGTCTGAAACGTCAGCCCTGAGCCTGACATATAAAGGTCTTTTACCGTCGCATACGAAATAATTTCGTACACACTGTAAGCCGACTCTTCTTTAAAAAAAGAAGAAACAATATAGCCTTGATCCATCGGCAGCTTATTTTGCGCATAAGCTTCAAACAAGTCTATAGCTTTTAAAGTAGACATAAATAACTCCTTTTATTTTTATCTTGCGGCAATTATATATTATTTTCCGCATGCCTGCAAGGGTTTTGTATAGAAGGGCAATTCCAAAAATTCAACGAGGTTTTACAGCTATTCATAGTTTTATTTGTCGTTTATTTTTTCGACAAAATATGTAAGACCTTCCCGTTTTATAATTTTGACGGAGGAACCCGTTTCAATTTCTCCCGAAACGGAAACGGCATTCCATGTCGTGCCGCCGTATTTTATTCGTCCTTCTTTGTTTTCCGAAATAGGTTCTATTACTTCGGCAAAGTCCGAAGCCGGATTATCCGACTTTTTATCGGGATAAAATAACGAACCTTTAAAAATTGCAGTGAATTTTTTGCGTAAGAAAACCAGCGACAAAATTGAGCATATAATAAAAACGAGGACTTGAAGCCATACTGCATCGGGGATAATAAAAGCGAAAACAGCGGTACAAATTGCGCCGAGTCCGAAAAAAATAATGACTAACCCGGGAACAACAAGTTCCAAGCCGATACAAATAACGCCTGACAATAACCAGATAGACCATGCTTCCATAAAAGCCTCCGATTTTAAAACAATCGAATAACACAAGACGAGGCAGCGAGCCTGCGGAATTTTTGCAAAACGGAATATACCGCTTAGCACGATGCCATATACAACAAGCACCGGACAGCTGCACCGTCTTAAATCTTAATCTATGCCTGCTAGTCTTTAATGTTATAGCGTTTCTTAAAGCGGTCAATCCGTCCCGCAGTATCCACTAATTTCTGTTTACCGGTAAAAAACGGATGACACTGCGAACAGATTTCAACTTTGATATCCTTAGCCGTAGAGCGGGTGTTGATAACGTTCCCGCAGGCACAAGTAATGGTTGTTTCTTCATATTTAGGATGAGTATCTTTTTTCATATATAACCTCTCAAATCGTATGGAAATGAATATACTATATTTGCCCGTTTTGTGCAAGGGACACTCCCATCCGTTAAAAGAATATCAGAGTGTTCAGCCCCCGATCTGTAACACGGGAACAGCCGTTTATTCAAAAGCAGTAACAGATTATTAGGCGTCTTTTAAAAAACGTTGCCTGATTTCGCAAGATGCCCTGCAGTATATATATTTTCGAATATACTGCGGGGCAAACAAGGTTTTACGGCTATTTTTTATAGATAATATGCGTTGCAGATTTCTCCACATCTTCAACGGCTTCGTAAAAAGCTTCGACAACGGTCGGGTGCGGATACATTGAATGCAAAATGGCTTCGCGTTTTACTTTGTTTGTAACCAGCGTTCCTATTGCGCCTATCATATCGGTTGCTGCCGCACACATCATTTGGCAGCCTGCAAGCCGGTCTTCTTCATCAAAAAGGACTTTGATAAATCCGACTTCATTTCCCGCTAAAACCGATTTTCCGTTAGAACCCATAGGTACTTTTCCTATTTTCACCGAGATTCCCTTCGCTTCGGCTTCTTTTTCGGAGAGTCCTACGGCGGCTATTTCAGGCGAGCAATAAACGCACGACGGAATTATGTCGTTTTTCGCTTTTTTAACGCTGCCCGTTAAATTTTCTATAACCAGCGCGCCTTGATTTTCGGCATTATGCGCAAGCATAGTGTTTCCTTTTACGGCATCGCCTATCGCAAAAATGCCGGGTACGTTTGTTTGCATAAAAGTATCGGTGATAATACCCCGCTTATCGAAAGCAATGCCGGCATTCTCCAGACCGATGTTTTTAATTTCGGCAATACGACCGATGCAAACGATGACGGCGTCCGCATTTATTTTTTCTTCTTTTTCTTTCAGAGTGAAAGTGCAGCCCGTTTTTTCGATTTTTGTAACCATTGCGCCGTTTATTATTTTTACGTCTTGCTTTTTCAATATAAGTGCTTGCTGCATCGCCAAGTCCCTGTCGAAAGGCGGTAAAATCGTTTTTTCCAATTCAACTACCGTAACTTTTTTACCCAGCTTGGCATACATTGTCGCAAATTCAATACCGATTACACCGCCGCCTATTATGATTACGCTGTCGAAATTCACAGGAGTGCCGCCGAGAATATCATCGGAAGTAAGAGCGTTTTCTATGCCTGCGATGGGAGGTGCGAAAACCGAAGAGCCGGTTGCGATAATCAAATTTTTAAATTGCAGAGTTTGCCCGTTTACCTCGATGGAAGACTTTGACGTAATTTTACCTTCTCCGCAAAAGAATTCTACACCGGCATTTTCTATAAGTTTTTTAATGCCGCTCACCAGTTTTTCGACAACGGCGTTCTTTTTTTCATACATTAAAGATATATCGTATTTTAAATTTTCGCCGGAAAGACCCAAATCGTTTTTTGCAAAACTCCCAAACACTTCGGCGGTATGAAGAAAATATTTTGCAGGAATACAACCTCTATTCAGACATGTTCCGCCGAGCTCTCTTTTTTCGATAAGAGCCGTTTTTAAACCCGCTCTTCCCGCTTTTATTGCGGCAACATAACCGCCGGGGCCGCCGCCCAAGACCACTACATCGTACATAGTAAAACTCCTTGTCGGGACAATATACATTATAACTTTAATAAAAGCAATAGAATCGAAGGTGTGCGACAGAAGCAAAAAAGAGCGCCGATTAAATAGTTTATTTAACCGGCGCAAGGAGGTTTTGTATAAAAACTGTATTTAGAATACCTATAAAGACTCGATTGGATTTTTATAGGTACCTTTTAAATTATTTGTTAGTCCATAATATATGTTTTAATCGGCGGAAAACCGTTAAATTCTACGGAAGCATAGCTGGACGTATAAGCGCCCGTCGTTAAAAAATAAAGCCGGTCGCCGGGTTTTAATGTCGTCGGCAAACTGTATTTATAATCTTCATACATAATATCCATACTGTCGCACGTGGGACCTGCAAGAACGACGTCGCCTCGCTTTTTACAGTCATCGTCTTTATCGGTAACGATGGGGTATTTTAAAGACTCGTTTAGTGTTTCAATCAGTCCGTTAAATAATCCGGTGTCCAAATAAACCCATCGGAATAAAGCGGTATTATTTTTTCGGGAAATCATAACGACTTCCGTTATCAAGATGCCGCTGTCGCCGACTAACGAGCGTCCCGGCTCTAATATAATACGGGGACGTTCGTCGCCGAAATCGTCCTCCAAATAACGGTTGATTTCCGAAGCATAGTCTTCAAGATCGTTCGCCGGCGTAACATAAGAAGCGGGGAACCCGCCGCCCATATTTATCATTTCCAGTTTAATCTCTTCTTCTTCGTCCAAAGAATCCATAAGGTATTTTGTTTTTGCAAGGGCATCGTTCCATTGGCCTATATCGCGCTGCTGACTTCCTACATGAAACGAGATTCCACAAGGCACAAGTCCCGAATCTCTTGCCTGAATACACAAATCATATGCCATATCGGGATGACAGCCGAATTTCCTTGAAAGCGGCCAGTCGGCGCTTGTTGTGTTTTCGACCAAAATCCGTACATATACTTTTGATCCCGGCGCATATTGCGCTATATTTTTTAAATCGTCCTTACTGTCCGTTGCAAACATTTTGACGCCTTTCTCGTAAAAATAAGCGATATCCTTTGCTTTTTTTATGGTGTTACCGTAGCTGAGCCTGTCGGGGGCTACACCCAAACGCAAAACCTTGTCCAGTTCATAACGCGAAGCAATATCAAAATTCGAGCCGAGTTCATAAAGCATAGAAATGATTTTATCATTGGGATTTGCTTTAATTGCATAATAAATGCTTGCATACGGAAAGTTTTCTTTTAATTTTAAATAATTCTTTTTGATTGTTTTTAGATTGATAACAACGCAAGGCGTTTCCAAGTCCTTCGAAAAGTTCATAAAGTGTTTCCATTCCGAATCGCTGATATAATCCCGTCTATCCATAGCCGTCCTCCGAAAGAAATAAAATAACAAACCGCCGGCTGACCGGCAGCCGCTTTAAGTTTTCTTAATTTTGCAATAAGTCCGTCCGTATCAACCGATATCGAACTTATGAAAAATTAAGAAAAGAACGCCGATTAAAAGTTCTCCTTGTCCTCAATCGGCGTTTCCATAGTCCCCTTTATAAAGCTATTTCACGGAACTGTCAATAGTTTTAGGCAAAAAAATACTTTTTTTTCGGCAAAGAAAACGGTAAC
>CAUUAT010000115.1:0-4971 GCA_963543195.1 uncultured Treponema sp.
TGCCTGAGTCCGTCTCTTCACAGTCGATATAAAGCCTGCCTGCCCGAAGACTTACATTCGCTTCGGTGCCTTGCAAAGCGCGCCGAGTGTTTTGTAAAAGCAGTTTTTCGAATTCATGAAGATTGGAGCCTTTAAGCGACAATTCGCCGATTTTCGCCAGATAAGTAATCATAATCCGCAAATACTAGCAAAAAAACGGATAATTAGTAATAGGTAGAATTCAGACTTTTGGGAAAATTCGAAATTGAATCTAATACGTAGTAGGTAATTTTTTTTGAAGCAGTGAAATAGAGCAGCGTATTTAAAATTCACCCTCATTGAAAATATGAATGCGCAAAGATATACTGCGTCCATGAGTGAAGTGCTTTTTAATATTATAATTTATCCCATTATTCAGATTGTTGAATTCATTTTTGTCGTTGCGCAGACGGTATTCAAAAATACCGGTTTTTCCGTTATGTGCATAAGCGTTGCGGTTACTGTGTTATGTCTGCCTCTGTACGCCGTCGCCGAACGATGGCAGGAGCTTGAACGACAGACGCAAAAACGCTTAAAAAGCGGCGTTGAGCGTATCAAGGCTGCGTTTAAGGGCGATGAGCAGTACATGATTATGTCTGTCTTTTATAAGCAAAATCATTATCACCCGATTATGGCACTGCGCTCGTCGTTCGGCTTGTTGATTCAAGTGCCGTTTTTTATTGCGGCGTATTCTTATTTGTCCCATCTTGAAATTTTACGCGGAACACCTTTCCTTTTTATACGAGATTTAGGCGCTCCCGACGCCCTGCTCAAACTCGGGGGGGGGGGGATAAATATCCTTCCGATTGTGATGACGCTTATCAATTGTATTGCCGGAGCTGTATACACGCGCAGCTTCGCATTCAAGGAAAAAGCACAGCTTTACGGCATGGCGCTTTTGTTTTTAGTCCTGCTGTATAATTCTCCCGCCGGTTTGGTTCTTTATTGGACGCTTAACAACGTTTTTTCGCTGCTTAAAAATATTTATTACAAAATCAAAAGCCCGCACAAAATGAAAGTGCTTTTGTGGATTTTTGCATTTATTTTGCTCTCGGCGGCAGGATATATGCAGTATTATAAAATCGGCTCGGCAAATCCGCGCATGATGCTGTCTCTCTTACTCGGTGTTGTTGCCCTGTTTTTAATTTTGAAGCCGTTTTGGTGTCAGCATATCAAACTTAACTGGACAAGTGTACTTTCCTCAAAAGAGTCATTCGTCTTATTTTTTACGTCGGTATTGTTGACTGCTTTTACGGCAGGGCTTTTACTGCCTACAAATATGATTGTCGCATCTCCGCAAGAATTTTCGTATGTCGACCGCTATGCATCCCCGCTTTTTTTTGTCGGAAATACGTTTACTCAAACCATAGGTTTTTGCGTATTTTGGCCGCTTTGTCTCTATTTTTTATTCTCCGACAAAACAAAACGGATTTTTGCTTTTATTGCAATTTTTGCCGCGTCGACCGCACTTATAAACGCATTCGCTTTTCCGGGAAAATACGGATTTATTTCGACCGCGCTCATTTTTGCAAATGATGTTGAACATACGTTTTTACAGTCCGCTGTCAATTTCATCACGATTTTCCTTGCGGCGGCAGCAATCGGCACGATTTTAAAATTCCACAGGACGAAGATTCTTACCACGTTGACTGCGCTTGCATCTTTTTCCGTGTTTACGCTTTCGTTTATCAACATGGTGCGCATTTCGTCGGAATTTAAAGCCCTTGCTTCTTATCGAAAGCCTGAACAAGCGGCTGGAGCGACATCTGTCGAACCGATTTTTTCTTTGTCGAAAAAAGGGAAAAACGTTGTTGTGCTCATGGTTGACCGCGCAATCAGCGTGCTCGTTCCCTACATTTTCGACGATTACCCGGAACTAAAAGAGCACTATTCGGGATTTACGTTTTACCCGAACACCGTTTCGTTCAACGGTTACACCTCTCTAGGCTCTCCTCCGATTTTCGGCGGTTACGAATCGACTCCGACGGCAATAAACGCGCGGAAAGACGTGCCGCTGCTCCAAAAACGCAATGAAGCATTGATGATGATGCCGCGAATCTTTGACGAACACGGTTTTCATGTTACGGCAACCGATTTGCCTTACGCAAACGGCAACTGGATTCCCGACATGAGCATTTTTGCACCATATCCGAATATTAAAACCTACGTTACCGACAGTTATTACACCGATTTGTGGTGCAAGGAAAATAATTTGCATCTGCCGAGCGCAAGCGATGTCCTTAAACGCAATATGCTTTGGTATTCGCTTTTGAAGACTGCCCCGCTTGCACTGCGCGAAAGTATTTACGGCGGCGGAAGCTGGTGTGCACTGACGAAAAACGTGTCGCTCAGAAAGACGCTCAACGGATATGCCGTCCTTGACTATTTACCTCGTCTTGTTTCGATTGTTGACGACGACAGTAATAATGCACTCATCATGAATAACAACACTACGCATGAAGGTTCCATGCTGCAGGCACCCGAATACCGACCTGTTTCTGCCGTTACCAAATTTGGAAGCGGAAAATACGCAAAACGCGTTACCTATTCGATAAATGCCGCAACCGTCATGCGCCTTGCCGATTGGTTTGTCTATATGAAAGAAAACGATGTTTACGACAACACGCGCATTATCATCGTTTCTGACCACGGACCTGAATCAAATGTCGTTACGCAAAACGATTTGCCGTTCGAACAGGATCAATTCAACGCCTTTTTGATGGTAAAAGATTTTAATGCGAAAGGCAGCATAAAAACCGACATGAACTTTATGTCGAATGCCGACGTTCCGTCTCTTGCGCTCAAAGATTTGATAGACAATCCCGTTAATCCATTCACCGGAAATCCCATAACACAGGACGCAAAAAAGAAGCCTCTTTACATTGCGATGTCGGGAACGCAGCTTTTGGGTACAAACGCATATCAATTTTTACTTGACTCCAAAAAAGATTTTTACGTGCACGACAATTTGTTTGACCCCAAAAACTGGGTTCCGGTTGACCAATAAGGTCGAATATGAAAGATACGTCTTATTGATTACCTATAACGGACAGATGAACTTAATTTTGGAGTTTTAATTTCGTTTACTGTCCGTTTTTAGTGTGCTTGTAATAAAAAATCCTTTGTGGCATTATGTTTTCGGTATGAATCTACGAAAATATTTTTTTACATTCATTTTATTTTTTCCATTAACATTTTATATTTTTTCTCAGGAAGCTTTAAAATCAGCGGAAGAAGAGTATTACGATTTTCTTTCTTTGCAAGGCATCACAAGTCGTCCCTATTTGAATTACCGTACGCTAAGCGATTCCAACTGGACTATAATGGAAGAAACTGTGCGGACTGAAAGTGAAGCCGGCTCCGTTACCGAAAAAACGACCACGTTGCCGCACGTTTGGCAGAATAATTATTTAGGGAAACACCGATTTATCAGCGGAAACAAAAGACTCGCGTGGAAAATCTACGGCCCCGATTGGTACAACAGCTTTAACACCGCATCCCCTTACGGTCAAAACGACGGCGCGCTCTGGCAAGGCCGCGGCTACAATACCAGCCTTTCTGCCGGCGCGCGTTTTGAAGCCTACGGCCTTGAAGCGACACTCAAGCCGCAGATTAGTTTTTCGCAGAACATGGCGTTTGATATAATGCCGTCTAATTATGACAGCGAATACGGATATTTTTGGGGATATTCTCACAATATCGGCATTGACGCACCTCAACGTTTCGGCGATAAACCGTTCTTTACGTTCGATTGGGGCGATACCGAAATCCGTTATACATGGAAAAATCTGACTGTCGGATTCGGAACTCAAAATGTGTGGCTTGGACCTGCGTATCTTAATCCATTGCTGCATTCAAATAATCCTGCAAGTTATCCGAAACTTGATTTAGGTCTGCGCAGGACTTCCGTTTATCTGCCCAAACTTGGCTGGTATCTAGGCGATATTGAAGCACGTATTTTTGCAGGGTATTTAAGCGAATCGAAATATTTTGATAAAGATTCTTCAAATAACCATAATCTTATCAATTTATTTTCGCTTTCATATTCTCCGCCTATGCTGAAAGGTCTTTCTGTCGGATTTCATAAAGTTTGTTTAAGTAAATGGAACAAAGACAGTTGGAAATATTTTAATCCGTTTTATGATACCAATGAATCTGAAGATCAAAAATTTTCTTTTACCGTCGATTTAATTTCCGAAAGAGGAGGATTAGAGGTTTACGGTGAAATCGGAGTTGACGACACGATAAACTTTCCGAAAAATACGATTGAATCTTATGTAACCCACATATTTCATACAATGACTTACACTGTAGGCGCAAAAAAGACTTTTACATTTTCAAATATTTTATCCGGAGAACTCATATTTGAGTGGAATAATACGGAAATGTCCCAAGATATGCAGTTTCAGTGGCCGTATTCATTTGGATTTCATCATCAGATAACGCAAGGATACACGAATCAGGGGCAATATCTCGGCTCCGGAATAGGATACGGAGGCAATAGTCAATATCTTGAATTTAAGATGTATTATCCGCAAGGAAAATCTTCTTTATTTTTTCACCGCTTTAACCCGGATAACAACTTCTTATTCAAAAATGCCATTTATGATAAATCTACAGGAGAGAGTGGTAAACTTCACGTTGAAAATTGGAATAGTTTTAAAGGAATATTTGCCGTTGGCATTCAATCCGATTATTTCGTCCGCCCGCAAATTCTTATAAGCGGCGGCTTTATGTATAATTTTATTGTCAATCCTGTATATAATTACAGACCTTCGTATGAACACCGGCATAACATACAGATAAATGCCGCCTTTAAATACTTTTTTTAGATTTGGAGTCCAATATGGAAAGATTTGAATTGCAGAGAAATTTATTAAAGACAGATTTTAAGATGCTGAAATCTATCCAAACTGATGCAAAAAAACATCTGCCTAAACCGGATGCGTTTAA
>CAUUAT010000116.1:0-4970 GCA_963543195.1 uncultured Treponema sp.
AGGGCAGGAGCGGCTTTTTTTAAATAGAATTCTACCAGCTGAACTAAACTGGCAATAACCAATATGAAAATAAGCGTTTGCAAAAATTGCAAGTTTTTTACTAAAACATAGTTATAAATGGGATACGTAACGGCTGTTGCTAATAGAGTAACAAATAAAACCGCCCAGCCCATTCCCATAGATTTTTTTACATCCGAAGACATTCCGATAAAAGGGCAGAGTGCTAAAAAACGCATTAAAATATCTTTTTTAACTAATATTGCGGAAAGAAATATTTTAAGTAATTCAGCTATTTGGTTCATTTACCGCCTCCTTGAGCTTCAGTTTGGGCATCTTTTTTCTCTTTTGCACTATCTTCCGCCGGACAAGGCGCACTTCCACTGTCTGCGGTCTCATATTCCGAATCTGCGAGGACAGGCACATTTTTTACTTTTTTTTTCTTAGGACGTTCCAGCATGCGCTTAACCGCCATATTTACGGAAATCATTAAACCGAATACAAAAAAACCGCCCGGAGGATTTGCAAAAAATAGAATATGGTTCGAGTCAGGTATTAATTTTATTCCGGCAAGAGACCCGGCGCCGAGTAATTCTCGAACTGCGGAAATTAAAACAAGTACCACCGTATAGCCAATTCCCATCCCGAGAGCATCCAAAACGGCATTATCCGTACGTTCTTTTGATGCAAACGATTCCACTCTGCCCATGATTATACAATTTACTACAATCAGTTTTATAAAAAGCCCCATCGATTCCGAAAGAGCCGGCGTGTAGGCCTGCATAAGTAAATCTACAATTGTTGTAAACGAAGCAATTACGATTATAAAAACGGGAATGCGGATATCCGCAGGGATCAGTTTTCTGAATAAACTGATTATCATTTCGCTCATTACAATAACAAAGGTCATTGCGACGCCCATACCAAGCCCGTTTAAAATATTTGTTGTAACCGCAAGCGAAGAACAAAGTCCTATCATTAACACTAAAAGAGGATTACTTCTGATAATTCCGTTCGTAAAAATATTCAACTTATTCATTTATTCATCCTCCTTTAAAGTGCTGTCAATATAAGACGCGGCAGCTTCCGCACCGGCTTTTAAAATCGCCGAAACACCGCGCGAAGTGATTGTCGCACCGCTTATTGCATTTATGTCTTCATTTACACTAAAAGCAGATGAAAGAGGTTTTTTATCAAACTGACCGATAAACGGTTCTTCGGCAGCTTTGCTGCCCAAATTGGGAGTATCGGTAAGCTCTAAAAATTTAATTTTACGTATCGTTCTATCCAAGTCAACCGCAATAAGAATTGTTGCTTTTGAGTAAGTCGGACCGCTTGCGGTAACGGCAAGCCCCACATTTTTTTTGTCCTTTAACGCAAGATATGCATTGACAAGTGCAACTTTTCCCGTTAAAGCAGGAAAACCGCTTGAGATTTCTTTAAATTCATCCGCTTCGGGAAAAACAAGCTGAAACGCTTTTTTTGTTTTTTCCGCTTTTACGGCATCTATTTGAGGAGCGGTAAAATTATAGACAGCCGCAAGTGCAATACAGGCGACAACTGTGTACAAAGCGAGCGTAACGGCAAGTTTCATCATTTGTTTCATTTTGCGCCCCCTTTTGCCGGTTTGACGGGTTTTATATAACCGTATTTGACGGGAATAAGTTTGTTTAAAAACGGAACGACGGCATTCATTATAAGAATACTATACATAACACCTTCGGGCATCCTTGAAAATAAGCGAATTAACGCCGTTATCGCCCCGCATCCTATACCGAATATAATTCTACCCTTCAGCGTAACCGGAGTTGTCGTATAATCCGTCGCCATAAAAACGGCACCGAAAACCAAACCGCCGGCATTAAGCGTTAATAACGGATTTAGTCCCGCAAGCGCCGTAATTCCCACGGCGGTTACAATCATTGCAACCGTCGTTTTCCAATCAATTATTTTTTTAATAAGTAAATATGCAAAGCCCAGCAAAATAAGGAGAATACTTGTTTCTCCGATACAGCCTGCATGGTTTCCTAAAAAAAGTCCGGTATATAAATCCGAAACGGATTCAAGTTTGAGCACTTTCGCAATTTCGGACGCAGTCATTGCAACGCCTTCTTTTGCACTAATAAATTTTAGCGGAGTTGCAGACGCCAATCCGTCTACAGTTTTGCTTACCGCACTGAAAACCGAACCGCGCGGTTGAACCCATGCCGTCATAGCCCCCGAAAAACTTACGAACATAAATGCCCGTCCTACCAAGGCCGGATTAAAAACGTTTGCGCCCAAGCCGCCGAAAAATTCTTTTGCAACCACAATCGCAAAAAAACAGCCGCATATAAGCATCCAAATCGGGAGTGTCGGCGGAATAACCATTGCCAATAAAAGCCCCGTAACCACCGCCGAAAAATCTTTAATCCGCACGTCCAAACCGCATACCGCTCTAAACGCGGCTTCAAAGCCGACACAGCATATAACCGAAACCGCAATGCGTATTAAAGCCGGAAACGAAAAAAGATAAACCCCGTAAATTGCAAGCGGCAACAGAGCTATTATCACATCCAGCATAATGGTTTGCGTTTTAACCGGCGAAACAATATGCGGAGCCGGAGACATAAATATCTCATTTTTATCGGATTCTGCCATTTATTTGCCTCCTTCCTGTTTAGAGTGATTATCTGCCTGCGCCGTTTTTGCCGCTTGTTTCGCTTCGCGTTTTTGCTTTTCTTCGCGTGCGATTTGTTTTCCTATTTTGAAGCGCTGCACCAGCTTAATTCTGGCAGGACAAATATATGCGCAGGTACCGCATTCGACGCAGTCCAAAAGACCGCACCGGACGGCCTCTTCGGTGTTTCCCGATTTTAGTGCACGTACAATCAATACGGGCGAGAGACGGCAGCTGCATACGTCAATACATTTTCCGCAGCCGATGCACGGACTCTCTTCTTCAAGCGAAACTTCTTCTCTTGTAAGAAACAAGACACCCGACGTATTCTTTTGGATGGGAAAATCCGCATTTTTCATTGCAAAGCCCATCATAGGACCGCCTGAAATTATCTTAACAACGCCCGGCTTTAACAAAACGACGTTCGGGATTAAGTCGCCTACGCAGGTTCCGATAGGAGCGGTTATATTTATCGGTTTTTCGCACGCACCGCCGCCTAAAGTCAATGCTCTATCAATAAGAGGCTTACCTAACCGAAAGGCTTCTGAAATAGCTTTTAACGTTCCGACATTTTGAATAACGCAGCCTATTTGAAACGGAAGACCGCCTGAGGGGATTTCTCTCCCCACAACGGCATCGGTAAGCGTTTTTTCTCCCCCTTGGGGGTATTTGGTTTTGCAGAGTTGAACGGAAATATTATAAAAATCGGCAATGGAAGCGTTCGATTTATTTTTTTCAATTGCTTTTTCCAGAATAGGCACTAAACTTTTTTTATTGTCTTCAAGGGCAATTATTCCTTCCGCAGCACCGGTTATTTTCATAGTAATTGCAAGTCCGTCTACAATATCTTCGGAAGAACGGAACATACAGGCGGCATCGGTACACAAGTAGGGTTCACATTCGGCGCCGTTTGCAATTACATAATCTATTTTTGTACCGGGGGGCGGGCTTAATTTTACATGCGTCGGGAAGGACGCCCCTCCCATACCGGTAATGCCAGCTTCTCTAATACGGTTAATGGCGTCTTCTTTTGAACAGGTAAACGGATCTAACGGCGGCATAAAAGCTTCCGTATTTTCTTCATCGAGCTGAATCGCAATGCAGGGAAGTTCACTGTTGCCCGTAACAAGATGCGGTTCAATTTTTTTAACCGTACCCGAAACCGAAGAATGAACGGGAGCGGACATAAATTTATCGGTTTCGGCAATTTTTTGTCCGCGAGCAACCTTATCGCCCACATTTACAAGCGGGTTATTCGGCATTCCTCCTTGAGTAACGGGAATCCACACCATATTGCTTGAAGGTTTTACCGAAAGAACATCACTTTCCGGCAAAACGGCTTTGTTTTCAGGCGGATGAACGCCGCCTTTGAATGATTTTATACTCATATTCGGTATATTATAGCGAACGGAAGAAATAATCAAGAGGCTAACAGGCAAAATAAAGAAAGAAAATAGTCTGCAAACGGTCGCCGTTTACTTTTATGTGCCCGTGCGGAATAGACAGACAAAGCGGAAGCCTTTAACAAAGCCGAAGATGCAGAGCTAAAAGGCTTTTTGGAATACCTGAAAACAGGAACGGCAAACACTGAATACACAGGGAGGATAGAAACGATGATACAAGCAGTAAAACAAAATGAACAAGCACGGCAAGAATACCGCTTTATGTCGGGATTCGAGATGGATGCCCGGGAAGAAGGCAGAACCCAAGGCTTTTCCGACGGCTCGCACCAAAAGGCTCTTGAAACGGCAAGGTTGATGAAACAAGCTAATTGCGAACCGTCTTTCATTCAGCAGATGACAGGTCTTTCCATTGAAGAAATAAAGGCTCTATAAAAATCAATATGTTAGTAACCAAATATGATACGCGTACATTCGTACCGCCTCAAAGAGGTTACCTCAAAGAGTTTTCTTCAAAGATACCGCCTAAAGTGGCTTGTCGAAAAATAAAAATATTGATATAATTAATGTATTCTACATAATAGAAAAAAGGATTTGACAAAATGAAAGAAAAAGTTATACAGTCTTCTTTACGGAAAAATAAAGATGGAGTTATGGGAAAAAAAGCAACATCCATTACGGTACGCCTTTTGCGTGCAGTTACGATAACAATTATTTCAATAGTAGCAGTTATTTGTGCAGTTGTAGGCTTTCAATTATACAAACAGAACATCACCCTGTTTGATGAATTTACCTCGCAGCAATTTTCCAATATTGAAATGTCCATAAACCTTTTTATCCGGAACGGAAAAAACGCCGTTGTCCTTGTCCATCTAAAATGAGAATTTGCCTATTTAAGCAAAAATCGTATAAGT
>CAUUAT010000117.1:0-4930 GCA_963543195.1 uncultured Treponema sp.
CGTTGACAGTGAACAAAAACTAAAATATACTCTATACTATATGAAAAGACGGTATTTTCAAATTATTAAATTAATGAAAAACTGTGAAGATATTTCACAGCGGGATATTGCCAAAAATTTGAAAATTTCTTTGGCATATGTAAATAAAATTCTTTTTGATATGGAGCAAGACGGACTTTTGTATACCGAAGGCGTTACCGCATTCGGGAAAAAACGGTTGACTCAAAAAGCCTTTGCCCTTTTTGCGGAATGCAAGGTCGATAATGCAATCATAATGGCTGCCGGTTTCGGTTCTCGCTTTGTCCCGCTGACATATGCAACACCGAAAGGCCTTTTGGAAGTTTTCGGCGAGCGGCTGATTGAGCGCCAAATTAAACAGCTTAAAGAAGTGGGAATAAACGAAATAATTATCGTTGTCGGCTATCTCAAAGACACATTCGAATATCTAATTGATAAGTACGGAGTAAAATTGGTTTATAATCCCGATTTTAAGTCCAAAAATAATCTTTCAACACTGTATCACGTACGAAGTCATTTAAAAAATACGTACATACTTTCAAGCGACAATTGGATGCGGGAAAATATGTATCATTCGCATGAATACGACTCGTGGTATTCCGCAATTAAAGTGCATGGGAAAACAAAGGAATGGCTCTTACGCACGGGACTTCACGATAAAATATTAACCGTAAAAGTCGGCGGTCGGGACGGTTGGGTTATGTATGGACCCGTTTATTTTTCACATGAATTTTCGAAAAAATTTGTTCCACTCATTGAAGAAGCATATAGTTTGGAAAACACGGACGATTGGTACTGGGAAGACGTATATAGGCGCAATATAGCAACGCTTACGATGTTTGCAAATAAACAACCGCCTTGCCAAGTGTACGAATTTGAATCTCTTGATGAGATACGCCTGTTTGATTCTTCATATCTTATTTCTTCGCACGATAAATGGCTTGAACTTATTGCTTCCGTTTTCCAAAAGCCCGAGCACAGCATTACGAATTTAAAACCGCTGCATCTGGGAATGACGAATAAGTCGTTCTTATTTCAAGTTGAGGGGGAAAATTATATTTTCAGAATACCGGGCGAAGGTTCCAACGCGCTTATCGACCGTAAAAATGAATATGCGGTATATCAGGCGATACTGCCGCTAAAATTAAGCGATACCGTTATTTATTTCAATTCGGTAAGCGGCGTGAAAATTACCAAATTGATTAAAGATGCGCGCACTGCGGATGCGCACAATATTCACGATGTACGGCTTTGTATGAAGGCTGCCGAAAAACTGCATTCTTCGGGTATCACCGTAGAGAACCGTTTTGATTTTGAAGAACATATCAATTATTACGAAAAACTTGCAAAAGAAAAAAACGGAATTCTGTATAACGACTATCCTAAAGTGCGTAAAATGATTGATGAAATCTTGGAACTTTTAAAACCCGTAAAAAAAAGTTACGCTTTAACTCACATGGATTTAGTGCCGGATAATCTTTTAATAACGGACAGCGGCGTTTATTTAATCGATTGGGAATATGCGGCAATGTGCGACCCGCTTGTCGACATTGCGATGTTCGCAATTTATTCATATTATGAAAATGACGAGCTTGAAAATTTGATGGATATTTATTTTAAGCGAGACGCTTCGGATAATGAGCGATTTCGCATATATGCATATGTCGCACTCGGCGGATTTTTATGGGCTTTATGGACAAGCTATAAACAAGCGCTCGGTATCGAATTTGGCGACTACGGTATGAAAATGTACCGATACGCAAAAGACTATTATAAAAAAACGACGGCTTTAGTACATAAAGATTAAGGAAAGTCGGTTCTCGAAAGGAATTAAAATTGAAAAACAATATAACACAAAAAAAAGAAATCGACTGGCTTATTACCGTTCTGCCTTTAGCCGTCATTGTTTGTATTGCGGCTTTACTTTTAGTATTTCCCGTACCTTCAATGAAAATAGTAGATGCGCTGTGGTATGTATTTGTAAATAAGCTCGGATTTTTTTATATTTTGCTCGGGCTTGCTTTAGTCGTAATTGCAATAGGTTTGGCATTTTCAAAATACGGAAGCGTGAAACTCGGCGATTTGGAAAAACCGCGCTATTCCGATTTTGAATGGGGCTCGATGATTTTTACTTCGACAATGGCTGCCGATATTTTATACTGGGCGCTTATCGAATGGGCATATTATTTTAATGCATCGCCTTTTGGGATGCATAATTTAAGCCTTGCGGAAAAACAGGATTGGGCTTCGGCATATCCGCTTTTCCACTGGGGGATAACACCGTGGGCGTTTCATATTGTACCTGCCGTCGCCTTCGGATATATGCTTTATGTCCGCAAAAGAACAAAACGGAAAATTTCCGAAAGCTGCCGCCCTGTTTTGGGTACGCGCGTTGACGGTCCTTTGGGAAAAATCATTGATGTGTTTTCGGTTGTGGGGCTTCTTGCAGGAACTGCGACAACGTTTTCTCTTGCGACGCCGCTTTTATCGCTTGCGGTCTCAAATCTTTTCCGAATCCCTGAAAGTAAATTTTTAACACTTGCGATTTTACTGACGATTGCCGCTGTGTATACCGCCGCCGTTTTGCTGGGGTTAAAAGGTATTTCCCGTCTTGCAAAAATATCGGTAATTTCGTTTTGTGTTTTGCTGGCGCTCGTGTTTGCCGCTTCTCCTAAAATGTATGTACTTGAAACCGGAATTACGGGGATAGGCACAGTGATTCAAAATTTCTTTACGATGTCGACTTGGATGGATCCTTTAAGAATTTCGGGAGAAGGCGGTTCGGGCTTTCCGCAAAGCTGGACGATTTTTTATTGGGCATATTGGATTGCGTGGTTTGTTGCGACACCTTTTTTTATAGGGACTATCTCGGAAGGCAGAACGGTTAAAAATACGGTTCTCGGTGCGCTTCTTTGCGGCATTGCGGGAACATATTGCTCGTTTATAATTTTAGGAAATTACGGACTTCATTTACAGGTGCACGGCATTTTGGACGCCGCCGCCGCGCTGAATACTCAAGAACCTTCTCAAGTGATTTTGAGCATTCTTCAGACGCTGCCGTATTCAAAATTGGTATTGGGCGTTCTGGTAATTACGATGATTGCTTTTTATTCAAGCACATTCGACGCGATAACGCTGATCATTGCATCATATTCTCAAACGGATATCAAAAAAAACGCCGAACCTAAAAAGAGCTTGCGGGCATTTTGGGCGGCGGTGTTTATTATTTTGCCGTCCGTTTTAATTTCGATAGGCACAAGTTTAAGTCAGCTGCAAAGTCTTTCAATCATCGCCGCATTTCCGCTCGGCATAATTATTATTTTAATTACGGTGAGTTTGTTCAGAGAGCTGAGAGGCAGGGAGCTTTGAAAATAGCTATGCCCTATTATAGCATACCGTCTATAGCAAATTACATGCGGCAAAATGCCCTTTTGAAACCTCTTTAAACTCAGGACATATTTCTTTGCATTCTTTTATTGCCTTGGGACAGCGCATAAAAAATGCACAGCCTTGTTCTTCTTTTGGGTTTTTACGATGCGTAAATGCACTCATAGTATAAGAACTTTCTCCGGCAAGTTCGTCTTTAAGACGAATGCGGCGGGGAAGCATAGGGTTATCAATATCGGCGCTCGGAATTGCAGAAATTAGGGCTTGAGAATAAGGGTGAAGCGGTTTTTTATACAGTTCCGAGCTCTCTGCAAATTCAACCAGCTTTCCCAAATACATAACGCCTATTTTATCGGAAATATATTTTACGATGGACAAACCGTGCGCAATGAACAGGTAGGTCATATTTAATTCTTTTTGCAGCCGTACAAGCAAATTGATAATTTGAGCTTGAATCGAAACATCGAGTGAAGAAACGGGTTCGTCGCATACAATGAATTCCGGTTTCACAGCAAGTGCGCGCGCGATACCGATACGCTGCCGCTGCCCGCCTGAAAATTCGTGCGGAAATCTGTCGGTATGTTCGGCTGCAAGTCCGACCGTTTTTAAAAGCGAATACACCGCCTCATCTTTTTCTTTTTTTGTTTTGTACAAATGATGAGCTTCAATTCCTTCCGAAATAATACCGGCAATCGTCATTCGCGGGTTAAACGAAGCATATGGGTCTTGTAAAATAATTTGAGCACGTTTTTTAAACGCGTGCAACTCTTTTTTTGATGCGCAGGTAATATCCGTCCCGTCAAAAACGATTTTTCCGCTTGTCGGTTTATACAATCCTAAAATAGTTCTGCCGAACGTAGTTTTACCGCAACCGGATTCTCCTACGATGCCTACGGTTTCTCCTTTTGCAATCTGAAAGCCGACATCGTCTACGGCATGCACGTATTCATTTCTTCCGATTTTAAAATATTTTTTTAAGTGTGAAATTTCCAAAAGAGGTTCGTTCATTTTTTACCTATAACTCGAATATACCGTTTTCGTCCTTATTCCGGACAGCATAGTATACGGTACTCCCCGTCCGTGTCAACAAGAATCGGAAATGCCGGTGTTTTGGGAAACCGTTTTTTTTAAGCCTTTACAGCCCATGTAACGTATAATGCGATTAAAGCGACGGAAGCGTATATTTTGAGCTGCCACCTTTTGTTCCTCTTGACGAAAAAATAGATTTTATAAATAATAGGGTTGAACGGTTATTGAGAACCGAAAAAATCTTAGTTTTATGTAAATGAGGAAATAGGTATGGGAACGGAAAAAGAAGAGTCCGTAATCGGCAAAGTTTTATACGAAGATAAAGAACACAAATTCATCTGGCTGGGCTCCGAAGGAAAATACAGAAAGGGTGCCGTGCAGACTATGCAATATCTTATCATCGACAGGGATAGGGGAGTACTGCTTGATCCGGGCGGCGTGCATTTGTTTTCGCGGGTTGTAACTGCAGTAAGTCAGTTTATATCGGTAGATAAAA
>CAUUAT010000118.1:0-4839 GCA_963543195.1 uncultured Treponema sp.
AAATTCTCGTAGATAATCTCGGTAACATAAAATTCGGCAATTACGGAAATACATATAAACGTAATTGGCTTATTTTCGGCCAAGAAAAAAATATTTTAGACAATGCGGTTATAGGTATTATAATACTCTTTGTATTATTTATATTGATATTTTCAATTGCAGGAATTATCAATTCGGCAAAGGAAGCGGTAGAATTGAAAAAAGAAGTCAATGCACTGCTAAACGGAGGTATTATGGCAACGGAGAAAAAGAAAAAAGCCGCCGCTTTAAAGATTAAGGGCGGCGGGCTGCGGCTAAAATTTATTTTATTTATCGTAGCATTGGTAATGTCGGTCATTCTTATTTTAACCTTACCGCTCGGGCGGATATTTTTAAAAACACAGGAAACTCTTTTAACTGAAAGTTTATTTTCTAAAACTGAAGTATTACTTGAAAGTTTAAGTGTAGGCGCAAAGGCATATCTTCCTTCAAAAAATTTATTGGAGCTTGAATTTTTATCTTCACAAATTTCCGCACTTGAAGAAGCACAATTTGCCGTAATTACCGGCACTCATATGGAAAATAAAAAAGAAGGATATAATTTTATTTGGGCATCGAATGATCAAAACATAGCATCCAAAATTCAAAATCATGAATTTGTGATAGGAGAATCTGAATTAAGTTTGCCGGAACTCGGAAGCGCTTTTAAAAAAATAAATGAACTTGATAAAGAAGCAAAAGAAAAAGTTGGAGACTTATCGCAAGAAATAACTTCCTTAACAAAGGATGCGCTTGAAATCGCATTAAAAACAGATCAAAAGTCCGTAGAGCGGCGCAATGAAATTCAAAATATAATACGCCAAATGGAAGAAAAACTGAATACCGAATTGGCTATTTTAAGCATAAAAGGAATGGGCTCCTATCCTGACTTTAACGTAAAAAAATTATCCCGCGACATAACGGAATATTTATTTTACAAACCCATATTGTATAGACAAACGGGGAATAATGAAAATTTCGTGCATGGAATGGTTTACATTCAAGTGTCGACGAAAAATATTTTAAAAAAAATAGACGACGCCACATCGTCACTTATTGAAATAATTTTTTATATCGCATTAATATCACTTACAGCAGGTATTATCGGTGCATTTATTTTAGCATCGATCATTATTCTTCCGATTAAAAAATTAGTTGCACACGTTGCTATGATTACCGCCATCGAAGATAAAGAAAAGTTGGCGGACAAAAAGATTAAAATAAAATCAAATGATGAAATAGGGATCCTCGGTTCGACAATAAACGATATGACGAACGGACTTGTCCGGGCGGCGGCAGCTTCAAAAGATTTAACGGTCGGTAAAGAAATCCAAAAAATGTTTTTACCGCTCAATGCGGACTCATTAGGACGAAAGTTGACCTGTGGGCAAGCATCCGATGATAACATAGAATTTTTCGGATACTATGAAGGGGCAAGAGGTGTATCGGGAGATTATTTTGATTATATAAAGCTTGACGAACGCTATTATGCAATTATTAAATGCGATATTGCAGGTAAAGGAGTTCCCGCCGCTCTTATTATGGTTGAAGTTGCGACCTTGTTTTTGGATTACTTTAAAGATTGGAAATTCCAAACGCATGGTTTTGAAATTAACCGTCTTGTTTCCCGTATAAACGATTTAATAGAATCGCGCGGATTCAAAGGCCGTTTTGCGGCGTTTACGCTTTGCCTTTTGGATTCAATTACGGGGGAAGCACATTTTTGCAATGCCGGCGATAATATAATAAATGTTTATGATGCGTCTTTGCAAAAAATGAAAGAAGTAGTTTTAACGGAAGTTTCGGCTGCAGGCGTATTCCCGACATTTATGATTGATATGAAAGGCGGATTTAAAGTTGAAACGGTAAAACTGAACAAAGGCGATGTTTTATTTTTATACACAGACGGAATTGAAGAAGCAAAACGATTATTTAGAAATTCTAAATTACAGCCGATAGTTTGCGCTGAAAAAGGTTTAAAGACCGGCGAAGAGCACGAAACGCATACGGTCGGACAAGACGGAGAAGAATTGGGAAAAGAACGGATTTGCAAAATAATTGAAAGCATTTTTGAACGCACTTCTTTTAATTTAAAAAAATGGCATAATCCTATTGCAAACGAAGAATTCGATTTTGATTTTACATCACTGGACGGTTCTATTGAAGATGCCGTTATCGGCCTTGTTTCAATAGAAAAAGTTTTCAGAATGTATCAAGATCCCAAAGCTACTGAACTGAATATGGTAAAAGTCGATAAAAAAATAGACTTGTTTTTAAACAAACACTTTAGGCAATATCAAACGTATTGCGCCAACCGCCGTCCGAATACGGAAGCGGAAGAATATATTTATTATACGAATATCCGTGAAGACGAACAATATGATGATTTAACGATTTTAGGAATTAGAAAAAAATAACGGTAAGTAATATGCTTAAAGTAAAAAACTTGACTAAATATTACGGTAACGGTAAAAACAAAATTACTGCTTGCAATGATATTTCTTTTGAATTGAAAACCGGACAAATAACTTCTTTATTGGGATTAAACGGCGCAGGCAAGAGCTCAATTATAAACTGCATTTCCGGCTATTGTATTCCCGATAATGGAGACATTTTAATTGACGGTTATTCTATCTTGCAAAATGAAATTGAAGTAAAACGCCGTATCGGTATTCTTTATGAGCAAACTCCTTTATACCCGTTTATGACTGTATATGATTTTTTTTCTTTTTCCGCAAAAATGCATGGCATCACCGGCAGCACAATTAAAGAAAAGATAGAATATGTTATAGAATTTTGCGAACTTGAAGAAGTCGTCAATCGGGTAATAAAAGGTTTATCAAAAGGTTTTAAACAGCGTGTCGGCTTAGCGCAAGCTCTTTTGCATGATCCGCCGCTAGTTATTTTAGATGAACCGGTATCGGGATTGGATGTATTGCAAATGAAATTATTCGAAAAAAAAATACTACAATTGGCAAAAGAAAAAACGATTTTAATTTCTACTCATAATTTAAAACAAGCATCATTGTTATGTTCAAACCATATATTGCTGAATAAAGGCACTATAATTTCCAAAGGAAATATTATCGACATACGGGAACACATGGTTGTATCCGGATGTCCATGCAGCAATAAAGAAAATGTTTTGGAAAAAGCTTTTTATTTTTTTGCAGGGGTAAATAAAAATGAATTCGGAGAAATTAAAAGCAAATAATTTAAATTCGATATTTTTTCTTTTTAAAAAAGAATTTGCAGCTCTTTGTACCGCCCCCGTAGTGTACGGAGCCGCTTTGTTTTTTATCTTGGGCGGCGGATTATTATTTATCGGCGGTGGGAATTGGTTTTATGCAGCTCAATCAGACTTAAGAATGTTTTTTTTAAATATGCCTATTTTGTTTTGTGTTATCATACCGATGCTTACAATGAGTGTATGGGCCGATGAAAAAAAACAATACACCGATAAACTTTTGTTTTCATTCCCCATTTCGATTCGAGGAATTGTAAGCGGTAAATATTTAAGCGTGATTGCCGTCTGGTTTTTTATTTTATTGTTAAGTATGGTGACACCGCTTTCCGTTTTTCGATTGGGATATTTCAGTTTGCCGTCTTTTTTTATTTCTTACTGCGCCGTTTTTTTCTTCGGTTCCGGTGTATTGGCAATTTCTTTAGCATTATCAGCCGTTTCGAATTATACGGCGATAAACTTTTTATTATCATTTTTGTGCGTTTCATTTTTTACATTTATTCATGTTTCCGTCTTAAAAATTCAATATTCCGGTTTTATCAAAACGATTTTAAATTATCTTTCATTTACGCTTCATTTTGAATCATCGGCACGAGGTATATTTGATTCCAGAGATTTTATTTTTTATTTTATTTTAATTATGACAGGGATTGAATTAAATGTTTTTATTTTACAGATTCAAAGGAATAAACGATGAAACAAAAGCTAAAAAAAATATATTCTTTTCAATTTTTTCTTTTTTGTTTCGCAATTTTTTTATCGGCGCTACTTTCCGAAAAAAGATATATCAGAATTGATACTACGGAACAAAAAGTATATTCTCTTTCAGAATACACTTTCGAATTATTAAATGACTTAAACGGCACCGTAAACGTAACGTGGTTTAAAAGCAATAATGTAGAATCCTTTTTCCCTTCATTAAAATATTTAACCGACACGGTTACAGAATATCAAATTCATTCAAATGGGAAAATCATATTTACAAAAAAAAACACTGAGGAGCTTTCCGAAGAAGCTATAAAAAAAATAGGTTTGGTTCCACGTCAAGTTGAATCTCAGAACAGTTCAATACGAACATTATATACGCTTTATTCTGGACTGTTGCTTGAATATAACGGAAAAGCAAGAGTTATTCCGTTCGTCGATGATATAGATATTTTGGAATATGATATTGACAGGCTTATTTCGGATATGAAATCACTTGATTACAATAAAATAATCGCTGTTATCGCACCGCCCGGCTCTCTTGAAAATGATTACGGTTATATAATTCCATGGCTTGAATATGCGGGATTTAAAGTAGAGGTGCTAAATTTACCGATGGAAAATATTTCAGAGAATGTTCCGCTTTTGATAATAGGGTCAGCTTATATTGATAGCACTTCTGCAGCTGCTATCGATGTATTTTTACAAAAGCGCGGCCGTGCCGTATTTTTTGTTTCAGGAAACACGGTCGATACAAAAGGAAATTGGAAAGCGGTTCCCAAAACAAACGATTTTCTTTTAGATGTCTTAGCTCGGAACGGTTTTTATATTCACTCGAATTTAGTTTTGGATTTGGCAAATTTTAGAATTAC
>CAUUAT010000119.1:0-4796 GCA_963543195.1 uncultured Treponema sp.
AACGAATAAAACTTGAAGTGTCCGTTAAGAAAGGTTCTAACGGTTCCGCCTCCGCCCCGGCAGCTGATTCGGGGTATGTAAAGATTGCCGAAGTCATTATTCCTTCCGGAACAACGAACATTACGGAAGACTTGATTAAAAATGTTACGGCACGCAAGCACAATGTTTCTAACGAAGAATGGTGAAAGACGGCGCTATAGCCGTATGGGATGCACATAAAAAATAAATCGAAACGCAGCAAGTGCTTAATATTGAAAAAGGCGGAACAGGCGCTACAAGTGTAGCAGGCGCACGGGACGCTTTTGGTCTCGGGCTTGCAGCTGTTATGGGTGTTGATTCGGCTCTTAGTATGGAATCTGAAAATCTCATAAACAATAAAATTATAACAGCGAACATGAACGGCGCCGTCTGTTTTACAGAGCCGGGCACACAGTCAAAAACCGTATCTATAGCAGGCTTTGCGCTTTTTATCGGCGCAATTGTCCGTGTGCAGTTTGTAAAGGGAATAGGTGTTGAAAATCCTACCCTTAACGTGAACAACACCGGAGCAAAGCCGATAAAGATTTTCAGAGACGGGAATAAAATAGCTTTGCCGGCGCACAAAAATTAAACAAAGGGCACCAAACATATACGACCGTGTCGGTAGATGCAGGGATTATCCTTGAACTTTTTTATGACGGTACCGACTGGGTTGTAATGGGTAACCCTGATGTAATGACGCATATCGGAGAAAATGAAGGTTATATAGTTAAAGCGAGCGGCTTGATTATTCAACGGTTCAGAGATGGCAGTGAAAACAATCCGCAAACGTTTGTGTTTCCGATTTTATATACACATAACAGCTATATGATAGTTTATAGTTCAACATATTTGAGGGTGCAACAAATTATAACGCAATCACAAACGATGTGTCAGATTATGCAATACGGCTCGATTAACAGCAATGATCCAATGGCAGCACCGATACATATTTTGACGATAGGGTTTTAAATTGCGGCACATCAAAAGTTGATAATAAGGAACTATATAGCAGTGCAACAGAGCCGGCACGCACAAAAGGGGCATCAAAGATTATTATTTTTGCATAAAAAACGACTTAACAAACTATTTTAAGATAAACCTTGCGATATATTTGAATGCACAGTTTTATTGAAAAACTGTAAATACATTCTTTTATAGTCCTTGCCGCAACTATAGCCGGTACTGACGAACGGTTTGAAATGGGAATAGCTGTTAAACATAACGATGCAATTCTTTAAACAATACATCAATTTGGAAAACCGTATTCCGACCACGACACAATCCGTCGAGGCACCTTCGGTAATTTAGCTACAGCCTTACAAGCTATAAAGTCTACGAAGATTTTTCAAAAAAGCTGTGCGGACTTTCTTGCCCTTTTATAAAATATTCATGCTCCTGCCGTAAGGCTACCGCTGCTCAACCGAAAGAAAAACTTTATTAGGAAGACAGGCGTTCCAATCTCCGTATATTTTAAGGTGAGCTGCCGAAATGCATGTTTTATTTTTACATACGGAACTTACAACAAAGGCTTCGCCGTTTTCAATTTTAATGTTTGTAATTCCTATCTCTCCTTCAACATAAATATCCGCAGTCGTATCCATCGGGTAAAGCCATTCGCCTGAGGGCGTTTTAATACTTAAATACAATTGCGAATTTGTTTTTGAATATATAAAAAATGATGAAATAAGGATGATGCTGACGGCTGCCGCTAAAATAAGAATATCGGTAACTTTAACCGTTTTAAAAAATTCTTTCATGTTTTAATCTATCTACCGTTCTTTTTGCCATCAAGCGCCGCACTACGTTTCCCGAAATTCCTTTTTTAAAAAACGAATTCAATTCTCTTTGTTTTTTTATCGTAATCGAGTACCCGAGCTGAATTAAATAAGAAGGATCGGAAAAGTCATACGAAGCCTTGTTCGGATTTAAATCCAAAACATACGTGGGGACGTCTTGGCGGATAAACTTATTTACGTTTACGGCTACGTCCAAACATCGAATTAAAATTGAAAGCACCGAATCGAATTCCGTTTCGGTTTTAAATGTGCCGAGTGTTACGGCAAGAACATTTTTAAAGCCTTTTTTTTTGGCGATCCATACCGGCGTATTATGCTTTACGCAGCCGTCCACAAATAGTTTTCCGTTGTAAAGATACGGACGGAAAAATCCGGGATATGAGGAAGACGCCCGCATTGCGTCGGCTAAAAAGCCGCTTTCAAAAACAAATTCCTTTCCCTCATAAAGGTCAACGGCATTACAGTAAAACGGGATATGCGTCTGTTCAAACGTTTGATAGCATGACAGTTTTTTAAAAAGCGTATGACTTTTTTCGCCGGAGTCGACGCCTTGTCCGTGAATAAGATTATTTAAGCCCGCTCCCAATTGCAGGATTTTTGAAATTTTCGTTTGTCCGAAAGAAAACTTATGAATATCGATATAATTACCTAAATGAAATCCGTTTGAAAAAAATGCCGTCATTTCATCGACGGTCATACCGGAAGCGTACAAACCGCCTATAATCGCGCCCATCGAGCAGCCGACAATGCAGTCCGGCTGCGGATAATTTAATTCTCTAAAAGCTTTTAACATGCCGATGTAAGCGAGCCCCTTCGCACCGCCGCCGGATAAAACCAATGCCCATTTCATATGTGCATAATTATATATGCAACGGCGATTTTATTCTAGCACTGTACCCGTATTTTCATTTTTCCGACCATCTCTCAAAAAATCTTATTGGATTTTTAAAAGCCCTCCATCGGTAAAACCGGTGAACAAAATGCACCCGATAAGCTCCGCGTACCCAATGCGTTTCAATCACTTTCAATAAAAGGGAAACCTCTAAAAAACTGAAGTTTTTAGGAGTCCCATAAATTCCATTTTAGCTTAAAGACATTTTATCAATTTTAGTATATACTGCTCCGGTTATATACGGTATTGATTTACCGAAGCAATAAAGGAATGATATATGAATAATTTTTTCAAAAAAATGAATGCGGAACATAAGGAAAAGATTTTAAATGCTCATATCGATACTCTTGTCACTGTTTTACAAGCCATTGATAATCATATTGAATATGAGTTGGAGCTTGCAAATAATGTCGGCTTAAAACAGGATATTCTTGATACGTATGAACCGGTTAAATATATAGTCGAACTTGATAACAATATTTTAAAAAAAATAAATAGTTCAGAGCCGCTTTGCTACGGGTTTTATCAAAAAGCCGTTTTTTTAGATCTCGGTGAATTTAAACACGTAAGCGAAAAAATATACAGCGAACTTTTATATCGTATGTTTGAAATGTCTGCTAAAAATAAACACACGGACGTCAATACATTTGTTAGAGAGTTATATTCTCACTGCAATAAAAACGAATTCGCTTATGCCGGTGCCGATATGCTTGCACGGTTGAAAAAATATCTGCAACTGGCCGAACCGTATATCATAAAAGCGAAACAAGCGGAAGAAACAAAAACCGATTTTTTTACCGAAACAAAAGAAGATGCTTACGGAGCAAAACTGATAAAATATACCGGACGAAAAGGCTTTAAATAAGACGTACAGGCGGATTGGCTTTTTCCATTTTTTGTTTGTTGTGATTATTCCACTTATTATTACTGTAATCGCTTTCTGTTGTATACCCTGCTTCCCCGATATCGAAGAACTTCTTTTGTACCTCGGAATATTTCTTTTGTGTCTAACCATTATTTCTCTGATATTATTTATTCATAGAATATCAAGGATGAAGCATCTTAAAGCAGCTATTGCAAAAATAGCGGTTGCATCAAAAATCGGAGAAGATTATATTTACACCGCTTTAAAAAATCGTTACGGGAAAAAACTGAAAAAACTGTTGTAATAACCGAGTACAGAGTATTTACCGTTAGTGCTCAAAAATTATCGGAGGGGAAGATAGGGCATTGTCGTACGCGGAGTTTTTGAGGTGTTAAAGCGAAAAGCGCCGATCCGTTTTGTATTCCGTACCGTCTTGGGTGCGGAAAAAACGCCTTGCATCCGGTCGTTTTGATCGACTTTGAGTTTTTCGCCTAAAATGATAATATCATCCCCGAGACTTAGCGTTCCGTCCGGCAAGCTCATTGCGTCATCGCTTATAGTGATAATGCGAACGTTTATTTTTTGTACGTCCCGCACTTTTACGGTAATTTTGGTCAGTACGTTTTTAAGCGCTGCGGTCGGAAACATATCGGTTTTGCAACTGTGAACGGCAGGGGCAAAAAACCTCAGTTTTTAAAAGGTAAGCTTTACTTACCGGTTTTCCTTAGATTTAACTTACGAAAAACTCGTTATCAGCTTTGCTGATGGAGTTTCTATAAAAATCTAACAAAGTTTTTTACAGATGCCTACTCATTATTTTTGAGTGTGTAAATTTTGACAAAATGCTTAAAGAAATAAACTTTCAAAATTTCTGACAGTGAACAAACGGCAAAGAGTTTATTTTTCTAAAGGTTTTGTTTCTTCATATAACCCCGTACTTTTTAAATACTCAATAATCTTTGCAACCTCGGGTTCATTCTTCCGCTCGTCTAACATATCTTGAAATGTATATTCATTGTTGTTTTTATCTTTGTATTTATAGTTATAGTTAAATGTGCCGTTTTGTAAAAACATATTTAAAGCGGTAAAAAAATTTTTTTCCAAAAGCACAATATGCACCGGACTACCGTCAGGCATTATATTAACCTTATAAAATTCATCGTTTGCATTGCTGCATTTATACAATAATTCTATTAGCCGTTCATCATTATGCCGCAAAGCT
>CAUUAT010000120.1:0-4789 GCA_963543195.1 uncultured Treponema sp.
GAAAAACTGTTGTATAAAATAATAACAAGTATTGTTGAGATAAAAATTATCCATAGATCAACATCCGCCTTTTTCTGTATTTCAGGTTTTGTATTCATATTTCATAACGCCTAAATTAGTATTCATGTCGAAAGGCAGGATTAAGTCAAGCTTTGTATTTTTTTATCGATGTATTCCTTCAGTTCCAAGCCTGCAATTTTTATATTTTTTGAATCTCCGGCAGAAGGAATTAATTTAAAAAAGTTAATATAAATCTTATTCTCATTTATGTAGTACTCTTCCGTATGAGCGGGAATAAATATTATTTCGATTTCGTCATATTTATTCTGTTTATATTTCTCCGCAAGGTTTTTTAAATTCAGAGTCTTTATCGGGGCAATCATATTGTGCATTGTTTGTAAATCTTCCAGAATCCACATATTGTTATTCCAAAAACGGCTTTCTTGCTGTGTGCGTTCATTTAAACGTTCTCTGTTTGAAATCGCCGAAAGCACTCTTCTTACCGAATCTTTAGAAAAACTTTCACCGTAAATAATTTTCATTTGCGGTTTTTCCGCGATGCTCAAGAAATAGTCATCTCCCATTTTATCTTTTGCGGCGACACTTTCCCAAAAAAAGACCATCATTTCCAAAACGTCGAAATCAACTTTTATATTTTTCATATACCTCATTCCTTTTATTTTCTTATTGAAGCATTTTAAAAGTTCAATCTTTATATGACCGGCAGTTTACACTTATATTTTATTTTGTTCAATATATTTGAGGAACCTCTAAAAAACGTTAGTTTTTGAAAGTGAACGAAGCTTACCGGATGAGTTTTATTCACCCACGGAAATCAATTTTTAAAAATTATGTTACTGTTGATAATGTCAAAATTAAATCTTGAATTTTTTCAAAGAATTTTGTATAACCACCGCTATGGATATTACCGAAATTTACACCGGTCCGCTTTTTGTAAAAACATGGGCGATGCCGCTTAATGAAAAAACCGTTTTACTTGTTGATCCGGGAGGAACAGATAAAGACCTTATAGACTACTTAAACGCAAAAAAACCGGAGCGACTTGAAATTATGCTCACACACGGACACTTTGATCATGTCGGCGGCATACCGGAATTGTTTTTAAAGTATCCTGAATCTTCCATTTGGATACATCCTGCGGACGCACATTATTTAGGCGCTTCGGCAAAAGAAAGCCATATTGCCTGTTTTAAGCCGATTCGAGCGGAGCGTTATATTACTGCACTGAAGTACGATTTTCCCGATCCTACGGGTTTTTTGAATGACGGCGATGTTGTAAACGGGTTTACCGTCATTCATACACCGGGTCATACGGAAGGTTCGGTTTGCTTTTGGAAAAAAGACGAAGGTTTTGCATTTGTCGGCGATACGCTGTTTTTCAGGTCATATGGACGGACTGATTTAATAGGCGGCAGCGAAGAAAAAATGAGAACATCATTAAAAAAACTTATGACGCTTCCCGACGAAACGGTAGCCTATCCGGGACACGGCTCTAATACGACGATAGGTGCAGAGCGCTCCCGAATAGAAAATATGTAAGCTTTTTACTTTTTTTCTGAATTCGGTAAACTGAAATGAACAATTTTATAACTGCGTTTGTATCTTTTTTTTCTGCAGAATTTTTCATCTTAATCGGTGCAGCGGTTATCTTTTTTTTTGCCGGTTTTTTTATGGGGGGCTTGAAGAATAAGAAAGACAGCAAAGCCGAAAGGCGCGATGCGGTAAAACGCTCGCGTGCTGTGCTGACCGGACAGCTCGGAGAACAGGTAGCTCCTTTTTTGCCCGGCTTTCCTGCAAATCCGACGGAAATACGGTTTATCGGCAAACCCGTCGATTATATAGCCTTCAACGGTGCATCTACCGGTTTTATCACCGATATAACTTTTATAGAAATAAAAACCGGAAACGCCGGCTTAAATGCTGTGGAGCGGTCTTTAAAAGAGGTTTTAAAAGCCGGAAAAGTGAAATATGCCGAATACCGCATAAACCCGACAAAATAACAGGGAATTTTAAGAAAAAACGGTAAAAAAGAGTATATTTTTCATTTTTTTTCTTAAAATCTCTTGACATTTCTTATAAAAACTGATATATTCACTACACACACAGAAAAGATACACATACTACTTCAAAGAGCTCTCGTTTTCCTCCTTTCGAGAGCTCTTCTTTTTTATCTTAAAAAATAGCTGAAAATAGCAATGATTTCTTTAATTTAACACATTAGTAAATGTATATTCAGTTTCAGTAGAATAAAAAGATATCGGAGCCGTTATCGGCACGATGAAAGCTGTTTTTTGAATTCTGCTCCGCCTATATACTCCGATTTTGGTTTAATTGGTATGGGATTTTTATAAAAGTCGGCGGTTGAGAAAATTTCAATTTTAGAAAACCGGCGAATTATGTCGTTTTTCATTCATATTATTACTCTTAAAACAAAAAATAAATCAATATTCGGGCTCTTTTCTAAATACTGAAAGTTTTTTTTAAAGCTTTCTTTAAATATTTTTATTCCGAACGCTGATAAAATAAACTTACGGTAGCACAGATAAATAAAACTATCAGCATGCCCAATGTAATAAGCGAGACATATTTCGGCGTAACCGAAACAAAAAAAGCAATCAATAATTTATTTACATATTCTATTAAACCTACCAAAAGATAAGATATAAACGGGCAGAGCGGAACGACAATAATCCAGCGTTTTTTAAATTTTGTTTCAGGCGATAACCTGAAAATCCATGCAACGGTTACGGCAATGACGGAAATAATTAACAGCAAAAGAGGCTTTGCCAGACGGTATAAAATTTCCCGTAAATAAACGGCTTTCGTAAAGCCGTACTTTTCAGCAGTCAAGCTGAAAGCGTAAAGAACTGAGAGCTTCATTTCGGTAGGTCCGTGTGCCGCATCTTCTATCAAATTAAAATCGGAAAGTTTCATCGGTAAAATAATATTATAAGTATTTTCTTCGGGTAATGTTCCGGTGATAATTTTCGGACATATATCGTATCCATATGCACCTCTCTCGACCGGGCGGATTTGCAGCAGTAACGAATTGCCGCCGTCCGTATTTTCAATCCGTTTTAATTTTGAAAATGGAATAAAAATGGAATACTTTATATTATTATTTTCATAATACGTATATTCGGTATTCATTAAATATATTTTATAATTGTCTTTATCCGCAACTCTTGCAATACCGTATATTTTTATTTCAGCATTTGCTTCGGCGCTGCCTACGGTAAATGAAATATTTTTATTCACGCTAAATGCGGGGCTGTTTTCAATTTCATCGGTAAAAAAAGTATTTCGCTCAAGATCCGCTTTTGCCAAATCCGAAAACCGTTCAAGTTCGGGGTCTATTTTATATCTGTCGGTATTTAATAATTCGTTTTTAATTTGCAAAAATGAATAATAAGCCGTAATAAAATCTCCCGCCAGCATTGCTTCATATGCCTGTTTTTTATTTTTAAAAAAAGTTATCTCCGGTTCTTCCAAAGAAGAAGCAAGACCTTTTTCAATTTCCGACCAAGATTTTTTTGCAAGATTTTCGGCTTCACCTTTTAAAGGATTTTCATCATCAAATGTTTGTGCCGCAAGTTTTGCATAATAATGAGCCGTATACAAATCGAATTTCAACATTGATCGCTCCGCAATTTTAAGAGCATCACCGGGTGAAAGTTTTTCAGAAATATTTATTTCTCTTATTTGTTGGTAAGCTGAATCATCTTTTTTTTTAATTGATAATTCTTCATCTGAAATTCTTATTATTTCATAAATTTTTTTAGCGTCACCTCCCTCCGGCCACACCTTTGCCGCTTTTTGAATATGCTGCAATGCGTTTGCATATTCCTTCCGAGAAATGGCATCTTCGGCAAGACGTGTATATTCCAAATAAGATTCGGTTTGAGACAAGGCGCCGGATTGTTTTCCCAATAAGATTGGCTGAACGGCCTCGGAAAGAATAACGTAAAATGAAACAGTCACAATTAAAACAATAAAAAGCGATTGAATGAATTTCATCATTTCGGGAGAACGTCTCTGCATTGTTATCGGTCCGTATTTTCCGAAAATAACGGTGCAGCCTAGTATTAAAGCACTTATATGCAAAAACGGAAAATAAAAAATAAATGTCAATACGGCTTCTCTTATTTTCCAACCGAGTAAAAAATAGGGAAGTAAATTTTCCCGCTGCGGTGCAAAGAAAAAAGAAAAAATAAAACTACCGATAAGTCCTATTGCCAAATGAATAAAAATGTATGGAAGTAATTTTGATATTTTATGCATCGATATTCTCCTTTCTTTTTACCCTGCTTCGGCGCGGTAGTCGTTTGAACTTATTTTGTTTTTCCCGTTTCTTTTCTTTTACCTTTTTTATTTTCGGATGACGACTTTTCGGATTTTTGCGAAGATGCCGTATTGCAAGTAAAATGGCCGTGTAACTGAAGAATAAAAATGCAATTGCCGTAAAACAAATAGGAATAATCCAAATTCTGGAAAGTTTAAACGGCAACGTTTTTTGTACGACTTGTACAAAATTATGTGTTACGGCATAATCATAGGCATATAAAAACAATCCCGATAAAAAAGGCAAAAAGGCAAAATTTATTATTTTCCATTCCGTGCAAATTGTAAAAACCCAAAATGAAAGTATAACCGAAAAAAATGACCCAGCAAACAATAAATAATGGAGGTAATTTTCAGTATAATGAGCATACATATCTTTGAGCGCCGGATAAATAAATTCTGCCGCAATTTGGATAAATGCGGGGCG
>CAUUAT010000121.1:0-4682 GCA_963543195.1 uncultured Treponema sp.
AAAGCGAAAAGTTTTTTGCGCTGTAGATTTTAAAGGTGGCCTCTAAAACTTCAGTTTTTTAAGATGTCCTTATCTCAATAGTTTTTGACGGAGTTTTAAAATGAATAAAAAAAATTCTACAAAATATATATTAAGTACGTTATTGGACGTTTTTTTCGTAACGTTCGGCAGCGTTATTGCCGCGGTTGCATTGCAGTTTTTTTTAATTCCCGGGACGATCGCCCCGGGCGGTGTAAGCGGTTTATCCGTTGCCGTTGAAAAGCTGACAGGCATACAAGTATACATACTTAACCTTGCCATCAATATTCCGCTTTTTATTTTGGGCGCAAAATTTTTAGGAAAAAAATCGGCGGTGCTTACTCTTTATTCATTGTTGGTTCTTTCGGGAGTATTAGCGGTTTTGCCGCAAGATATAGTGTTTACCGAAGATCTATTCTTAGCCGCTATTTTCGGCGGTATTTTATTGGGACTGGGTTTGGGCATAGTCTTTAAGGCGGGCGGAACAACGGGCGGCACCGACCTTGCCGGAGCAATTGTTCATGACAAATGGCCGGGTTTGAGTATTGCGAAAGGAATGGCAATTGCGGATTTTGTCATTGTCGCATTTGCAGGTGTTGTCGATAAAAACGTCAACACGTCGCTTTACTCCTTAATCGCGCTGTTTTTCTGTACGAAAATTGCGGATATGGTTTTGGACGGCTTTAACTATTTTAAGGGCTTTTTTATCGTCAGTTCAAAACCGGAAGAAGTCGGCGCCGCTCTTATGCAGAATTTGGAACGGGGCGTTACCGTACTAAAAGGCTCCGGGATGTATTCAAAACAAGAACGTCCTGTTTTGCTATGCGTTGTAAGTAGGGCGCAATTTGTACGCGCAAAAGATATAATCACGCAAATAGACGAAAAGGCCTTTATAATGGTGTGCGATATGCGCGAAGTATTCGGACTCGGGTTTAAAAAATAATAGAAACCTTTGTAAAAAAGCGGCTTTTTTAAAAATGTAAAATTTCTCGGCGGTGGGAAATTCCCAGCCGTTTTAAATTATCTTCCGTAGAAAGGGATTGGTGTATATTTGCTTTAAAATCGATTAAAAAACGGTTCATTGAAAAATGTTGAAACAAATACAATTCGGGGTGTTGTACCGTTGTATACAGTTCTTTTAGTTTTTCCGCATACGTTGAAAAAAGCCCCTTCACTTTCAATTCAGCGTAACCGACTATCCAAACGGGACACTGTAATTCCTGCTGTAATTCAAACATTTTTTGCACGGCAAAAATTTGCGAGGCTTTAAAAAGGTTTTGGCATTTTCCGGAATTGTCATTTTTTAAAATAAAAGAAAGCTGTTTTGTTTTTGCCGTATGAATCGGAGTTTTATTTAAAATGATGACGTTTTTTCTAAAATCTATCCCGAGTTCCGGATGATTTTTAAAAAAGCCGTCCGCGATTTTCCCCGCTTGACCGACAAGGTACCGTTGGTTTTTATGCAGCTGTTCGTTTTTACCCGGATTGTCTCCGACGATAATCAATTTAATATTATCGTTTTCCGAAATATCGTCCCATGAATGATTATAAACAATAGGGGTTTCCACAGGATAGGGCGGGGTACCCCCTGAAACGGCAGCCTCCGCTTGCAGTTTTGAAAAATTGTGCTCGCTTGAACATGTCGAAGCGGAAGTTTCCGGGCTTACAGGTATCCTATATTCAAACTGCAAAGAATGAAGCATTGCTATACATTCTTTTTTATATGCCGACTTGAATTTACAAAATGCATTCCATTTATTTTTTGTCATCGAAAGATTATATCATACCGTCTTTTTTTTGAAAAGTAAAAATTACCAAAAACCGCTGTTTGAACAAATGACGGAAAGTGCGGCGCATACGGCAGTTTCCGTGCGGAGAATTCTTTTGCCCATTGAATACGTTTTAAATCCCGCATCTTGAAATAATCTTCTTTCGGTTTCGGTCCAGCCGCGTTCATTTCCGATTGCCGCAATTACGGTTCCGTTTTTATCGATTTTAAATTTGCTTAACGGTTCGGCGGTTTCCTCAATATCCAATATGATTTTTTCGGTTTGCAAGGGAGCGGTGGGATATCGAAGATTTTGTAAAACAACTTTTAGTGAATTGTAAAAGAAAACACGGGGCAATAGGGTTTGTCCCGCTTGCGATATTCCGTCTAAAAGATATTTTTCGATTTCGCCGGCTGCGGAAAGAGTTGAGTTTAAATAAGATTTTTCGCCTAATTCCGTAACTGCCAACGATAATTCGGAAACGCCTAAACTTGCAGCATCGCGTAAAATTCTTTTTAGCTGAATGGGGCGTGGGAAGCCCAGTATCAGTTTTACGGGCGGCAGCGGAAGAGGTTCCGCTGTTTCGGTAAAAGAAAAAACAATTTTTTCTTCCGAAAAATTGTGTATATGCGCCGATCCTATTTTTCCGTTTATAAGTCCTGCTTTAAAAATTTCTCCTTCCGAAAGTTTTAAAATTTTTTTAATATGTATATATCTTTCGTCGTTTTTAAAAAAAACGAATCTGTTTTCCGAACCGTTTTTTAAAGCTGAGGAAATTTGCTCGTCGTAAAAATCTTTTTGTGAAAATAAAATAATATTCATTTCTTTTAGCTATATATCGGTTTCCGTAAAAATCGAATAATCGTATCCTTGTTCGGTTAAGAACTTTTGCCGTTTTTCGGCAAATTCTTCTTCTATGCTTTGACGTGTAACGATCGAATAAAAATATGAATCGCATTCTTTCGGGCGTAAAATCCGTCCCAACCGCTGCGCTTCCTCTTGACGGCTCCCGAAAACGCCTGATACTTGAATTGCAATCGAAGCATCGGGTAAATCAATTGCAAAGTTTGCGACTTTGGAAACGACTAAAACTTTTATTTCACCTTTGCGGAAAGCGTCGTATAAAATTTCGCGCTCCGCATTTGTGCTTTTTCCGGTAATAAGCGGTGCTTTTATTTCGGTCGAAATTTTTTCCAACTGAGATACGTATTGACCGATTATTAACGTTTGTTCAAGTTTATGTTTTTCCAAAAGTTTTTTCATTATTCCGAGTTTTGCAGGATTTTCGCTCGCAATGCGGTGTTTTTCTCGCACGGTGGCTACGGCATATTCGATTTCTTTTTCGGCTGCAATATTTATGCGGATTTCAGCGCAATGAGCTTTTGCAATCCAGCCTTTTTGTTCAAGCTCTTTCCAAGGAACGTCAAACCGTTTTGGTCCGACTAAACTGAAAACATCTCCTTCACAGCCGTCTTCGCGTACAAGCGTCGCCGTCAGACCGAGTCTTCTAATTACCTGAAGTTCTGCGGTAACTCTGAATACGGGGGCGGGCAGCAAGTGAACTTCATCATAAATAATTAAGCCCCACGGTTTTTCTCTGAAAATCTTAAAATGCGGAAAAGAAGATGCGGCATCCGGCCGCCATGTAAGTACTTGGTATGTCGCAATTGTAACGGGTTTTATTGCTTTTGATTCTCCCGTATATAAACCGATGTCGTTTTCATTGATATTTGTTTTATCCAAAAGTTCCCGCTTCCATTGATACACGGCAGCAACGTTCGGTGCGAGGATGAGCGTGTCGGTTTTCAGCATCGACATAACAAGTATTCCTACAACGGTTTTTCCTGAGCCGCACGGAAGAACGATGGTACCGAATCCCGTCCCTGCGGATTTGTCTCCGACAAAGGCTGCAGCTGCATCTTTTTGATAATCTCTAATTTCGAATTCGGAACCGGTTATCGTTTTTTCTTTTAAGCTAATATCGAAATCTTCTCCGTCTCGAAGCGGTACCTCATCCTGTACGGGCCAGCCTTGTTTAAGCAGCATCTGTTTTACGGTGCCGCGGTTTAAAAGCTCAATTAAAAAAGAATGGGAGGTTTGACTGTCTTCCGTTAAATATTTTGAAAGATTTTTTGATGCTTTTAATTCTTTATAAATTAAATCGTTTTCGGTCGTGAGCCGTAAAAAATTTTCGCCGGAACAAGGAGTAAGTTTTATTTTTCCGTACCGGCTGATTGTTTCTTGCATCCATACTAAAATGGAATCGGGAACCTTAAAACGGGAAAAAGTCGTCAGCGTATTCATAATGGTTTCCGCTTTCAAGCCGGCAGCGGCGGCATTCCACAACGATAAATTCGTTAATCGGTAGGTGTGTAAGTGCTCCGGCGATTTTTCAAGTTCTGCAAACGGAATAAGAGCGAACCGCGCTTCCTGAGCCTGCCGGTCATGAATATCCAAAAGAATTGAACGGTCGCCTTGAATAATAAGCGGTTTGGAATTCTGCATAACGAACGCATTATAGTATTTTACGAAAGATTGGTCAAATACGGAAAATTATTACGGGGTGGGGAGCTTTTAAAAATCCGACAAAGTTTTTAGCGATGTCCTGAATAAAGCAAACAAAACGAACGTTTTAAGATTGAGACACGGCAATTCAATCGGTAATGAGTTCATCGATAACGGATAATTGCATGGTGAAGTAGTTTCTCCGGTAGACTAAATCGGATAAAACGAATATACTTGCATACGCATTTTAAAAGGGTGCCGGCTAAAGCCGAAAAAGGATGAACCGGCAATCCCTTAAAATACATACGCAATAACAAATTACAAAAGGAGTCTTGACAAAAAAATGGAAAAGAATATACTGGGGGGGCCCGCGCGCCCCCGGGGGGGGGG
>CAUUAT010000122.1:0-4509 GCA_963543195.1 uncultured Treponema sp.
AGTATACGGAATATAATGTAATAGGCGAAAATTGGCGTTATATTGCAGTTGATGTGGCAAAATATTATCGAAGTATCGGTATCCGCGGCAATCCGCCTTCCGCCGCCGAAACATATCTTATATTCAATGCAATCCGCAGCAAAACAATCAAAGACATACCGACGTTTAGTCAAACAACAACAGGCGGAATTCCCCAAATCAAAACATATACTGCATTGTTTTGGTCATCGACACAAGAAAATATCGATAAGGCATACGCTTGGAATATGTCTACTGAGGATCTTATTACCGGCGGACAACACAAAACGGATTCGCATTCCATTACAGTGCGGAACAGGGATTTTGCATATTTTTATTTATAATGCGGAATCCATACAGTGTGGAAGGTTGACAATTTAGCTTTTTCAAAATATACTGTATCAATTAAAATCAATTTTGCAGCCTGTAGAGACGGAAGGGGTAAAAATTTGTTACAGTTATCATTTTTAAATTTTAAAAAAGGTTCTTACATTTCGATTGAAGGTAAATCGGATACCGATCACTTTTATATTATTCAAAGCGGAAAAGTTCAAGTTGTTAAAGAAGATGAAGTTGTTGCCGAAGAAGGTGGGAATATTATGGGACCGGGCGATTTTTTGGGCGTCATTTCCTGTATGTCGGGACACAACCAAATTGAAACGGCGGTTGCGCTGACCGATGCGCTTTTAATTTCGGTTCCGTACGGGCAATTCCCTCAACTGATAGAAAAAAATACGCCCGTTGCGATGAAAATTATCTATTCTTTTTCAAAAAAAATGCGCTATTTGGATGAAGCATTAACGCGTATAACACTGAAAAAAAATGTCGTAACGAATATTTCCCATCTTTTTACCATCGGCGAATATTATCTGCGTATGTCGAAATTTGATTTGGCATTATATGCATATTATCATTACTTGAAGACGCAGCCGAAAGGCCCGTTTGCACCGGCGGCTCAAAAAAGATTTATGGCAATTAAGGCGATGGGTATAAAAATTCCGATAGAAGTTCTTGAACCTAAAACCGATCAAATGATACGGATTTATGAAAAAGAAGCAATGGTTTTTTGCGAATGCCAATTGGGAACGGAATTGTATATTATTCAAAAAGGCCATGTAAAGATTACGAAAATCCTCGATAATAGCGAGGTTCTTTTGGCGGTTTTAAAAGAAGGCGATATGTTCGGCGAAATGGCGCTTTTGGAAAATAAACCCCGTTCCGCAAGCGCAATTGTTACCGAAGAAGGCTGTCAGCTTTTAGCGGTAAACCGGCAAAACTTTAATCAGATGGTTTCCACGCAGCCGCAATTGATTGCACGTTTAACAACAACATTTGCCGATAGAATCTGGGCTATGTATAAACAGCTCGCAAATACGCTGATAAAAGACCCCGTCGAAAAAATGTACGATATGCTTGCTATTCAATTGGAAAAACTGAGGATTAAGCCGGTAAAAAATAAACCGCACACTTTTAATTTCGGACCTATAGAACTGGCGAATATGTGCGGCATTGCGAAAGAAAATGTTTCGGAAGCCGTCACGAATTTTTTAAAACAACCGATTGTGCGCTGCGACGGTACGAAAATTTCAATCACGGATGAGTTGGAACTTTCCAAACAGGCCGCATATTTTAAAAAGATGCAGGAAATAGAAAAATCCAGAATGAATGCGCGTGCAAAAAACGGCACCTATTGGGCATAATGTATGAAAAAAATTATATTTTGTATACTTTTTTTAGTTTTCGGTTTTTGTTTCGCTCAGGAAAACGCTATGCCGCCTACGGAAACCTCTTTTCCCGAAGATAAAGAAAATCCGGAGGACAGTGAAAAAAAAACATTTGCGGAATTGCCGAAGGGCTACAGGAAAATTGCACTCGGAATGGATATTGAAAGCGTAAAAACGGCTCTTTTAGAGGATTCGATTTTCGGTTACCGCGGCGACCGTGATGTTTCGTTGCTGGCGGGAAAAAACCGCAGCTTAATCGAAACGGCAGGAAATTCGAACATTAAGCGGGCATGGTTTCAATTTTATGAAGAAAAGCTGTATATCATCATTATTCAAATGGATACGGATAAAATAGACTATTATTCGGTCTATTCCGCATTATGTAAAAAATACGGCGAACCTGATACGCTTGACCCGCAGCATTCAACATGGAAAACCGAATCTGCCGCGATGATTTTAGAACGTCCGCTTGCGTTGAAATACATTGATATGGCGGTTTTTAATGAACTGATTGAAAAAAGTAAAACCGACGAAGCATATACGGATATTCTCCGCGAGGAATTTATAAATGATTTATAAAAAATTCTGCTGCCTGTTTTCGGCGGCACTTTTATGTCTTGCGTGCTCTGCAGAACCGAAAAACGAAAAAACCGATATTTTTTTAGAAAAAGTTTCGGCAGACGAATCGGGTGGCGGCAAAATAACGGTTGAACTTGCGCTTACTCAAGAACAAAAAACGTACGGCTTTATGAAACGTAAAATCATTCCCGAGGGAACGGGAATGATTTTTGTTTACAAAGAAGATGAAAAAATGCGTTTTTGGATGAAAGATACGCCGCATCCTCTTTCGATCGCATTTATCGACGCTTCGGGCATAATCCGCGAAATATTCGATATGGCTCCTTACAGTCTGCAAGTAACGGCAAGTACTTATTTTGTCCGGTACGCTTTAGAAGTTCCGCAGGGAATGTTCGCGAGAATGGGAATACAAGCAGGCGATAAACTGTCAAAAGATTCTCTTATGCTGTTAAAACGGAAAGCCGTCGAATAAATTTTTACGACTGCCGCTCTTCCCACGCCTTTGCGAGCCGTAAAATCCGTTCTTCCGAAAACCGCTTGCCGCAAAATTGAACACCTATCGGCAGCCCTTCACTGTTTTTGCCTGCCGGCACGGAAAGCGACGCAATATGCGCAAGATTTACGAATGTCGTAAATAAGTCGGAAAGGTACATTGCTATCGGATCGTTTATTTTTTCATTTAATTTAAAAGCCGGAGTGGGGCTTGTCGGGCAAATTATAAAATCGTATTTATCTAAAACGTCGTTTACGCCCATTTCAATTTTTGCGCGTACGTTTAAACTTTTTTCGTAACAATCGCCGGAATATTCTTTTGAAAGAACATAATTACCGGTTATAATCCTGCGTTTAACTTCCGGTCCGAAACCGCAGCTTCTTGTCCGGATATACAACTCGTCGTTTCCTTTGCCCGCGTCTTCCCGTATGCCGTATCTGATTCCGTCTATGCGCGAAAGATTACTGGCCGCTTCCGAAATTGCCAGCGTGTAATAGGTTGGAATGGAAGCGTCCAAAACGGGAATCGAAACCTCCTCGACTTTTGCGCCCAGTTGCAAGAGCCAACGGCGGACTTGGTCGAACACGTCTTTTACTTCCGCGTTTAAGCCGTCCGCTTGCATAAATTCGGTAGGCACCGCAAATTTCATTTGTGCAATTTCATCTTTTGAATATGGGATTAGGTGTAAAAGCGAAGAAAAATCGGCGGCTTCGGACGTTTCATCCATTTCGTCCTTTCCGCATAGTACCGCAAGGCACAAGCCGATGTCCGCAGCTTCTTTTCCGAAAAGTCCGACTTGGTCGAGCGAAGAACTGAATGCCGTTACACCGTAGCGGCTTAAAAGTCCGTATGTCGGTTTTAAACCGTAAACACCGCAATATGAAGCGGGAAGGCGGACCGAACCGCCCGTTTCGGTGCCGAGAGAAAGCGGCGCTTGGTTTGCAGCGACGACCGCTGCGGAACCTCCGGAGCTGCCTCCCGGTGTGCGAGTCCTGTCTGCAGGGTTATGAGCCGGTCCGTAACATGAAAATTCCGTAGAAGAGCCCATTGCAAATTCGTCCATATTCGCTCTGCCCATTAAAACCGCTCCGGCATTTAAAAGGCGCGCAATTACGGTTGCGTTATACGGTGCGTAATAGTTTTTAAGCGCGTTACTGCAACATGTGCATAGTTTTCCTTTGATTGCTATATTATCTTTAACGGCAATCGGTAGTCCTAAAAGCGGTTTTTCATCGAATGAGACGCCGCCTTGCAGTAAAGCGTCCGCCTTTTTCGCATTTTCTTCCGCATCGTCAAAAAATTCCAAAAACCCGTTTAGCGGAATTTCGGCTCGCAAGTCGGCTTCATACTCCGCTTTAAATGCGCGCATAATCTCCAGTGCCGTAAGTTCTTTCGATTTCAATTTATTTCGCAATTGCGTAAAAGTTAAATTTGTTATCATACCGCTTATGCTCCCGAGCCCAAAACTTTCGGAACCCTAAAATAATTGTCCATATACTCGTCCGTCATTTTTTTTAAATAAATTTGCGGTATGCTTTCCTTTATTGTATTTGGGCGCAGCTCGGTTTCATCATGCAGCGCATACATGGAATTCCCCGCATCTGGATCCGCAAATTTATCGAGAATTTTAAAATATTCGATTAAGCGGTTTATTTGCTGCGACAAGACCTCACTTTCTTCTTTATCCGCGCACAG
>CAUUAT010000123.1:0-4420 GCA_963543195.1 uncultured Treponema sp.
TCCTTATTCGTTTCTGCGATGCGGTCGTAAGACGTAACGCTATCGCTTGGGTGAGGTTATCACGGCCGTTCACACTTGCAAAATCGCCGATGATAACCGCATCTTTTATGCTGCAAAAATACCCGCTTCAATTCCCATTCCGTTTCAAGCACTTCAAGTGCATCTTCTATTCTTTCCACCTCGTACGGGCAGTGTAGCAGTTTATCTTTTTTCTTACATATAACGAACAAAAATTAATTTCCGTGCATCGTTGCCGCCGCCTGTATACACTACTAAAAAATTTTTATATAATTCCAAAATATTATTTTTTAATTGAGGAGATTATATGTACTTTTCTAATGAAGAAGAAACGGACGGAAAAAAGACAAAAAAAGCGGACGGACAGGAGCAGCTTGCGCAGAAATTTTTAAATACCCGTCAAATACTTTTGACGGGAGAAATAAATAAAGACCTTTCCGAAAAAATTATAAGGCAGCTTTTGCTTATGGAATCAATTTCGGCGACGAAACCTATTTATATTTACATCGATACGCCGGGTGGAGATGCTGATGCCGGTTTTGCGCTTTTTGATATGATACGCTTCATTAAGCCGCCGGTTTACACGGTGGGAATGGGTCTCGTTGCAAGCGCAGGCTCAATTGTTCTTCTTGCAGCGCAAAAAGAACGGAGAATCGGGCTGCCGAACAGTCACTACCTTATCCATCAACCGCTTTCGGGAATGAAAGGTGTTGCAACCGAAATCGAAATTCATGCGCGCGAGCTTGAAAAAATGCGCGTAAAAATAAATAAGCTGATTTCGGAGGAGACCGGAGTCGATGAAAAAAAAGTTGCAAAGGATACCGATCGCGACTGCTGGCTTGATGCGGATGAAGCCGTAGGATATGCGCTTATTTCCAAAATAGTATTTACACGGAAAGATTTATCGTAAAAAAAAGGGGCTTTTAAGCCCCTTTTTCGGATTATTCTTCCTGCTCTTCCATAAACGCTTTCGCTTCCGTAATTATTTCATCGGCAATTTTACCGGAGACGGGATCATAATGATCGAAAGACATTTCAAAAGAACCGGTACCGCTTGTCATTGAGCGTAAATCTATGGCATACCGCAAAAGTTCTTTGTGCGGAACTTGCGCTCTTATCTCTTCAATTCCGCTTGCGGGAGACGACTGCCCTAAAATTCTTCCGCGTCGGGAAGATAAATCGCTCATTATATCGCCTAAATAATTATTTTCGACGAAAACCGTCAAGTTCATAACGGGTTCAAGAAGGATGGGACCGGCATTCCGCATTGCGTCTTTGAAAGCGTTGCGGGCTGCAATTTTAAACGCCATTTCGGAAGAATCGACGGGATGCTCTTTTCCGTCAAGAACCGTTACGGCGACATCGACAACAGGATAGCCTGCCGAAACACCCCGCTGCATAGCCTCAAGTACGCCTTTTTCAACGCCGGGTATGTAGCCTTTGGAAATCGCGCCGCCGAAAACGGCGTTTGTAAATTTGTATTTTTCTCCGCGCGGAAGAGGTTCAATCGACAAAACGACGCGCCCAAATTGTCCGTGTCCGCCCGACTGTTTTTTATGCGTATATTCGGCTTGTGCTTTTCGGTTGATGGTTTCACGGTATGCGATTCTCGGAATTGAAGTCTGCAATTCTACCTTCGACTGCTTTTGAAGTTTGTCCAACACAATATTCGTATGCAAGTCGCCCATTCCCGAAAGAACATTTTGTTTGGTCTCCGAATTAAATGCAAAAGAAAGAGTCATATCTTCTTCACACGCTTTAAAAAGCTGCTCGCTTATTTTATCGTCATTCTTTTTGTCGAGCGCGGAAACCGCAAGTGAATAAATCGGTTCGGGTGTTCTAAGCCGTACAAACGGAACCGCATCCGCCGAATAGGCGAGCGTATCATTCGTTTTTGTGTTTGCAAGTTTTACTAAAACGCCTATATCGCCTGCGGAAAGTTCTTTTATTTCCGTAAGTTTTTTCCCGCACGGTTTATAAATTTTTCCGATGCGCTCTTTTTTTTGTTCGCGCAAGTTATACACTTCGGTATCGGCGGTCAGTTTGCCGGTAATTATTTTAACATACGAAAGCCGTCCTGAAAATTGATCGTTTGACGTTTTGATAACGATTGCCGAAAAAGGGGCATTTTCTTCAAGTTTAACGGACGTTTCATTCCCGTCTTTATCGACGGTGCGCTCAAGGGTTCCTTCAGGTGACGGAAGGATTTCGGCGATAAACCGTACAAGAGAACTGATGCCTGCATTTTTTAATGCCGATCCGGCAAAAAGCGGCACAATTCTATTATCCGCCATTGCAAGCGTTAAACCGCGTGAAATCTCTTCGGGGGAAAGTTCTCCCTCATCTATAAATTTTACCAAAAGTTCTTCATCGCCTTCCGCTGCCGCACCTTCCAACACTTCAAGCGCTTCTTTGTATTTGCTTTGGTATTCATCGGGAATGGGGAGTTCGGTTTCTTTTCCGTTTTCAAATTTATATGCCGTGCCGTGTAATACGTCAATAACGCCCGTAAAATCCGCTCCCTTCCCGATAGGAATTGTAACGGGAAACACATCAACCGAAAATTGCTTTTTTACATCGGCGATGCAGTTGTCAAAATCGGCGCGCTCTTCATCCATTTTATTTACAAAAACAAGACGAGGTTTATTTCGTCTGTCCAAATCGCGCCAATATTTTATAGTTTCAATTTGAACTCCCGAACGGCCATCCAAAACCATTATTGCGGCTTCCGATGAACGGAATGCTGAAATGACTTCACCGATAAAATCGGATGCGCCCGGAGTATCCCAGACGTTTATAAGCTTATCGTCTTTTTGTATATTGACCAGCGTCGAATATATTGAAATTTTCCGCTCTATTTCTTCCTGGGTATAATCCGAAACCGTTTTTCCCGAATCGGTAGATTCCGTTTTATCGATTACACCCGTCGAAAACAGTAAATGTTCTACAAGGCTTGTTTTACCGGATTGACCGTGCCCGGCGACGGCCAGCGTTCTGATTTTATCGGTTGAAAATACCATAATGACTCCTTTTTAACAGCTGATGTTACGGCGGAAATGATACATCATATTTATAAAAATTGCAAGCATTTTTAAAAGGCTTATTCATGTACTTTCGAGAACGCAAGGAGAGGTATGTTATAATACGTGGTGTTTGCTGCAAGGCAAACTCGTCGCCAAAGCAAACGGTGCCATTTATACCGTGGACTTCGCTATTGCCAAACAAATGCACCGTTTGACCTGTAGAGTTAGCCTGCAAGCGTGATAGGATAATTTGCCGTTAGAACTTCAATCTTGGTGCGAGTCGTTGATCTACTGGGACAATTGTTAATCTTCAACTCGATTTGATGCCAGCGAGAGGCTTTGACGGCTTTGGTGAGCGATTTATTTCGGTAAGAAGAAAGCAAAAAGCGCCCTTTGATTTTGGAAAGTGTGGTAATTAAAGCATCGAAGTCTTCTTGCGTGTATCCGTCGTAGTGTCCTTGACAGGCGCCGACATATGGCGGGTCAACGTAGAAAAAGGTATTTTTGCTATCATTTTCGCAGATGATTTTTAAAGCATCGCGGCATTCAATTTGAGCTTTTTTAATTCTTCCGGCAATCTCGTCTGAGAAGTCGTCTATCTTGCTTAAAGCACTTCGAGTAGCTTTGCCGTTTTTGTCTTTTGAAAAGCCGGAAATAAAGCTATTATTAAATGACGTATTGGCAATCATCCAAACTGCCCACGCCCGTTTTATTTTGTCAAACATTGCAGGATTTTCATAAATAATATGAGCCCTCCGGTGAAGTTCGCGGCTGTGAAGCGTGCTTTTTATTTCGTTTTTAAGAGCCGGAAAATTCTTTTTTAAAACTTCGTAAAAATTTATAATTTCGAAATAGATGGAATGAAAAACCCCGAAGGTATTATAACGAAACTTGATAAAATTGTCGAAATGAAAGAAATAAAAAGTTCTGCAAAGAAAAAAATTGAAGAAAGATTAAGAGAAGCTATTCAACAAAAACCGGAAATAATAGTATTAAACTTGAAGGGAGAAAAAAAATACACAAGACAAGATGCTATAGAAAAAACTAAAGGTCTTATTAAAGAAGCTATTCCCAAAAAAGTAAAAATGATAGATAAAAGTAAGTTGCAAGGTAAAAAACTGGAGGACGCTTTAAATATGGAAAGGGGTCTGGAAAAATTAAAAGAGGTTTGGTTAATCTGGGATGGCAAAATAAGCAAGATAAAAAAATAAGAGGTTTACGAAACCGAACCTTGCGCTCAAGTTTTTACCGGATGTAAACCTCTTGACGGCCCAACGTGGTGGCCTGTATACACCCGCCAGCGCCTCACGCCTCCGCCTTATGATTTAATTATAGCCTATTTTCGATAAAAGTCAAGTAGTTTTTTTAACTTTTTTTAA
>CAUUAT010000124.1:0-4310 GCA_963543195.1 uncultured Treponema sp.
CGAGGGTTCGAATCCCTCTCTCTCCGTCCCGGGACCTATGCAAAAAAGGTTTTTCAAACCCCGTCAGATCCGGAAGGAAGCAGCGGCAGACTAATTCTTTTTGTGCCGTAGAGTTCCCGGGTTTTTATATTCTGTAAAAAATTCGTTTTTAACTATGATCACAAAATGTTGCAGGTCATTCCCGCTCTACGCCGCGGGGAACACCCGCATTACCTTTACGCTTACTACGTAAGTATGCTTACGGTCGCTCCGTCATTATGCTTACGCTCAGACCGTCATTACCGTGACGTACACTCCGACCTTATGTGGTCGGTCATTCCGTCCCTCTGTAGCCGGCTACTGTGAAAAAGTGTCTGAACCGTTATCATAAAACTTTTTAATATCTTCACTTTTTTGCCGCAAACGTGCGCGGGGTACCCTTTATTTACCGAAAAGCCTATCGGTTTAAAAAAACGTGAGACGGCGGGCTTACGCTTGACGGTAGTCGTAAAAAATATAGTATAACCGCAAGTGAAAATAATGGCAAAAACAAAAAAATACACTTAGTAATCGGTATAATTATCGGGTATCTGCAAAAAACTCGGTTAGTTTTTTAGAGGTTCCCTAAAACTTGAATATCGACGCCGAAATGTTTCTCAAAAAAGCGGTTTACTTGCTTAACCCCTCTTCCTTACTCTGTAAAAAAACACTGGAAATAAAATCTCATTTGTGATATAGTACCGCATTCAGCCTATTGGAGGAGAAAATGCCTAAAATCGAAGTGAATGAAAGCCTTTTTTTTAAAATGCTCGGTAAACGGTATGATTATGATACGCTTGAAGAAGTTTTAACATCCGCAAAAGCCGAACTGGATGAAAAACCCGATAGCAAGGCGCCTGAAACAGAACGCATTATCAAAATAGAATTAAACGATACGAACCGTCCCGATTTATGGTCGACGGCGGGACTTACCCGTTTATTAAAAATATATGCAGGAGCGGCTTCAAATAATACGGAATATGAAAAATTCCTTTCGTCCAAAAACATAGAAAAACCTTCAGCTGAAAGAACCGTAGAAGTCTCTGCGGAGCTACAAGATATACGCCCATTTGCTGCAGGCTTTGTTATTTCCGGTAAGCCCGTCGACTCGCTTATGCTCCAAGATATTATCCAAACACAAGAAAAACTGTGCCGTAATTTCGGACGGAAACGAAAGTCCGTATCGATGGGTGTATACCGCGATGCTTTTATCCGATGGCCGGTTTCTTATACCGCCGCCGATCCCGATAACACTTCGTTTATTCCCCTCGATATGAAAACATCTATAACGTGCCGCCGAATTCTAAAAGAACACCCAAAAGGTGTTGAATACGGAGCGATCATTGCAGACAAACGGTTTTTTCCGATTTTAAAAGATTCTGCCGGCGGAATTCTTTCAATGCCGCCTATCATTAACAGCGCAGAAATCGGAGCGGTAAAAGTCGGCGACAGCGACCTGTTTGTCGAATTTACCGGAATCGATATAACTTCCGTTTTACTTGCCGCCAACATTACGGCTTGTGATTTTTCGGATGCAGGCTATCGGATTTTACCGGTAAAAATAGAATACCCGTATGAGACGGAATTCGGAAAAACCATAACGACGCCGTATTATTTTCAAACGCCGGCACACACTTCCGTTAAAGCGGTAAATCAACTATTAGGTTCGGATTTCTCTCCTGAAGAAATTGCAGCTGCATTAAAAAAGACGGACTGCAAAGCTGAAATTAAAGACGGGCTGATAACCGTATTCCCTTCGCCGTATAGAAACGACTTTTTGCACGAAGTTGATATAATCGAAGATGTGATGATGGGGCAAAACGTTTCTTCGTTTACGCCCGAAATACCTGCCGAATTTACCGTCGGACGGCTTTTACCGGAAACTCTTTTAAGCCGCAAAATAAAAAAATTGGCGGTAGGTATGGGCTATCAAGAAATGATTTTTAATTATCTCGGTTCAAAAAAAGATTATATCGAGCGGATGTGTATTGATGGAAAGGACGTAATTGAAATAGCCAATCCTATGTCGGAAAATTATCAATTTGTACGCCCGTCGATTATTCCGTCTTTGTTGAATGCTGAAATGAATTCGGCAAACGCCGTATATCCGCATAAAATTTTTGAAATCGGAAAAATTGCATTTTTGTGTGAAACTGATTCTACGGGGACAAAAACGGCACAAAGTTTCGGTTTTTTAACTGCCGCCCAAAATGCAAATTTCAACGATGCGGCAAGCGAAACGGCAAATCTTTTGTATTATTTGGATGTCGGCTACACCGTGTGCGAAACGGAAGACCCGCGTTTTATAAAAGGGCGGCAGGCGGGTATTTTATACCGTAACGAGCAAATAGGAATTTTCGGTGAAATTTCACCTCAAGTTTTGGGAAATTGGTCGATAACGGTTCCGTGCTATGCCGGAGAGCTTAATATTGAAAAACTTATCGGAATGTGTTAGTATTTGGCGGGCACAAAAATGAAAGGGATTGAATATAAAGGACTTGCGTCGATAGACGGCCCGATTATAATCGTAAAGCGGAGAGATAACGCTTTTTTCGGTGAAATTACCGCCGTGCGGGACAGAGCAGGAACTATAAGAACCGGAAGGGTTATAGACCTTTCTGAAAAATATTGCGTTATACAAATTTTCGGAACAACATCAGGGCTTGATCTTACGGAAACGAGTGTGGAATTTTTAGAAAAACCGATGGAACTACGTGTATCCGAAGACTTAATGGGGCGAATTTTCGATGGTTTGGGAAATCCGGCAGACGGTTATCCTGAACTTTTTTCTTCCGAGATGCGGAACGTAAACGGAAACCCGATAAATCCGTTTGCGCGTATTTATCCGCGTGATTTTATTCAAACCGGTATTTCCGCTATTGATGGAATGAATACTTTGATACGGGGGCAAAAATTGCCGGTATTTTCGGGCAACGGATTGCCGCATAATAAACTGACAGCTCAAATAATCAGACAGGCTAAAATCCTTTCCGCCGATGAACAATTCGTTATGGTTTTTGCAGGTATGGGAATAAAATACGATGTCGCCCGTTTCTTTATCGATACATTTGAGCAAACCGGCGTGCTCTCACGGGTCGTTATGTTTTTATCGCTTGCGGACGCGCCTTCCATCGAAAGAATTATTACGCCGCGGTGCGCGCTTACCGCCGCCGAATATTTAGCGTTTGAAAAAGGCAACCATGTTTTAGTTGTTCTGACCGATATGACAAACTATTGCGAAGCATTGCGCGAAATTTCTACAACGAGGGGCGAAGTGCCGGGAAGAAAAGGTTATCCGGGCTATCTTTATTCCGACCTTGCCGAACTTTATGAACGCGCCGGCAAAATAAAAGATTCTTCAGGTTCCATTACGCAGATTCCTATTTTAACGATGCCCAACGACGACATAAGTCATCCCATTCCCGACCTTACCGGCTATATAACCGAAGGGCAAATCGTATTAGGCAGAGAGCTGTTCCAAAAAGGCGTATATCCGCCGGTTGCGGGCTTGCCGAGTCTTTCGCGTCTTATGAAAGACGGTATCGGCGAAGGCATGACGCGGGAAGACCACAAAGATGTTTCCAGCCAGCTTTTTGCTGCGTATTCAAAAGTGAAAAACATCAGAAATCTTTCGGCAATTATCGGAGAAGAAGAGCTTTCTTCCGCCGACAAGCAATATCTCCGTTTCGGCGACTTATTTGAAAAATTCTTTTTAAACCAAAGCGAATATGAAAACCGCTCTATAACACAAACGCTGGATATCGGCTGGGCGCTTTTGTCCGTTTTACCCAAAGAAGATTTATATAGAATTAAACCCGCATTTATTGCAAAGTATATGGATGCGGCGCGGAACAACATAAGTGCGGAACTTCTTGCAGAACTTCCGCAAGCGGATATGATTGTGCAGCCTGCGGCGGCGCAAGAGACATCTGAAACGTCATCACTTTTCAGTTAGAATACGGTACCGGTATGGCAAAACTAAATATAGCGCCTACGAAATCAAATTTACTCTCGCTTACCGAGCAGCTTGCCGTTGCAAAAGACGGATATGATTTACTTGAACAAAAACGAGAAATTCTTGTTATGGAACTGATGAAAATGCTCGACAAGGTAAAGATTCTCGAAACCGAAATTAACAGGCAAATTGATATTGCATATCCTACCTTGCGAAGAATGTTTATTGCCGTAGGCAGAAATGAAGCCGAGCGGCTTGCAAAAATGCTGAAATACGAATTCCGTTTTAGCGAAAGGACGGTAACCGCAGCGGGTATGCATTTTGCTTCAATTTCGGC
>CAUUAT010000125.1:0-4274 GCA_963543195.1 uncultured Treponema sp.
CGTCAATATGATTGACAGAACGCAGCGGGAAAAAGTCGCCAAAGAAGCGGGATACAACACCTTCCTTATTAACTCGGAAGACGTGTATATCGACCTTCTCACCGACTCGGGCACCAACGCTATGAGCGATAAGCAGTGGGCAGGCATGATGATCGGAGATGAAGCCTACGCGGGAAGCCGCAACTTTCATCATCTAGAACAAACCGTTCAAGAAATTTTCGGTTTTAAACACCTTGTTCCGACCCATCAGGGGCGCGGGGCGGAAAATCTTCTTTCGCGCATCGCAATTAAAGCCGGTCAATATGTTCCCGGAAATATGTATTTTACGACGACTCGCTATCATCAGGAAGCAAACGGCGGTATTTTTGTGGACATTATCAAGGATGACGCCCACGATGCGGGAAAAAATGTTCCGTTTAAGGGAGATATCGATTTAAATAAACTTGAAAAACTTATCAATGAAAAGGGAGCCGAAAACATAGCCTATGTCTGTTTGGCGGTTACCGTAAACCTCGCAGGAGGGCAACCTGTTTCCATGAAAAATATGAAGGAAGTGCGGGCTCTGACCAAAAAGCACGGAATAAAAGTTTTCTTTGATGCAACCCGTTGTGTGGAAAATGCTTATTTTATTAAAGAGCAGGAAGCGGGCTACCAAAATAAAACGATAAAAGAAATCGTACACGAAATGTTCAGCTATGCCGACGGCTGCACAATGAGCGGTAAAAAAGACTGCATCGTAAATATCGGCGGTTTTCTCTGTATGAACGATGATGAACTTTTCCAAGCCGCAAAAGAAATCGTTGTCGTCTTTGAAGGTATGCCTTCTTACGGCGGTATGGCAGGTCGCGATATGGAAGCGATGGCAATCGGATTACGCGAATCCTTGCAGTTTGAATACATTGAACACCGAATTAAACAAGTACGCTATTTAGGTGATAAACTTTTAGAAGCGGGCGTTCCCATTATCGAACCGGCAGGCGGGCATGCAATTTTCCTTGATGCACGCCGCTTTTGCCCGCATTTGGATCAAATGCAGTTCCCTGCTCAGGCTTTGGCTGCCGAGCTTTACATCGAATCGGGCGTGCGCAGCATGGAACGCGGCGTCGTCTCGGCAGGTCGCGATCCCAAAACCCGCGAAAATCATATCCCCAAACTCGAAACCGTACGTTTGACAATTCCGCGCCGTGTGTATACCTATAAACATATGGACATTGTAGCCGACGCCGTTATTAAATTATTCAAACACAAAGAAGTTATCCGCGGTCTTAAATTCGTTTACGAGCCGCGTCAGCTCAGATTCTTTACGGCGCGGTTTGAACATATCTAACTGAAACCGAGGAGATTCGTTTTTCAAGCCCGTTAAACAAAATACGGTATCGGAAAACAGCGGTTAAAAAATGAAAAAGCCTTTTAAGATATTCTTAAAAGGCTTTTTCATTACCGTAAATCCGGTTGGGGAGGTCTTTTTGATTTTAGAATTTAAAAACGTCTGCAAGACATATCGCTCAGGCTGTAAAGCACTCAAACATATTTCTTTTACTATGGATGAAGGTGAAATTATTGCGGTCATAGGCGCCTCCGGTGCGGGAAAATCGACCCTGCTGCGCTGTATCAACCGCTTAGTAAATTTCGACGACGGCGAAATTTTTTTCGATGCTCAAAGCGTAGGAAAAATCTCACGGAAAAACTTAAAAAAAATGCGGGCAAACATCGGAATGATTTTTCAAAATTATAATTTAGTCGAACGCCTCAATGCCGTCGAAAACGTCCTGCACGGCTGTCTGGGTTCCGTTCCGGCATACCGCGGTGCCTTCGGTTTTTATACGGAAAAAGAAAAACAAACGGCGTTTTCTCTTTTGGAAACGGTCGGAATGCAAGAATTCGCCTATCGGCGGTGCAGCGAACTGTCAGGCGGGCAAAAACAACGGATCGGTATTGCACGGGCGCTTATGCAAAATCCGAAGCTCTTACTTTGCGACGAACCCATTGCATCCCTTGACCCGCAATCTTCCGAAACGGTTTTAAATTACATAAAAGAATTTTCGATAAAAAAACATATTGCCTGCATAATCAATTTGCATCAAATCGATTACGCAAAAAAATATGCGGCACGCATTATTGCACTACGGAACGGAGAACTTGTATTTAACGATGTGCCGGAAAAATTAACAGAAGCCGTTTTATATAACGAAGTTTTTACGGGATCCCGAGTTGAAAATACCGGCGGGTATGCGCAATGAAATTCGACTTAAAAACAAATAAAGACCATAAAAAGATTTTGTCGGTAAAACCTGCCGGACTACCCGCAAAACCGAAATCGTTTTCGGAACTGCAAAAACAAAATTTCTTTTTATTAAAAAAACTGAAAGCCGCCGCACTTATACTCTTGTTTTTTACCGTTTATCGTATTTCGGCATCCGTCGCAGGCTTGAAAAGCCTTTCGGTTATTTTAAAACTGCCGTCCGGTTTTGCATGGCTTTTTAAAAATTTTATTCCGAACAGTGAAAGCATAATCTATCTTCCCGTAATTCTTAAAAGCTTCGGACAAACGTGTGCAATTGCCGCCTCCGCAACAACTGCGGCGGGGCTTCTCGCTTTTATTTGTGCAGTGTTCGGAGCCGAAACGACGGGAGTCAACCGTTTTTTTAAAACAGCACTTACCTTGTCCGCTTCTTTTTTCAGAAATATTCCGTTAGTCGCATGGGCACTGCTTTTATTATTTTCTTTTAAGCAAAATAATTTTACGGGTTTTGCCGCATTGTCGATCGTTACGTTCGGGCACTTATTGCGGGCTTTTAAAGAAATGATTGACGAAACGTCTTCACAATCTTTTGAAGCTTTACGGGCACTCGGCGCGCCGTATATTTCCGCCGTATTTCAAAGTGTACTTCCCAATGCGGCGCCGGGTCTCGTTTCGTGGCTTTTATATACGGTCGAAAATAACGTACGCGATTCGGCTTTAATCGGAATATTAACCGGCACGGGAATCGGTTTTTTATTCAATTTATATTTTAAAAGCTTTAGATACGACGGCGCGGGATTGATTATTTTTGTACTTGCTTTTTCGGTTTTGTTTATCGATACCGTTTCAAACAAAGTACGAAAGGGGCTTTTATAAAATGAAAAAAAGAACGGCAATACGGAAATTTTCCAAACAACGGTTTTTAGTTATAATTATTTTATGTTTCCTTGCATTTATAACGACCGTAACACTCATAAACATTGACGTACCGAAAGACGGAATAAAAAAAGCAAGCGCCTCTTTTTTTAATTATGCCGGAAAAATGTTTTTAGGTGCGCGACTTTCAAAGTCGTATTCGGTGCAGGAATTATTTTTTTCGCTTTGTGTAAGTTTGGCACTTGCCGTTCTTACTACATTATTGGGAATTGTATCCGCTTTTGTTTTAGGGCTTGCCGCTTCCGAAAATCTTTCGAATAGCTATATCGCAAAAACCGTCAGGGCTTTTATGTCGTTTATCCGTGCCATTCCGACTATCATTTGGGTTTTAATTTTTTCGGTAGTTACCGGACTGGGAGCCGAAGCTGCAATATTGGGAATGAGTTTTCATAGCACGGCATATTTGGTTAAAGGTTTTTCGGAAAGTTTTGAACAAATAAATAAAGAAACGATTGAAGCGCTAAAAGCATGCGGCGCAGGATACGTCGAAATAATTATGCAGGCGGTGCTGCCTTCTTCAATTACAAGTTTAATTTCATGGAGTTTTTTCCGGTTTGAAATCAATTTTGCCAACGCCGTCGCCGTAGGAGCGGCCGCAGGAGCGGGCGGAATAGGCTGCGAGCTTTTTATGTCCGGCAGCTTAAATTTTAATATACGCGAGGTCGGCTTTATTTCATATATGATTTTCGGAACGGCAATTATTTTGGAATTGTGCTCCGTCCGCATTAAAAAAAACTTAAAAGCAGGCTGATACCGAATTGGAAAACCCGATTACGAATGAGCCCGTCGATTAGCGGATATGCGAGTATACCGCAAACGCAAAACTAAACCGGTATTATAAAACTAAAACAGAAAAAACTAGCTGGGCATCTTTCAAAAATCCAACAAGGTTTTTAGAGATGCCCTTTAGTAATACAAACGTTTTTCCCTATCTTGCATTTTCTAACGAATAGGTATAGAATACGGTCTGTCATAAGGAATTAAAAGGAGCCTTGACAAAATGATAGAAAAGAGTACACTACCCCCCCCCCCCGGGGTTGTGGATTTTTGTGTTTTTGGGGGGCCGGGGGGCGGTGGGGGGGGGGGGGGGGGGGGG
>CAUUAT010000126.1:0-4242 GCA_963543195.1 uncultured Treponema sp.
CACAAGCAAAATACTATCAAGAGGACGAAACTCAGGATAAAAGTTTTTAAATTTCCATCCAATTGACTACTTACATATACTCTATTATAATTATTCTTATGACATCACAGGACAGTTTTAAGGATGATATAAAAAAATTTATTACAATAGCACAAAGTATTCCAAAAGAAGAAATAAAAAAAGAATATTATACTCTTGTAAAAAAATATCATCCCGATATGTATACAAACAATAAAACCCAATATGATAAATACATGATGATTTTAAACCATGTGTATTCAAATATAAAAAAAAACTCCAAGAGCGAATCTAAAATAATAAGTGATGAATATGAAAAAATGAAAGTAAATGGAAAATATAGGTTTATTAACAGAGATAAAAAAGCCGAACATGTTTCGGACAAGTCTCTTTTTTTATATAAAATGGGATTAGATAAAATTTTTTGGTCACGGGATTATCTTTGCGCACATCCTTTGTCGGAAGGATTCGGCGATGAAATCGTAGTTGAAATATCTCAAGCTCTTTATCAGGCTATTAAGTACTTAACGGACTCCATCAAAATAGGAAAAAACAATAATTGGATAAATGAAGCAAAAGAAAAAATTCAATGGGCATATGAAATGAATAGCCGCATTACAAAAAATTTATACGATATGAATTTTAGTAAAGCTTTAACCTTTTCTTAATTGATAAAATTTTCATTTGTCAGATGTATTTTTAAAAAATATTCTATCTCAATTCTTACACGGGATAAAAAATGTTTATCCAAGAGGGTTTCGGATAAGGAATTATAATCCGGGAAATGAAGATATAGATAAGGCATAGACAAAAGAAGAGTTTTAATTTCTGCATCAGAAGAAACTATTTTTCCGGTAAAAATACTTTTGAGCCTAAGAAGTTTTTCTTTTTCGGAAATCTTTGCAAAATTACCGAAACCGTTTGATCCTTTGATACAAATAAAAGGGCAATTCCTATTGCCGCAAACAGAATAAACGAAACAAAAAGAGGAAATCCTTGTGCAATTATTTTTCCGAACCTTGAAAACGGAGCGTAAAGTTTTTCGCCGATAAAGTAAAGAGGTAAAGATGCAATAACCGAAAATATACATATTTTCACAATAAAACGGGTTGACTGTACAACTAAGTTCAGCATATTCAAATTTTTATTTCTGCGTAAAAATATAAATAAAATCACTGTATTGATAAAACTTGCCAGCGTCAAAGCAAGTGCAAGCCCGTTTCCGCCCATAAAATTTTTCAAAATATAAGCTGCAAAAATATTTACACCGAAACAAATGATACCCGCCAGCGTCGGCGATTTTGAATCGTTTAATGCATAAAACGCGGGAGCAATAATTCTATTTACCGCAATTGCAAAAAGACCTGCAATATGAAACTGGAATATTCCGAAAGTCAAGGCGACTGAAGTTTCATCGAATTTCCGGCTTTTATAAATTAATGTAATAATATGCTCGCCGGTACAAAGCGAGAAAAAAGTTGCGGGAATTGTAATGAGTGCAATGATTTTAATTGAATTAAGAAGAAGGTTTTGAAATGCCTGCCACTCTTTTTTTGCTGCGAGAGAGGAAAGGTCGGGCAAAATAACCGTCCCGATTGAAACTGCAAAAATGCCTAACAGCAATTCTTGCAGTCTCAGTGAATATTGCAAACTCGAAGCAATACCGAGACCTGAGTCTGCCGCGAATGAAGTGGAAACTACGTCGTTAATTTGATATGCGGCAATGCCGACAATTGTCGGAGTTATCAAAAGTAATACTTTTTTCATACCGGAATTCCGTAAAGCGTTTTTTAAGTGTACCGGTTTAAAAATAAAATTTGCTTTTAACACAAATGGAAGCTGGAAAACCGCTTGGACAAACCCTCCAAGCAAAACTCCGTAAGCCATCGCAACCGCAGGATTGCCGAACGGTTTTGAAAAAATATAAGTACACGTAATTACCAGAATGTTGAATAATATGGGTGTAACGCCCGACGGCATGAAGACTTTAATTCCGTTTAAAATTCCTTGAGAAAAAGCGGCAAGCGAAATTAAAAATAAATACGGAAACATAATCCGCGTTAAAAAAACCGTAGAATCGTAATCGGCAAGACCTTTAAAAAAATATTTTATTATAAGCGGCGCAAAAACAATTCCGAGCAGCACAACGCACACCGTTGAAAAACTCACAAGGGTAAATACAGCATTCAGAAAATCGTTTAGTTCCCGTTTTGCGGCACTTTTGTCTTTTGCCGTTTTATAATTTTCCAAGCAGTCGTTGAAAGTGGGAATAAAAGCAACGGTTATACTGTTTTCCGCAAAAAGTCTCCGGAAAAGATTAGGAAGCATAAACGCCGTCGTAAACGCATCCGCCAGCGGGCCCGTTCCTAAAAAAGACGACATTGTCATCTGGCGGATAAGTCCCAAGATGCGGGAAATTAAAACTAAGACGGAAAGTTTTGAACCGCTTTTTACTAAAGCGCTGTTTGAATCCGCTTTAGAATTGCTTTGCATACATTCAGATTCCAAAAGAATTATCCGGTTTTATTCCTGCATAAAAATAAAGGTTTTGACGGTCTTCTTGATAAACGCCTTTCAGTCGGTTCAGCTCTTCAAGGAATTCGGGTTGGCTACGCGTTTCGGTAATAAGGGCATCCAAATCGGCAAGATTTTTATTTACTATAAGCTCCGATTTTTTTGCCAGAGTTTGCAAGCGACATGCCAAATTGATCCCGTAACCGACATAATCTCTGTACTTTAATTGGGACGCTTCGGCGGAAATTTCATATTTATATACTTTTTCCATTATAAGTGCACCGCCGAGACCGAGTTCTGGATACGGGGCAAACAATTCTTCTTTCAAAAATTCCGTATATGTTTGGAAAACCATAATAGCTTCCCGTAAAGTGTCTGCATCGGTTTTATCCCAAATTACCAATGCACCGTCACCGAGTAGTTTATAATACGAACAACCGTATCCGAATTGATTGACGCATGATAAGAAATTAGAAGTAAACGAAGTGATTAAGGAAAATACGGATTTTTCATCATGCGAACAAAAAAAACTACTGAACCCGCGTACGTCAATACATAGAATAAGAGCGTCCGGTTTTACTTCCCCGAGATATACATTGTCGAAAATATCAACCGGCATTTTTTTTAAGCCTTTAAGAGTTGAAGAATCAATTTCTATGGCTTCGCCGTTAGAACCGTCCGTTGTTATGTTTTCAATGTCATCTAAAGTAATCATAGCCGTAAGTATATCAGAGAAATGAAAAAAATGCAACAGAGTGAAAGCGAAAAAACGGAAAGCTTTACAGATAATTCGATTTAAAAACGGATTTGCTATCGGTATTGAATAACCGCATTTTTTAGAGATGTCCTTTAATTTATTTTACGGAAAATAAGCATTCCTATTATTGCAAGCACTCCCCCTGCAGCGAAAAAAACAAAACCGAGAGCGGGACGGTTTTGCGCAAAAACATTCCCTGCAACGGTAGAAGTAATAATTGACGGAATACGCGCCGCCGTCGATATAAAAAGCCAATCCGCCGTTTTTATTGGGGTAAGCGCGGCGGTATACGTAAGTATATCTTTAGGCGTCCCGGGAATAAAAAATACGATGAACACTATTAAATTCAGTTTTTTCTTATTTTGAAAAATTTTAATCGAATCGAGTTTTTCGCGAGGAATAAAAAGTTCGGCGGCGGGTCTGCCAAATCGTTTTACCGCTAAAAAGATGACGGCGCTCGCCGCAAAAATTCCGATAAGGCAAATTGCACAGCCTTCAATTGCACCGAAAGCGTAGCCTGCACCCAGTTCAAAAGGTTCGCCGGGTATTATCGCAAAAATTACCTGTAAACAAACCGCCGTACAAAAAAAGAGTCTGCTTAATATCGGATGAAGTTTTACGTAATTATGAACCGCTTCCGCATTTGTTACAAACGATAGGACGGGTTTTCCCAAAAAGATGTATACCGCAATCCCTACCGCGGCAAACAAAAATAAAACGCAAACCGTAATAATTTTCCGCCGCTTATCTGATGTCTGCGTATCTGCATTTTTCTTCATGCGACGCATTATAAGTAAAAAAGCGGCCGCAGTGCAAGCCGGAGGGGGGAATCGCCTGCTGCGAAAATACCGGGTGTACGGTATTTAAGCCATCTTTAAAAACTGAAATTTTTGGAGGCTTTCCTTCAATCAATACGCCGTTGCAGTTAAACTGTTGCTCGCCGGTATTGACTG
>CAUUAT010000127.1:0-4160 GCA_963543195.1 uncultured Treponema sp.
AACGGTGAAGCGGTATATGTTCTGTTTATAAATATGACCGGAAAATACGGTTCATATCAGGGGGTATTTATTTATCCGTATAATTTTACGGATAAAGATGCATCCGATATAGCTGTAAAATTTTGCGGCTTGACGGGAAATATAAATTTACATAAAACGCCCGATTATTATGGGATTACGCCGCTTATTATAAGCGCCGTGCAAAAAAAAATACAAAAAAAATTAATGGAAAGGAAACCGGAAAATGGTAAAAAATAAGACTATGATTCCTTTTATGTTCGGATTGTGCCCTCTTATTCCCGTCTCGTCAAATTTTGCTTACGGATTTATTTTTGCATGCTGTGTATGGGTGCTATTTTTTTCCGGTCTTCTTGCAGAAATAATAGCCGGTTTACTTGAAATGAATAAATGTAAAACCGTATTTATAAAAACCTTTATAGCCGCCGCTTCAGCATTTTTAAATTTTTTACTGCAAGGCTTATTTCCGATAGTGCAGGGAAGTTTACAACTTTTTATTTATATTTTAGGATTTTCATATATTATTTTATTAAGTTTGGAAAATTATTATGCTGATGCGGAATCCTTATCATTTCCTGCAGTATATTCGATTTTAGCTTTAATACTTTCGGCATTACGGGAATTGTTTGCATTCGGTTCTCTTTCACTTCCTGTGCCGTCCGGATTTTTAACGCTTGCTTTTCCGTATTTTTCCGAAAATCCGCCTATGCGTTTTTTGGGTACAACTGCGGGAGCTTTTGTTTTATCAGCACTGTCGGCATGGCTGTTTTTTTCGATAAAACACAATTCTCTTTTACCTTTTAGGAGCGGTAAAAAATGAATGTTTTTTTAACGTCGTTGTTTTACACATTTGTTTCCTCGATAATTTTCGTTTACGGGATCGGGCTTGAGCGCATTTTAATTCATTACGGAAATAAAACGGGATTATATTTTTTTATGTTAAAAACAGTATTAAAGCTGATAATTTCGGTAAACGCTTTATGGTTTTTAAATCTTTACGTCTTTATACCCGTCGGACTTCGTTTTATTTTGCCGGTCGCCGCCGTTTTATTTCTCTCGCTTTTGGAAGAAGCCGATAAAGTGCTACTCTCAAAATTTCCGGTTATTGAAGAAAAAGAAACGGTGTTTTACTGGGCACTCGTTTTTTTTATTTTGTATGAAGCCGGTTCGTATATTGAAGCCTTGTCGGCGTTGTTTTCAGCTTGCGCGGGACTTCTTATTTTTTCATACATACTGAATGCGGTAAAACAAAAAACGGATGAGGGTAATGCTTTTGCAGAAACAAAAGAATATACGCTTGTATTACTTGCATTCGGTTTTGTAACGGCAGTGCTTTATGCCGCCGATATTTGTTGGCTTGCACAGTAAATTACTCTGCGCCCGAGCCTACGAACTTTTCATATAAACCGTTTTATATTTCGCCTCCTTGTTTCAATTTATAAAATATTGTATACTCATGCTTATCAAAATACTCGAGGGAGGTATTATGGAATTAGCATACAAAGCAAAGTCTGCTTGGGAAGACCTAAATAAAAACGAACTTGCCGAAATGGAAAAACTTTCGGACGGTTATTTGAATTTTTTAAATAACGGCAAGACCGAAAGAGAATGTACAATTCAAATCATCAAAGAAGCAAAGGCACACGGCTTTAAGCCGCTTGAAGAAGTTATTAAAAGCGGTTCCGTAAAAAAAGGCTCAAAGGTTTATTTAAACAATAAAGAAAAATCCGTCGTGCTTATGGTGTTGGGAAACGATATTACCGACGGTATGAATATTATCGGAGCTCACATCGACAGTCCGCGTTTGGATTTAAAACAAATGCCGCTTTATGAAGAAGCCGGCTTGGCATTTTTAAAAACACATTATTACGGCGGTGTAAAAAAATATCAGTGGACGACCATTCCTCTTGCAATCCACGGCGTAATTTTTACAAAAGAAGGGAAAAAAATCGACGTATGTATAGGTGAAGATGAAAAAGATCCCGTTTTGTTTATAAGCGATCTTTTAATTCATCTTTCAAAAAAACAATTGCAAGAAACCTTAGCCGAAGGAATTACGGGTGAGCAGCTTAACGTCCTTGTCGGAAATCAAAAACCGAAAGCGGAAAAAGGTGATGACGGTAAAGAAAAAGAAGCAAAAAACCCCGTGAAAGATAATATTTTAAAAATTTTACATAAAAAATACGGAATCGTGGAAGAGGATTTTAGAATTGCCGAGTTGGAAGTCGTCCCTGCCGGAAAAGCAAGAAATGTAGGCTTGGATAATTCGATGATTGCAGGACACGGTCATGACGATCGTGTCTGCACGTATACAACGCTAAAAGGAATTCTTGAAATTGAAAATCCCGAAAGGACAGCTGTTGCACTTTTTGCCGATAAAGAGGAAATCGGTTCAGTCGGGAATACGGGAATGCAAGCATATTATTTTGAAAATATGGTTGCGGAAATTGCGGCACTAAAAAAAGACTATAGCGACATCGATGTACGCAGAGCTTTCGCTCGTTCGTATATGCTTTCGGCAGACGTATCGGCCGGCTATGATCCGGCATTCCCGTCCGTGTTTGAAAAACTGAATGCCGCTTATATCGGTAACGGAATCTGTATTAACAAATATACCGGTTCAGGCGGAAAGGGTGGCTCAAACGATGCCAATGCCGAATTTCTGCAAAAGGTACGCAAGATTTTTGATAACAACAAAGTCGTTTGGCAAACTGCAGAACTCGGAATGATTGATGCGGGCGGCGGCGGGACAATCGCCTACATTATTGCAAAATACGGAACAGAAGTCGTCGACTGCGGTATTCCGGTTTTGTCGATGCATGCACCTTTTGAAATCGTAAGCAAGGTCGATATTTTAATGGCGTATCGAGCATACAAAAGCTTTTATAAATAAGCGCGAGTAGAGACATTACCACCACTTCGTTTTAACGAAATGTCTCTTATCTATAATAATTCGCCGGGCAGAAGATGATTTCCGAAAACCTCCTTACTGGAAATACTGTCCGGCACCTTTTTTATCGGTACAAGTTCTGACCGTCAACGAGAAGTAGGGGGATAGTTTTTACCCGAACGGAATGATAAAAGATTACAAGCTGCTTGGAATACGTCGATGAGTGCATTGTTGATATGCAAGCGGTCGTATGTATCCGTTCAAAGCCCAATTGACAATCCTTTTAAATTCAGTAAAATAAAATTGAGACTTGATTAAGCATAAACAAGGAGTTTACTTTGACAAGAGATTTACAGGGATTAAACGGAATTTATTTAGCTCCATATATGCAGGTCGCAACGGCTTTAATCGGAAAAGCACGGCATGCTGGCGGAAATATGTTCCGTCACCAAATAGATACTATGGGAATTCTCATCGATTACGGATATATCGACAGTATTCTCTTAAAAGCATCTCTTGTTCATGATGTGATAGAAGATATTGAAGATTTTAATATAAACGAATTATTGAATATTGATTCCGAATCGGGACTTGTCTACGAGCTTGTTTTGGAAGTTACAAAAAAGCCGGGGCAAAATAAGGCGGATTATTTAAAGAATATAATACGGCACGGCTCTCAAAAAGCAAAAATTTTAAAATGCGCTGACAGAATAAGCAATATGATTAGTCTCGGATTTGTTACGGATTCGGTTTTTATCGAAAGATATTGTGATGAGACCGAAGTGTATGTTTTTCCGATTGCTTTGGATGTTAATTTTGATATGTATAAGGAATTGATGGAACTGGTAGTTTCCAGAAGACAATACTTAGCCGATTCCGGTTATCTTGAAAAAAAAGTTTCAAAGAGACAAAAACCATAGCAATAAATTTTATAAGTCAGACATTAGAAAAATTTTTATGATAAAAACTTCTGATAATGCACGTTCCGTCTACTTGTATTAAAAAAACAAATACTTATGATGTTTTAAGTTTTTCTTAATTAAATACTATTTTATAATTATAGTATATAAAATAATAACATCGTAGAAAATGTAATAACAATGATAAAATTCCTTGTATCTTGACTATGCTGATTTTTCATCTTCCGTCTTGATAAAATTATAGCTGTGTGATACTATAATGTCTATGAAAAACATCGATAAGGAGTTGAACTCCATTACTGAATTATTCCCGTCCGATTTTACGGATGATG
>CAUUAT010000128.1:0-4005 GCA_963543195.1 uncultured Treponema sp.
GTAAAAAGCTCCCAAAAAGAAAAAGAACCGAAAGAACTTTCTCTTGCACAAAAATCGAAAATGATGGAGCGTCTGCCGGGAACGACTTTTGTTTTCGGGAAAAATGCTCTTCCGACTTTTGTTATAAAAAACGTTTCTTTATCCAGTCATCATCCTGAAAAAGATGTGTTTGAAATAGGCGGAACCGTCAAAGCGATAACCAATGATGCCGATAAATTGGGGGTTCCTCTTTCAATTAACATAAATGCTTCCCATGCAAAAATGAAAGAGACGGCATCAGGAGTTGTGGATTTACGCACATATACGGAAGAACTTGTCGATACGTTTTTTACTTTTGAAGGACTTGATATTGATATGCCGCAGCCTTCCGTCGCACTTCCTTCTCTTTCCGGTGTTTTAAAGACGGCAGGCGGTGTTACGGTTTCCAAAGCACACGATGTCGTAATTACGGCAGAACTCGGTATTCTTCAAAGCGTCTTAAAAGTTGAAAATTTTGAGCCTGCCTTCATCAGTGAAATTTATCAAAATATTCTTTCCGATATACGATCGATAAACGCGGAAGTTATGCTGACGATAAATAAAGGCGAAAAATTTTCGATTAACGTTACGACCGATGTCGATGACCGAATTGAGGCCGCGTTAAAAAGAGAATTTACGCGGCAAATAGAAAAAGTAAAAGCTGAAGTTATTAAGCTCGCCGAAAAATGGCTTGATGAACAAAAAGAAATTTACAAAGATGAAATTGCAAAATTTTATGTAATTGCGGAGCAAGCGAAAAAAGTGATGAACGATTTTCAAAATTACGAAAAAATATTGGAAAATAAAAAAGCTGAAGCGGAACGGCGCATCCGTTCGCTTGCCGAAGATAAAGTAAAAGAGCTCCTTGACGAAGGAAAAGATAAGGCAAAAGAAAGCGTGCAAAATTTCCTTAAAGGATTTTTTTAGTGTCGTTAAACACAAAAGAAATAGATGTTATTTTGGATGAATTAAAATTGGAAGGCCGGTTTATTCAAAAAATAATCCAGCCTTCTTATACGTCTATTGTTTTTTATTTGTACAGTGATGCTCCTCTTACTCTTTTTGTATCGCTTGAAGCGGGCGGCTGTCGCCTTCATTCTACTGAAAATAAAATCCCCAAGTATGATAAACCTATGCGTTTTATGGAATTGCTGCGTTCGCGCATAAAGGGCTCAAAAATCGAAAAAGCGGAACAGCTTAATAACGACAGAATTATACGGCTGTCACTTACCGGAAGCGGCGGCGATTATTTTCTTTATATACGGTTGTGGAGCGGTGCGGCAAATATGATTTTAACCGATAAAAAAAATATTGTCATAGATGCTTTTTATAGAAAGCCCGGCCGCGCCGAAGTGTCGGGCGGAAAATTTATTTTACCTGAAAAAAGAGAAACCGCAGCAAAAGAATATTTTGTCCGCACATATGATCCGCAACTGTCTTTTAATTTTGCCGTCGAACAATGGTATTTACATAAAGCGCCTAAAATTTCCCGCGAAGCGCTGATTGCTGAAGCCGAAAATTTGTTCGGCGCAAAGGTAAAAAAGCTGGAGAATTCTATAGCAAAACTGGAAAAAAAATGTGAAGAATTTTCAAATGCGGAAGTTTTAAAAAATACCGGCGATTTGCTTTTTTCAAATTTACATTTAATAAAAAAAGGAATGACGTTTATTGAATTGGAAGATTATACAAAAAACAATACAAAAATACACATAAATCTGAATCCGTTACAATCGCCGCAAGAAAATGCAAATGCGTATTATGAAAAATATAAAAAAGCCGTTTCGGGGCTTGACGCGGTTAAGGATGATATTGCAGCGTATAAAAAAAGTATTGATACGGTGGAAAAAAAACTGTTGCGCATAAAAAACGAAGAAAATCCGTATCTCATTCAAACAATTATTCAGGCCGAAAAAATTCCATACCAGCAAAAAGAAAAAGACAAGAAGACGGTACCCGGTTTGCAATTCGTGTGTTCCGGATGGACGGTATTGGTCGGACGTACGGCAACGGAAAATGATGAGCTTTTGCGTCATTTTGTAAAGGGTGCAGACTTGTGGCTTCATACTCGTGATTATGCCGGTGGCTATGTTTTTATAAAAGCAAAACCGAAAAAGACCGTTCCGCTTCCCGTGCTGATTAAGGCAGGAAATCTTGCCGTGTTCTATTCCAAAGCGCGAAAGAACGGCAGTGCGGATTTATACACAACCGAAGTAAAATACTTACGCCGTGCAAAAAATGCGCCGAAAGGTACGGTCTTGCCTGCACATGAACGGAATCTTTCAATAAAATTGGATGAAAAAATTTTAAAAGAATTGGAAGAAGAAAAAGCGTGAAGGTATGGATGAAAATTATACCGAAAATTAAAATAGGGAAAATTCTCTACGCTTACGCTTCAGCAAAACCTACGCCGTCGTCTACGCTCTTTTATTTCTTACAGGGCGGGCACCTTCAAAAAACTGAAGTTTTAGAGGTCCCCTTACATTTTCTTCATTGCGATAACTGCAAGCGCATCGCACAGTTCGTTGTATGTATTACCGGTATGACCTTTGATCCAATTCCACTTTGGCTTTAAGGTTTGAGAAAGTGCATCCAATTCCTGCCAAAGATCCTTGTTTTTTACCGGCTGTTTCGCCGCCGTTTTCCAATTATTTTTTTTCCAATTAAATATCCAGCTGCTTATCCCTTGCTGCACATACTGCGAATCGGTATAAACCGAAAGAACTCCGTCCGGTGAAGGAAAGTAGTGTTCGGCTTTTTTAAGAGCGTTAATAACGGCGGATAACTCCATCCGATTGTTTGTCGTAATTTTTTCGGCTCCGCTGGCCCGCTCAAGTTCCAAACCGCCGTCTTTGTTTATAATCACATACGCCCAGCCGCCTTTACCCGGATTGCCCGAACAAGCTCCGTCAGTATAAATGTCTATATTCATCTTTTACCTCATTTTAATACACGTAAAATCAAATTGTATGCTTGATCGATTGTTTTTTCGGTTAATTCCCAACTCATACATGGGTCCGTAATCGATTTGCCGTAATGTTCTGGACTACCGCACTCTTCAATTCCGCAAGAGCCCTGCTGAATAAAACTTTCCAGCATACACCCGCGTACACACTTAAGCGGCTTCCGTTTGTTAAACCGTAAAGCTATGGTTTTTAATAAAATTTTAGGCTGTTTTTCCGGGTTCCGCTGTGAATTGCCGTGAGAACAGTCAATTAAAATATGCGGCCGGATATTTTCATTTTCCAAAAGAGCAGCCGCATGCAAAACCGAATTTTTGTCGTAGTTTGTTCTTTTATTTCCGCCGCGCAAAATTAAATGTGTGTCGGCATTTCCTGCCGTGTGGACAATGGCGGAACGTCCGTTTCGAGCGATACCGATAAAAGCGTGCGGAAGACGCGCCGCTGCGATTCCGTTTACCGCCGCCGATATGTCACCGGATGTCGTATTTTTAAACCCGACCGGCATCGAAAGTCCGGACGCGAGCTCTCTGTGCATTTGACTTTCCGCCGAGCGCGCGCCGACGGATGCCCAGCTTATAAGGTCGGCAATATATTGCGGTACAATCGGGTCAAGCATCTCGACGGCAGCCGGCATTTTTATTTCCGCAAGTTTAATTAAAAACGTCCGGGCTTTTTCCAAACCGCCTGCGATATTGATAAAGTCGTTTAAATCGGGCTGTACAATCAAGCCGCGCCAGCCGGAAACGGTTCTCGGTTTTTCAAAATACGAGCGCATAATAATATAAAAATTGTCCGCATATTTTTTCCGTAATACCGAAAGCCGGCAGGCATAATCGAAAGTCGCTTCCGTATTATGAACGGAACACGGTCCTGCAATGATTAAGAACCTGTCGTTTTTTCCGTTCAGAATGTCGCTTATTTCTTTGCGTGCGTTTAGTATAAAAGAATGAACATCGGTTGACGCGGGAATTTTTTGCGCCATTTCCGGAGGCGAAATTAGTGCATGAATCCGCTCATTGCGGGAAAC
>CAUUAT010000129.1:0-3976 GCA_963543195.1 uncultured Treponema sp.
TAAAAAAATTAAAGATGCCGTTCATAATCATTTAAAAAATAAAAAATTGATTTTAGGGATTTGCAACGGTTTTCAAGCGCTGATAAAATCGGGATTATTGCCGCACGGTAAAATCACGGATTTAACCGAAAACGATTTAACGCTTTATCGTAACGACAGTTATACGCATGTATCTACAACGGCATTAACGCGCGTTGCAAATACCAATTCTCCGTGGACGCAAGATTTTGATGTAAACACCGTGCACGAAGTTGTCTTTAGCCATGGGGAAGGAAAACTTGCCGGAAACGATGTGGAAAAATATAAAAACTTGGCTGCTTTTCAATATTGCGATTTTGACGGTAACGCATCGCTTAACGGGAAATATAATCCGAACGGCTCTTGCTATGCGATAGAAGGTTTAATCAGTGAGGACGGTCTTATTTTGGGTAAGATGGGGCATAGCGAACGGTACGCAAAAAACTTATATAAAACGAATACCGTAAAAGGCAAACAAGACATTTTTAAAAACGGGGTTAATTATTTTAAACAGGGAACATTATGTTAAAGATAGCGGTATTGATATCGGGCGGCGGAACAAATTTGCAGGCGCTAATCGATGCGATAAAACAAAAAAAAATCAACGCAAAAATCGATGCGGTTATTTCAAATAGAAAAGACGCTTACGGTTTAATACGCGCAAAAAATGAAAACATAGATGCGCTTTGTTTTTCAAAAAAAGATTTTCCCGACAGCGAGCAGTACGATGCTCGGATAATTACAGAATTGAAAAAGAGAAATATTGACTTGGTTGTTTTGGCCGGATATTTAAATATTTTAACAAAAAAATTTATTGCAGAATACGGCGGTAAAATTATCAATATTCATCCGTCATTGATACCTGCATTTTGCGGAAGCGGGTATTACGGCATACATGTGCACAAAGCCGTAATAAACAAAGGCGTAAAGTTTACGGGTGCGACAACGCATTTTGTAGATGAAAACATAGATACGGGCGCTATCATAATGCAGGATATAGTGCCCGTTTTGCATACGGACGACGCGGAAAGTATTGCAAAAAAAGTTTTAAAAATAGAGCACTGCATACTGGTTAAAACCGTAAAAGCTTTTTGTGAACGGAGAATTATTGTAAAAAATAATAAAGCTGTAATAGTGGAAGAAAATGAAAGAGGCGGGAGGTACTAAATGAAAAAAAGGGCGTTGATAAGCGTTTATAACAAAGAACGTATTGTATCATTTGCACAAGAACTGGAAAGGCTTGATTGGCAAATCATATCGACCGGCGGTACTTACAGCCGGTTAAAAGCAGAGGGCATTCAAGTGCTTGAAGTAAGCGATGTTACCGGTTTTGCCGAGATTTTAGACGGACATGTAAAAACGCTGCATCCGTACATTCATGCAGGAATATTATATAAGCGGGATAATACACAGCATGCGGAAAGCATAAAAAAATTAAATCTTTTTTCAATCGATATGGTTGTAAATAATTTATATCCGTTTGAAACCGTGTTAAACGATAAAAAAAATACCCATGATATTTTGATTGAAAACATCGATATAGGCGGTCCTTCGATGATACGAGCTGCGGCAAAAAATTATAATGATGTGTGCATTGTGACCGATCCTGATGATTATGACGAAATAATAAACAGATTAAAAACGGACACATTGGATAAAAACTTCCGGCTTTCTCTTGCCCACAAAGCTTTCAATTATACCGCTTATTATGATGCGTTAATTGCGGATTATTTTAATACTCTGACAAACATACCTTTTCCCGATACGCTGACGCTATCGTATAGGAAAAAGCAGGATCTTCGGTACGGAGAAAATCCGCATCAAAAAGCCGCTTTTTATGAAAGGGTATATGTAAAAGAAAACGAAAAAGCCGTGTTTACGCAATTGCACGGCAAAGAATTATCTTACAATAATTTAGGCGACATCTATTCTGCTGTCAAAATGATTAAAGAATTTGAAGAGCCTGCCGCAATAGGAATAAAACACGGAAATCCGAGCGGCATCGGAACGGGAAATACTATAGATGAAGCTTTTGATAAGGCGTATAACTGCGATCCCGTATCGATTTTCGGCGGTATTATTATTTTAAACGGAATTGCGACAAAATATATTGCAGAAAAAATAAACGGCTTTTTTTTGGAAGTTATTATTGCAAAAGCATTTGACACAGACGCTCTGTCAATACTCCGTTCGAAAAAGAATATCAGAATAATAGAAATAAAAAATTTGCAAACACTTTCTTTGCCGGCTAGAGTTTCAAAAGAAGTTTTAAACGGTCTTTTATATCAAGATTATGATGCAGCATTGTTTTTAGACGATTTAAAATTTGTAACTCAAAAAAAGCCGGACGATGAGCAGTTAAAGAATTTAATCTTTGCGTTTAAAGCATGTAAATGCGTAAGTTCAAACGGAATAGTATTGACAAAAAACGGAGGGACGGTCGGCATCGGACAGGGAGAAGTCAGACGTTCGTGGGCTGCCGAACAAGCGATTGCAAGAGCCGGTAAAAACTGTACGGGCGCAGTGATGGCTTCGGACGGTTTCTTTTTTGAAGACACGGTAGAGCTTTTACATCAAAATAATATTACAGCGGTTATTCAGCCGGGCGGCTCCGTAAAAGATGAAAACGTAATACGCTTATGCGATACGTACGGTATAGCGATGGTATTTGCATCCGTAAGGCATTTTAGGCACTAGGAGAAAACAATGAAAGTATTGGTAGTGGGTAACGGCGGACGAGAAGATGCACTTTGTAAAAAGATATCCGAAAGCGGTAAACTGACAAAGCTTTACTGCGTAAAGGGAAATGCGGGAACCTTGCGTTATGCCGAAAATCTTGATTTGCAAAGTACTTCTGATATTTTGGATTTTTCTTTAAAAGAAAAAATCGATTTAGTTGTTATCGGTCCGGAAAATCCCCTGTGCGAGGGCATTACCGATTTATTTTCAGCAAACAATATACGGGTTTTCGGAGCCGATAAAAAGAGTGCGCAGCTTGAAGGCAGTAAAGATTTTGCAAAGCGGTTTATGCAAAAATACGGTATACCGACGGCGCGGTACAAAACCGTTTTTTCAAAAGAAGAAAGCAAATATGTTTTAAAAGAATTTTCTTATCCTTTGGTTATTAAAGCTGACGGTCTTTGTGCCGGAAAGGGCGTTCGGATTTGTAATAGCAAAACCGAAGCTGAAAAATATATAGCTGAATTATTTGACGATAAAATTTTCGGAGAGGAAGGAAAAGCCGCCGTCATAGAAGAATTTTTAACCGGAAAAGAAGCCTCTCTTTTATGCTTTGTTTCGGGGAATAAAATAATTCCTATGGAAAGTGCACGTGATTATAAAAAAATATTCGATAATGATTTGGGCGAAAATACAGGCGGGGTAGGCTGCTATTCTCCAAGCGAATTATTTGATGATACGTTAAAAACGCGCGTTCATACGGTTTTGGAAAAAATTTCAGTTGGTCTTAAAAACGAAGGTTTAGAATATTTCGGAATTTTATTTATCGGATTTATGATTGACGGTTCGGATATAAAAATATTGGAATTCAATGTGCGCTTCGGAGATCCTGAAACGGAAGTTGTGTTGCCCAGACTGAAAAGCGATTTACTGGAACTGATAGAAAAAGTTTTTAATAAAACACTTGAAGAAAAAGATCTTAAATGGAAAAACGAAAAATGCCTTACCGTCGTTCTTACTTCCGAAGGTTATCCGGGAATATATAAAAAAGGAAAAGAAATTTCCGGTTTAAAAACTGCATGTGACGATAGAAATGTGTACATTTATCATAACAATACAAAATATAAAGATGGCAAAATCCTATCCGACGGAGGCAGAGTGCTTTCGGTTACCGGCTTAGGAGAAAGTTTTGAAGAAATCAGAAAAAAAATATACGAACGTATCGAAACAATCCATTTTGAAGGAATGCGGTTTAGAAAAGATATAGGCTGTATATAAA
>CAUUAT010000130.1:0-3829 GCA_963543195.1 uncultured Treponema sp.
ATTAAAAACGCTTCGGTAAAAAAACTGCTTGCCGAGTTTAAAAAACTTTCCGAGACCGACAAAGAAAAATACTCAAAGTTTATTTCGGAATTTAATCGGCCCCTGAAAGAAGGCTTATACGGCGACTATGAGCACCGTGAAGAGCTTGCGGAATTGGTACGCTTTAAAACGACCTGTCCCGACGTTAAAGAAGATGAATGGACGAGCTTTGCCGATTATGTGGGCAGAATGAAACCCAATCAAAAAGCGATTTATTATATTACCGGCGACGATGAAAAAACACTGCGTCAATCGCCGCATCTTGAAGCATACAAAGCAAAAGGCTTTGAAGTTTTAATTATGTCCGATGAAGTCGATGACATTATCATTCCGTCATTGCATAAATATAAAGAATGGGAACTTAAAGCCGCAAACCGAGCCGGCTCGGACAGCGAATTAAATACGGCGGAAGAAGCGAAAGAAGCTGAGAAAAAAGAAAAAGATTTTAAACCCGTATTGGAAAAAATAAAAGAAGCACTCGGCGACAAAGTAAAAGAAGTCCGCTTCTCGAAACGGCTTTCCGATTCTCCTTCGTGCATTGTCGTAGACGAGGCGGATCCCAGTTTGCAAATGGAGCGTATGATGCGGGCAATGGGTCAATTCGGAACAACCGCCGTAAAGCCTATTTTAGAAGTCAATGCCGATCATATTTTGGTAAAACGCTTAAAAGATTCCGAAGACGCATCTTTTATAACGGATATGTCGAATTTACTTTTGGAGCAAGCTCTACTCGTCGAAAGCGGAGAACTGAAAGCGCCGGTAGATTTTGTAAAACGGATAAATCGCCTTATGACAGCGTCTCCGACGGCGAAATAAAGGCGGCATAGAATGGCGGCGGCTTACGCCGCCGGTATATTTTTTTACATTGTAAAGGTACACAAAATGAATGAGTCCGACATTTTAAACCGCAGCGAAGCTCTTGAGCGGCTTGGCGGCGATGACGGTTTATATCAAGCATTATTAAACGCGTTTTTGGACGAGTATAAAAATAACCCAAATGAACTTATCCGCCTTAAAGCGGTTTTATCGGGAAACGGCGACGCCTTATTAAAAACCGAAAGCGAAACCTTATGCAAAGAAGCGCATAAAATAAAAGGCGCCGCCTATACAATCGGTGCAAACGCGCTCGGCAATGCAGCACTTGCCCTTGAATCTTTTTTTAAAGATAAGAATAACCGTATAAGCGAAAAAAATATTTCCGCAATTACACCGTTGCTAAACAATTTTTCGGAAGCCTACGAAAAAACAATGAGCGAAATAGGCAAAACGCCCGTGTAAACGGAAAAAAACGACACTTTATTTCTTTACTTAATCGATAAAAAATCTCTTTAAAAAGTTGCATTTAAAAGGTTGCATTTCTTTACAAACAGTTATATAATACGGCATATGACATATTCAAAAAATGCTTACACTTATCATCTTTTTCACAAAGAAAAAAAGTTTTTTTATGCAAAAAGCCTTGACAAAGTGAAAGAAATAAATATACTGCCCCCCCCCCCCCGGTAATTTTTGATACATACAATATTGCAACACACCGGACATGGGTGGCGCAAAGAGCGCCCCCGCGGCAAGCCGCGTTTTTCTTTTTTTTAAACTGCGGGTACTTTTTTCTTTCCCGAAACAAGAAAGAAAAAACGGCTCCGAATGAGGAGGTATTTATGCTAAAGTATTCATTACGGGAAAACCTATTAACGGCGGTAAGCGGCGATTATATGGCGCAAGTTACGGACGTACATTCGTACACGTTGGATGAAGTTATCGACCTTATAATGCAAAAAGGTACTACCATTACGCGGGCGGATGTAGCGACGGTATTGCACGTATACGGAGAGGTGTGTTCCGCCCTTATTGCCGACGGCTCTGCCTTAAACACGCCGCTTATCAACACATCAACAAGTATTTCAGGCATATTCGACGGAATAAATGACGGATTCGATAAAAACCGGCACACCGTCAACTTAAATATCACAGCGGGACTTTTGTTACGCGAAGCGGCGGAAAAGATCCGGTGCGAAAAGACCGAATCCTTAAATACCGACCCGTGCATTGCGGAAATAAAGGACGTAATCTCTGGCAAAACAAACACGGTATTAACTGCAGGGGGCGTCATTCAAATTTCGGGCACACGACTTAAATTCGATGTAAAAGACAAAACACAAGGCGTCTTTTTTATTCCCGAAGCGGGAAAAGCCGTACGCAGCGCCATTATTGCCGAAAACACACCCGCACGCGTTACGGCAATTATCCCATCGGATTTGCCGCCGGGTACGTATCGTATTGAAGTGCGTACCAAGATAACACAGTCGTCCAAGCCGGTAAAAAACTTCAAGACAGGACGTTTCGACAAACAGCTTACCCGTGCCGGATAAAAACGAATATTAAGCGGACATAGACCTTTTTACGGCTGTTCGGTATACTTGTTATACGAACTATCCGTAACGGTACATCATATTTTAAGTCGCAGGGTATTTTTCAAGGTGTAGACACTGTTCCCCGATAATTAAAGAAAAAACACCCTACACAAAGGAGTCTTTACTGATGAAAAACAAAAAAAGGCGTTTTTCTTTACGCTACAAACTGATTATCATCTTCGGATTATTGATTTTTATTGCAGGCACCGTAGAAGGCTTACTTGCCGTACGCACCGCCCGTAAAGCCGTAACCGAAAAGGTTGAAACCCATTTAATCGACAAGGCGACCGACACCGCCGAAGTTATCGACGGGCGCATTACCGCTTTTTGGCAATTTCTTGAAGGTATTGCGCGGATGCCTTTTTTGCGCAGCGACGATATTCCGATTGCCGAAAAAATGCTCAGACTGGAACAAGAAGCACGTTTTAATTCTTTATTGAAATTTCTATATATAACCGACAAAGAAGGAAACATAGTTTTAAACAACTCCGTAATTGAGACGGGGGACACACCGTGGTTTAAGACAAGCATTGCCGGAAAAAATTTTTTCGGTGAACCGTATGCCGATGAAGAATTAGACGGCGCCTTTGTCGTCGATATTTCGGTTCCCATATACGACGACAATAAAAATATTATCGGTGTTTTAGTTACCGACATTGACGGAATGTGGCTTTCGGACCAGATTAAAGACATTACCGTCGGACAGACCGGTTATTGTTATATCTTGGGATCTACGGGAACAACCATTGCAACAAAAGATTCCGAGCGGGTAAAAGGTCACGAAAACATAGCCGAAATGGCAAAAAACGATAAGAGCTTGGAATCGCTTGCCGCCTTTGAAAGTATGGCGGTAAAAATTGATAAGCCGTCCATAGGGTTTTACGTATATAAAAACGTGAACAAAATCGCCTCGTATGCTAAGATGAAAACTACCGGTTGGGCGGTTATCATAAATGCACCGCAGGAACAATTTATGGGAACGGTCAATACATTGCGTATTTCAATGATAATCATCGGTGCAGCGATATTACTTACGGCTTTGCTTATCGTCTATTTCGTTGCAAGAGCCGTCATAAAACCGATTCAAACCGCCGTCTCCGCATTAAAAGATATCGCACAAGGCGAAGGAGATTTAACTGTGCGCCTGCCGATTATCGGCAACGATGAAGTTACCGACCTTTCCAATTATTTTAATCAAACGATTGAAAAAATACACGCATCAATCCAAAACGTCGATGTAAATGCCGATACGATGCTGCACGTCGGTGAAGATCTTGCAAGCAATATGACGGAAACGGCAAGTGCCGTCCACCAGATAAGTGCAAATATCGACGGCGTCAAACAGCAAGCACTTACCCAAGCCGCCGGCGTTACCGAAA
>CAUUAT010000131.1:0-3694 GCA_963543195.1 uncultured Treponema sp.
TACGCATATTATCACCTCCGACTTAAACATCGGCAGAAAATAATGCTTATTAAGTCTTTTATGTTTACGGTTGCAACCTGCCAACCGTAAATTATTTTATGGGTGCGGAATGTCAACCAAATGGCAACCAGAATGTAACATGTAAAAATCTTTTGGAAACCATAAAAATATTTACGGTAACCGCTAATTGTTTTATTGTCGCGGTCTGACAACCATAAGCAATATTACGGTTGCAACCTGCCAACCGTAAATTATTTTATGGGTGCGTAGTATAGGATAGTATAGTATAGGTTAGGATAGTATAGGTTAGCACAAATAGGTCAAACAGGTGTGATATTTTACGTGTCAGATGGTGTGTTTATGTGTGTGTTTTGCGTAAAACTATCATTGCTTCATACCAAAAGGACTATTCTTTTTTGCCGATAGAAAAAATATTAAAAAAAAGTATTAGAAATTAACAAAAACTATTGACACACCTTTTTTGCAAAAAATATTATTTTTTTGAGAAATCCGATAAATGCCGATACTATCGTGCCGCGCCATAGGATGATTATATACTGTTTTACCGGAAAATGCAATCATTTTAAGAAAAGTTTTTCGTTTAATGTTTATTGGAAACCTCTAAAAACTTCAGTTTTTTAAAAGGCTCCTATGCTATTTTATCCGTATCGGAATTCCGCAGACCGTTAAAAAGACCCGGTCGGCGACTTTCGCAAGTTCCGCATTTACAATTCCTTGTGCATCCGAAAAACAGCGCGAGACGGATTCCATCGGAACAATTGACGAGCCGACTTCATTCGTTACGATTATGAGCGTTCCGTTTATTTTTTTTACCGCATCGATGAGTGAACGCAGTTCGCGCATCGATGCGTCTATCACATTTTGCATATCGCGTGCCGTAACGGATTGCGCACTTTTTGTTAGGTCAAAGAGCGTACGCGAAATTAAATTAGTAACGCAGTCTAAAAGATAAAATTTTTCACAACCGACCGCATTTTTTAAATTGCGGTACTGTTCATATGTGCGCCATTTACTATTTCTGCGTGCAATATGCGCAGCAACCCGCGCTTGCATCTCATCGTCGGTAATTTCCGCAGTGGCAATATAAACGGTATCATCGTGTTCTTTTAAAAGTCGTTCCGCATAGACGGACTTGCCGCTGCGTGAACCGCCGGTAATTAAAATAATCATACAAGGTTATCCCAAATTCACAAGCGTTTTACCGCTGCCGCCCTCTTCAGGTTTTGCAAAGCGGAAGTTTTTTACGCACGCGTTCCGTTTTAAAAAACGGTGAGTGAGTTGCTGCAAAATGCCGTCGCCTTTTCCATGGATAATCGCAAATTCCGTGATGCCGTGCACCAGCGCCATATCCATTTGCATACGCAGTGCCTTTTCGGCTTCTTCACGCCTCATTCCCAAAAGTCTGAGTTCAAATAACGGCGCAACGGATCGAGTTGACCCGTCTTCGGAATCCGGAATAACCGTTATAATCGGTTTTGACAATTTTATGTTTTGCTGATTTTCACAAATCGCAATATCGTCTTCGGGAATCGTTATTTTTACGTTATCGATTTTAACGAGCCATTTACCGTTTTTTTCTTCGCGTATAATTTCTCCCGAACGCTTATAGCTTTTTATATACACGTTAATTCCTTTCCCGATACGCGTAGACGGATTTTGCTTTTCCGAAAAAATAAGTTCCGCTGGATGCTTTATTTTTTGTCGTTCCGTTTGCAATATGTTATGTTCGGCGGTAAGTTCGTTTTTAAATTCTTCAATCCAATTTTTTACGTTTACCGTTTTTTCACGTGTTAACTCTCCTTCTCGAATTTCACGTACCAAGTTTTCCAAACTTTTTCGCTTTTCTTCAAAAAAGAGATCGAGCTTTTTTATTCCGTTTTCGCGCAGTTCAAGTTCTTTTTGTTTTAACTGCAATTCTTTTAAATCCGATTTTCTTCTGTCTTCGCGCAGGCGCTGCTGTTCTTCTTTTTTTTGATTTTCAAATTCGTTTAGATCTTCGTGTTTTTGGATAAGCCCCTTAATTAAATCCGAAACGTCGGCACGGTTATTTCCCAAATAAAAACGGGCTTTTTCAATTATGCTTTGCGGTAATCCGTTTCGTGCTGCAATATCGACGGCGCGGCTTTCTCCGGGTACGCCCATTACTATTTTGTACGTGGGACTGAGCGTGTTTTCGTTAAACGCAACCGAAGCGTTTACACATGCAGGGTTTGCATAGCCGTAGTTTTTTAATGCGCCGTGATGAGTCGTAACAAACACAAACGATTTTTTTTCAATCAAGGCATCAAGCACCGCCATTGCAATCGCACAGCCTTCCTGCGGATCCGTTCCGCTTCCGAGCTCATCCAAGACAATCAAGCTGTTTTCGCTCGCATTTTGTATAAGACCGGCAACGTTTTTCATGTGTGCCGAAAAAGTCGAAAGGGATTGATCTAAAGACTGCTCGTCGCCGATGTCGCATGCAATAAAATCAAAAATAGGCAGTCTGGTAAGGTTTCCTGCAGGAACGGGCCAACCGCTCTGGTTTATAAGCGCAAATAGGGCGGCTGTTTTTAAACTGACCGTTTTACCGCCGGTGTTCGGTCCCGTTATAATAAGCACTCTGTCGTTTTTTGACAGTTTTAAATCGATAGGTACGGCGGTTTTACCTAAAAGCGGATGGCGTGCATGATGAAGATAAAATACCGTATCTCCTTCCGAAGCCGGCAAGGCGAACACGCAGGATTCTGAGCGTGCCCAATGAGCGGCGGCAGAAATACAATCCAATTCGGTAAGCGCTGCGTCGCTCTTTTTTATTAACGCAAGATGTTCTGCAATCTTTGCGGTTAAGTCAACCAAAAGTCTAAAAAGTTCGCGCTCATATTCCGCGCGAGCTGCGAGTAAATCGTTATTTTTCAAAACGATATTTTTCGGTTCAAGATAAAACGTTTGCCCCGACTGCGAATACTCGTGAATTATACCAGGTATTCTCCCCTTAAACTGAGCACGCACCGCAATTACTTGTCTGCCGTCTCTTACGGTCGGCAAGTTTGATTGCAGCATTGGGCGCGTATGATCGTCGGTGAAAAATCCGTACATTGTTTTTTCAATATCGGTTTCAATTAAAGCGATTTTATTTTTAATTGCACGCAGTGTCGGTAAATCCTGCAGCTGTCCGTTTTCATCAATGAACGCAAAAATAAGATTTTTAATAACGGTCATTTCAGGAATTTCTTTCACAAATTCAGCTATCGAGTTGCGGCAGTTTTTTTCGGTTTGCAAAAAAACGTTAAGCCATTCGTGCAATTCGCAAACGGATTTTGCTAAAAGTCCGATAGAATAAACGCCTTCAATATCGAGCGCTGCGCCTTCGCGGTCAATTCCTTCCAAAAATTGCATAACCGGCGGGAGATGCTTTATCTCAGGCGCATCGGACGTATAAAGAAGCGCCAAAAAATCACTGCCGTATTTTTTTTCTTTTTCAATACGTTCGGAATCGGTACACGGCTTTTTTTTCAAGCACATATCTTTGCCCTCGTCAGTTACGCAATAAGAAGCGATGACGGCGCATATCCGTGAAAACTGCAAAACTTCAAGCGTATGTTCGGTCATAATCGGCGTTATGTCTCTTTGGTTTTTAATACTGCTAAAAATGCGGACTGCGGGAGCTCTACATCGCCTATCATTTTCATGC
>CAUUAT010000132.1:0-3631 GCA_963543195.1 uncultured Treponema sp.
AAAGCGCGATGATGTCATAGGCGGCATCTATTTTTGCCGCTTGCAATTTTTTTTCAGTTTCCGCTTCCAGTGTTTTAATTTTACTTTCAACGGCTTTAATGTATGCGTCGATTTCTCCAAAAACAAATTTCGAACTTAACATTTTATCTTCCGGTTCTATTGGAGTATCGTATATGGATTTATCGCGGACTTCTTGTATTTGCTTCGGTTCCGTTATTTTTTTTGTTTCCGAATGAGAGACAGGCGTTATGTGTGTTTCATTTTTATTTGTGCCAGTTGCATTTCGTATTTGCTCCGGTTTCACAACTTTTACCGTTTTCGGCGCTTCGGGGTCAACGGATTTATTTTTGTACTCGTAGATGACAGTTTCAGCCGCGGTTCTCGTCCCTCCGAGTATACCCGCTTTTTTAATCAACGCGACTAAATCGGCTTCGGGAACCGTACGAAACAAATTCAGTGTCGTGGTTTCATATTTTTCGGTATCGATGTTTTCCTGTTGTAAAAATTTTCGAATTCTATGTGCGGCCAAATGTTTTGAAACCCATTGTTCCGTTTTTGAAAGTTTTGCGGCTATTTCTCTTTGCGATACACCGGTGGCAAGCATTTCGGCAAGACCGTTTTCTCTTTCGGCGGCGGTTAGATCACTTCGTTGGATATTTTCAATTAATTGTAATGTTAATTTATCGCCCGTTTTTATGACGACATCAATCATGTTGAAATCGTCGCCTTTGGAGCAAAGATATTCAAAAGCCTTTTTCCGGCGGTGTCCGGCAATGAGTTCGTACTGTTGAATACCGTTTCGATCCGTTCCCGCGCGTTTTACAACGATGGGTTGCATTAATCCGTCGTTTTTAATCGATTGCGCAAGTTCTTCGATGTCCTCGTAATTTTCCCTGACGTTGCCGGTATCAATAATCTGGGCAAGACTGATTTTTTGGATTAATCCGTTGTTTTCTATTTTAGGCATTTTTATCTCCTGTGATAAAATAATCGATATAATTTTCAAGGCGTTTTTTTACAGCTGCGTTGATAGGGTAATTTACGTTTTCCGTCAATCGTTTTAGCGATTTGATGTCAGGGATAAAGCCGGGAATTAAAAAGCTGCCGAACGTATTTTGATATTTTTCAATTATGCCCGGTTCATTTGTTTTTGTATTGGATTTATTTATACAAACGTAGGTATCGGCTTCGATACAACAGCTTTTCAAAATATCGAAATACAATTCAATTGCGGAAAAATCCAACGATGAGCACGTACCCGGTAAAATCAAAATATCGGAACAAAAGACCGCGTTGCGTGTATGCGAACACCAATGTCCCGGCGGATCGATTAAAATATAATCGTATTTTTCTTTCAGTCCCGTTTTTTGCAAATTAATTTTCAGTTGGATATCCATAATATTATTTAATAAATTATTTTCGAGGCAAGAAGGAATGATGTCGATATTTTCTTTTGCGTGGTATATACCCTTAAAATCCGCTACGGTTTCCGACAATAAATTCTTTGATGTGATATCCTGAAATAATTTATTGTAGCACCGAGTAAGCGTGCAGTTGCTGTCCAAATCTATTCCAAGGACGCTATATCCACGTTCTGCAAGGATTTCAGCCGTTGCCGTTATGATCGTCGTTTTTCCGACCCCGCCTTTGTAACTCGATACGGTTATTATTTTCGCCATTCTGTTTTTCTCCTCTGTTTTAAAACGGGATGCTGTCGGGTTTTTCCGCTTCGGGAGGATTGATGTCCGTCGTATTTCGGATTTTGTTTTTCGGATCACTCAAAAGAACGATGTTTTGAATATTCAATACGACGTCATTGTGCCGATTATCGTCTTTATCAACCCACGGCGTATGGTTCAATTTCGCTTCGATTGCAATCTTTTTGCCTTTCATCAAATGTTTATGCATCGATTCGGCATACTTTCCCCAGATCGTGCAATTAAAAAAATTTGCTTTATCTTTCCATTCGCCGTCTTTTTTGTACGATTCGTTTACCGCGATGCAAAACGTCGCATACACCGTATTGGACGATGTGTACTTTAATTCGGCGTTTGCGGTTACTCTACCCGTCGCCGTGAATTTGTTTACGTCTGTCATTGTTTACTCCTTATCCCCGTTCCGCGAGGATTTCAGCCATCGCCGTTATGATCGTCGTTTTTCCGACCCCGCCTTTGTAGCTCGATACGGTTATTATTTTCGCCATTCTGTTTTTCTTCTCTGTTTTAAAACGGGATGCTGTCGGGTTTTTCCGCTTCGGGAGGATTGATGTCCGCCACATTTCGGATTTTATTTTTCGAATCGCTCAAAAGAACTATTTTTTGGATATTCAAAAAATAGTTGTTGTACAGTTTGTGGTTTAATTCCGCTTCGATGGCAATTTGCTTTCCTTTTGTTAAATGCTTTTGCATTGCTTCGCCGTATTTGCCCTTGATTACACAATTAAAAAAATGAGTGTCCTCAACCCATTCATCATTTTGCTTGTAAAACTTACTGCATGTTATACCAAAAGAGGTACAAGCAATTCCGTCTGTTGTGTACCCTAATTCGGCTTTGTCGATAAGTCTTCCTGTCGCTACGAATTTGTTTACGTCTGTCATTGTTTACTCCTTGCCGCGTAATTTTCGGGGATCGTTACGCCGTATTTTTGTGCATATATTTTTAGGCTGTTGTCCGTTACCGACAGCCATTCGATAACATCCTGTTTGTTCCAGCTTTTTCGACCGCAAACATAAGAAAAATTCGTTCCGCAGCACGGCTGCAAAAAAGGTTTGGTTTTGTAGGTTAGAAAAGCTCCGCCGCCTTTTAATTTGCACGCAATTTCAAGTGTTACCCATTCGGGGATGGTTTTATAAAAATCGGAGCGTTCGGCGTTTTCTCTATTTTCTTTTAACAAAGAAATGGCTTGTGAGATTTTTAAATCCAGTACCGTAAATTCATATTCGCGTTGATTCATAGTCCGTATTCCATTTTTATTACCGCTTTTCGGGTTTGTACCCATAACTCGGTAACAATGCAATTTTGTCTTACCGTTGCCGGCCGTCCGCGGCTGATTTTGAATGTTTTCCAAAGGCTTACGCAGGATATACCCGTTTCAACGCTGGCTTTGAAAAAACTTTTATATAAAAAACCGTTTATAAAAAGCGGCTCTCGTTTTCCCTTTTGCATAAAAAAATACAGCTTGCCGTTTCGCAGTTAGTCTAACGCTGTCGGCCCCTATGCTGCCGGCGATTCCTTGCTATATAAACCGGAGCTGACCGGTTTTATCCGTTGATTGCAACCGCCTGCGTTACTTTCGTCAACGCAGGTTCGAGATCGATTTTTAAATCAGGATGTTTTTCTAGTAGTTGTCGTTTTATAGCGTTTTCTGCTATTGCTGAAAATCGGACATGCGAAATTATCGAAAGTTTTGTTTCTTTCGATAAGGGTTTGAACATCGCCATTAATTCTTTTTCTTGGATATTCATTTGCTACTCCTTTGTGCTATCTAATAACTATAATAAGCTATTAAATAGTTTTTGTCAATAAAAAATGTTATTTAATAGCAAAAAAATGTTGCTTTTTTTGCTATATTAAGATATTATTAAATCATGAACACCTTACAAGAACGAATAAAACTTCTAGGGAGGAGGCT
>CAUUAT010000133.1:0-3478 GCA_963543195.1 uncultured Treponema sp.
TTCCAAAAATCCGAAGGTTTTGGTTTTTAAAGGTTTTCTGTAAAGTGCACAGGTCAATCCAAAACGGTTTTACAGTTGAACACGTTTAGCTGCTTCAAGAGCATCACGGTAATCCGGACGAATTCTTAAAGCCGCTTGAAACGCATCTAGCGCCCCTCTTTTTTCTCCCGCAGCTTCGCGGACAATGCCCAGCCTGTACCACCACAAAGCATTTCTCGGTTCAAGGTATACCGAAATCGAATATGCAATATCGGCTTTATTGTATCTTCCCGTAAGGCGGTATATTTCGCCTACAAAAAAATGCGCAACACTTATGCGCTCCCCTTTCGGAGCCATATCTATATAGTTTTCCATATTGCGTAACGATTCTTTATAATTATTCAAATAAAAAGACGCTTCACCGAGTGTTTCGATTATGCGGGCGTCACGGGAAATTTTTAAAGCATCATTACACACAATCTCAGTATCCTTGTACCTGCCGAGCCGGAATAGGCACCATGTATAAACCGCATACGAATCCATATTTTTCGAGTTTACACGGAGTTCGTCGCGACAAATTGAAATCGCTTCCGAGTACGCTTTTGCCGCATCTTCTCTTCTTCCGATAGAATCGAAGCTGCGTCCGTTATAATACAGTTTAAGCGCATCCGGTTTTTCCTGCGTATAAAGCATTGCCGAGCAGCCTAATATGACATTTAACACGATAACCGATTTTAAAAATCCACTTTTATTCATTTTTCACCTATTGCCCAAAACGATGTATTGTCAGTGCATTATAGATAAATTTTAAAATTATACAAGATGTGGAATACGAGTAGAAAATATTGAAGGCATTTTACGGTATCGCGCTATTTAGGAATATTTACGAACAATTTAAAAGCCATACCGCTAGAAAAAAAAGCCTAATAATGCTAAAATGTCGCACATAGGAGATTATTATGAATTATTTGGAACGCTTTAAACGCTATATTTCAATGGATACAAAATCAAATGAAGAAAATCAAACGTGCCCGAGCACGCCGGGACAATTGGAGCTTGGAAAACTCCTTGTAAAAGAATTAGCCGATATGGGCTTAAAAGCAGAGCAAGATAAGGACGGCTATGTTTATTCTACCCTGCCTGCAAACACCGATAAAAAAATTCCTGTAATAGGATTTATTGCTCATATGGATACCGCTCCCGATTTGGACGGAAAATGCATTAATCCTCGCGTATTTGTTTATAAAGGCGGCGATATTAAACTAAACGCCGAATATACAATGACGGTAAAAGATTTTCCCTTTTTAAAAGAACTCGAAGGGCAGGAAATTATAACAACAGACGGAACAACACTTTTAGGTGCCGACGATAAATCGGGCATTACAATAATAATGAATGCCGTTGAATATCTTATCGCCCATCCGGAAATAAAACACGGGGAAATAAAAATCGGCTTTACGCCCGATGAAGAAATAGGAAGAGGCGCCGACAAATTCGACGTTAAAAAATTCGGAGCCGACTTCGCTTACACTATTGACGGCGGACCGCTCGGCGAACTTGAATATGAAAACTTTAATGCTGCAAGCGTTAAAATAGAAATCAGAGGGAAAAACGTTCATCCCGGTTCCGCAAAAAACGTGATGATAAATTCTCTTACAGCCGCACGCGAACTTGAAAATATGCTGCCTGAAAATGAAAAACCTGAATACACTTCCGGATATGAAGGTTTTATACACCTCCATTCAATTGAAGGCTCGGTCGATTTCACAAAAATGTCGTACATCATCCGAGACCACTTTACTGAAAGCTTTATGCATAAAAAAGAACTTATGAAAACTGCAGTAGATTTTTTAAACAAAAAATATGGAAACATAATAAAAATGGAAATAAAAGATTCATATTATAATATGAAAGAAAAAATAGAGCCGCATATGGAAATAATAGAGCTTGCAAAAAAATCTATGGAAGAACTGGGTATTGATCCGATAATTGTCCCCATTAGAGGCGGAACCGACGGCGCGCGACTTTCTTTTATGGGGCTCCCGTGTCCGAATATTTTTGCAGGCGGTTACAATTTCCATGGCAGGTTTGAGCTTATTCCTACCAAATCAATCGAAAAAGGAATTGCATTGGTCGTTAAAATTTCCGAAAATAATGCAAAGTAGCCGGAATGACCGGTACCGAAATACTTCCCCGTTTCAAGATTACTGCAAAAGGCACACAATTTTTACGGGATGGGCAGCTGCGGGTTTATGCGGATGAAATTACCGAATTTGATGAAACTGTAAACGGAAGCCTTGTAACGGTATTAAGCGATAAAGGCAAATACTTAGGAACCGGATTTTACAGCTTGAATAGTAAAATCAGAATCCGCATTATTTCTCGCAACAAAAACGATACATTTGATGACGCCTTTTGGAAAAGGCGCTTTATATATGCATGGCATTACCGAAAAGACGTTATGCAAAAAGAAGATTTACAGGCATGCAGAATTATTTTCGGAGAAGCCGACGGCTTTCCCGGTCTTACTGTTGATAAATTTCAAGACGTGCTCGTCGTCCAAGTTTTATCATTTGGTATCGATGCAATCAAAGAAAAGCTGATTTATCTTTTGATAGAAGTTTTACAGGAAGACGGGGAAAAGATTTCGGGCGTTTTTGAAAGAAACGACTCGGAGCTGCGACGGCTTGAAGGCTTGGAAGAAGGGAAAGGATGGCTGATAAAAAAAACGATTCTTAACGAAGTAATAATTTGCGAAAATAAAATCAAATACTCCGTCGATTTTATAAACGGGCAAAAAACGGGATTCTTTTTAGACCAAAAATATAACAGACGTGCGGTGTCCTCCATTTCATATGGGAAATGCGTCTTGGACTGTTTTACCCATACCGGCGCCTTTGCTTTAAATGCCGTCTTAGGCGGAGCACAAGCCGTTACCGCCGTTGATGTCAGTGCATACGCGCTTGACGCCGCACGGAAAAATGCCGCCTTAAATCCGCACTTAAACACTAAAGGGAAACTCAAATTTATCAGAGCCGATGTATTCGCTCTTTTAACGGCTTTAGCCGAAAACCGAGCCGGAACCGATTGGGATGCTGCCCGAGAAAACGGTCCTTATAATATGATTATTTTAGACCCACCCGCTTTTGTAAAACGCAGAGAAGCTAAAGCAAACGGGCTAAGCGGTTATAAAAAAATAAACGCAAATGCGATGCGGATTTTACCGCGCGGAGGATATTTGGCGAGTGCAAGTTGCAGTCGTTTTGTAAGTGAAACGGAATTTTTGAATATGCTTTTTAAGGCAGCTCAGTCTGTAAACCGAAGCTTGCGTATAATCGAAAGACGGGGGCAAGCTCCGGATCATCCCGTTTTGCAGGATGTCCCTGAAACGGATTATTTAAAATTTTTTTTATTACAAGTGGTGTAACATATTTGCTCTATCTATCTGTACACGGCACAAGTTTTTTTGTAAGACCTACTTTATCGACATAAAAGACTA
>CAUUAT010000134.1:0-3470 GCA_963543195.1 uncultured Treponema sp.
CTTGAGGTGCTGATGCCTTAACGGGTGTGCTGGTTCAAGTCCAGTTCGCCGCAAACCTTTTCCGAATGTAAATCTTACAGTTTTTATATTCTTCCTCTTTAAAATATCGGTGAGCTGTGGTATTATTTTGAACAGAGGGAATTGCAATGAAAATACTGATGGTTACAAGCGAACTTAATCCGTTTGCAAAAGCGGGCGGGCTTGCGGATGCCGTTACGGCTCTTTCGTATGCGTTGGCGAAAAAGGGGCATGAGGTACGTATCGTTATGCCGCGCTATTATAAAATAGATCGGAAGAATCTAAGCCCCATCCCCGGTCCGATGGCGGTGCATTTGGGGATATATGAATATTGGGTAAGCGTTTATGAAGCGGCTCTCCCCGGCTCTTCCGCAAAGGTTTATTTTATAGACCATGAAGAAAGTTTCGGACGCGAAGGCATATACGGCTCTCCTTTTGAACCGGACTTTGAGGATAATCCCCGCCGGTTTTCCATTTTAGCTCATTCCGCTTTACAAGTTTGCAGAAAGCAAAACTGGATACCCGATGTTATCCATGCACATGATTGGGCAGCGGGGCTTATTCCTTCTCTTTTAAAATACAACGAAAAAAACTCCGAATTTTCCGGAACCGCAAGTGTTTTTACAATTCATAATATCGGTTATCAGGGGGTGTATTCAAAACACTATTTTCCGGATACGGGGCTTGCATGGGATGATTTTTATGCAAGCGGCTTTGAAGATTGGGATAGAATTAATTTCTTAAAATCGGCGGTTATTTCTGCGGATAAAATTACGACGGTTTCGCCGACCTATGCCGAAGAAATAAAACGTCCCGAATTCGGATTTCGGTTGGACGGTATCTTACGGTACCGTGAAAATGATTTGACCGGCATTTTAAACGGAGCGGATACGCTTATCTGGAATCCCGAAAAGGATGAGCATATTCCATATAAATACGGCAGCAAAAGTATTGAAAAAAAAGGAAAAAATAAGACCGTTTTGCAGAAAAAACTGGGACTTTTTGCCGACACTACCGTCCCTCTTTTCGGAATGGTAACACGCCTTGTCGATCAAAAAGGTATATCGGAACTTTTCGGTCCTATGTACGGTTCTGCCTTTAAAATCTGTACCGACATAAAGCTGCAAATGGTCGTTTTAGGCTCCGGAGAGGTATGGTGCGAAAAGGAGCTTGTTTCTCTTTCAAAACGGCTTCCTAATTTCAAAGTTTATATCGGCTATAACGAAGAATTAAGTCATTTGATTGAAGCTGGCAGCGACTTTTTTTTAATGCCGTCACGCTATGAACCGTGCGGTTTAAATCAGATGTATTCGCTTTTATACGGCACACTTCCTATTGTGCGCAAAACGGGCGGACTTGCGGATACGGTTGAAAATTATGATGAAAAAACGGGAGCCGGCACCGGGTTTGTCTTTGAATATTTAAGTCCCCAAAGTATTTATGATACTGTCGGCTGGGCGGCATATGCATGGTACAATAAAAAACACCACATAAAAAAAATGCGGCAGCGGGCAATGAGTAAAAAATTCGGCTGGGATATTGCGGCGGAAAAATATCTTAGTGTTTATGCGGATGCTCTTGCAAAAAAAAACATGATGGTGTAGATTGTGCGCAGAGCGAGGTATAAGGTTAAACCGTTTTTATGATAAAATATATAACTTCTTTTATAAAATCGTTGAATGCAAATGCGCATCCGGGAGACATCGCGCATGCCGTCGCGTTGGGACTTTTCTCGGCAATCTTACCGAAAGATAATTTGACATTTATGTTTATCTTCTTTTTCACGGTGTTTATTAGAGTAAATAAAGGCGCATTTTTTCTGTCATTTATTCTACTCGGTTTTGTAACTCCGTTTATGGACGTGCTTATTAACCGTATCGGTTTTTGGGCGGTTCAATTGGAAATTATACGTCCCGCATTTATTTGGTGTGAAAACACCCCGTTTATCGGGCTTTTCAAACTGTCTAACACGATGGTGCTCGGAGGGCTTGTCTTTGGCGCCGTCTTATATATTCCGTGCTATTTTGTTTGCATATTCATTATTGCGCAATACAGAAAACGGATGCAGCGTATAATACCCGGCGTCAAAGGAGCAGGGCTAATTTCCAAAATTCCGCTTTTACGCCGTTTATTTGCAATTTCCGATATAAAGGACTCTATTTAAATTATGAAAGAAAATACCATCAACCCGACTGAAGAAAATAAGAGCAGCACACGCCTTACGGAAAAAGAAGCGAAAAAATTGGGAAAAATTAAAAAACTTTTTAAAAAACGATTCTCAAAACGTTCTCTTGACCGGAAAGTATACAAAAAACTGTTTGTGCCGTCCGATAAAGAATTTATTCAAGGTTTTTTCGTTTCAAAATTCGATGAGAAAAAAAAGAAAGAGTATTTTGAATTCGATAAGTCGCTTATAAAAGACAAAAAACAATTACAGCGGATAAATGCGATAGCAAAAGAGATAGGCAGACAAAAGGGAAGGGTGAATATTTTTGCATTGGCGGGCGCCGTGTTATGTATTGCCGCCGTATTGCTTTTTATTTACCTCTTCAGAAATTTCTTGGCACGCAAAATCGTTGTCGGAGCTTCCGAAGCGGCGTTCGGCGCAAAATGCGAAGTGAGTCTTGTCGATTTCGATTTGCTGCGTACGCGTTTTAGAATTCAAGGCTATAAGGTTGCAAATAAAAAAGAGCCGATGCGGAATTTATTTGAGATTGAAAATATTGATTTATATTTTAATCTTTTGGAATTGAGCCGCGGAAAATTCGTCGCGGAAAATATGGCAATTGAAGGATTTACATGGAATACGCCGCGTAAAACGTCGGGGGCGCTTCCTGCAAAAAAACAAAAAAGAGCCGATGCAAATGCAAAACCGAATCCGGCTGTTGCTCTTATCAATCGAGAACTTGAAAAAGTGAAATCGGAGATTTCGGTGTCGAACGGTATAAAATCCGTGCAGGATCAAATTGACCCCGTAAAAATTTTGGAACGGGAAAAAGCATCGCTTCAAATACCTAAAATAAAAGATGAAATTATACGGTCGGTGGAACCGTTGACGCAAAAATGGCTTAGCGCAAAAGACGATATTCAAACACACGGGAAAAAAACAATTGAAGCCGTGCAAAAACTTGTCTCGCTCAATGTACAGGAAATAAACGATCCCGTACAACTACAAGAGCTGATAAGCGTAATTATGCAAATCAGTGAAACCGGTAAAGCGGATTTTAATCTTGCGGAAAAACTTATTAAAGAAGTGCAAACCGATATAAAAACCGTCGACCGACTTTCGCGAGACGCCGCGGACGCGGTTAAAAGCGATTTTAACCGTATCAAAGATGCCGCAGCAAAAATAAAATCCGTAAATGCCGACACGGGGAAAAAACTGATTGCACAGTTAATACATTCTTTTGTCGCGGAAACGCTGGGGAAATATTACCCGTATTTTGTGTACG
>CAUUAT010000135.1:0-3371 GCA_963543195.1 uncultured Treponema sp.
CCGCCAAAATGACGCTCAACTATTGGAGCGACTACGAACAAAAACTGCCCGCCTTTACCGGCGTATGGACAGGCACGCTCTCCGGCGATGATTTTGAAGATTATTACGAAATCAGCTTCGGCGAAAAATCCAAGTGCACGGTAAAGGTAACCACTATGAATCCGCTCGGCGGCGAAACCGTACAGGAAGCAACCGGCACCTACAGCTGCGCGCCTGACTCTTTTTCAGGCGGTAAAATGTTCCGTCTGAACGCCGTATTCAAAGGAGCAACCCTGCCGCGCCTCCGCAAAATAGACTGGGCATACCCCATCTCAATGAACGCCGAAAAAAATGCATTCAGCATCAACATTTATACCGACGCAAAAAAAGAAACGCTCGTCCGGCTCACCCTCAATAAAACGGAATAAACCGGCTTGTAACGGCGATGGGGCACCGATAGACTCGGTACGGACGGATGATGTGCATGAGGGCAGGCTTATACGCCCAAAAATATATCGTTTATTCGTCCTGCGCCCTTGTGCGCATTTACGCGTTGTACATTTGGCTATACGCCGGTGCTTTTAGGGGGTAACTATAAGCAACCGCTAAAAACTTCAGTTTTTCACAGGCACTCAGTTTTTTGAAAGTTTTATAACATACAGTCTCGGCAAATGACTGTTTGGCATTGGTGTAATCGGTTTTCGGACAAGTCGATGAATTTGCGTTCGGTTTATATGCCGCTTATGACCTTTGCGCTTTCCAAAAGCGATGTATATTCTCCGAGGGAGGTAAATACGATTGCCGCATCGCCTAAAAGTTCGGCATCGGCAATGTGCAGCAGCCTGAATCGTCTGCCCGTAATTTTCGCCTTAAGCTGCCGCCACAGCTCACTTTTTGCCTGCCCCCCGCACATTGTGTATACGGGACGGAACCCTGCGGCATTTTCCAAAAGTTCCATCCCGGCTTTTACATCATTTGCAATTTTTTCAACAAGAGCTCTTCCCATAACGGCACTATTTTTATTCCCGCCGTTTTTGCTCGAGTTTTCCGCATCGATAATAGTCTGCATAAAAGAATCAAAATCCAAAAAACTGCCGCCGTTATTTTTTATATATTCATAAAAAACGGTTCCCGAATCGGGCAAAAGGAAAGCTATATTCCAAAACGGCGCGAGGGGAGAAGGTAAAAGTCTTACACCCTTTAATTTCTCGGTGTTCGGTATTGCTTCGATACAAATATTGATGCCTTCGCTTGAGCCCGCTCTGTCGCATGCCGTGCCCGGTCGCAACGTATTCGTACCGATAAGTGCCGCAATAAAATCGGGGACGCCTGCAAAGACGGGAATGCCGCGATAATATCCGCACAAACTACCGGCTTCTACAAACGGCGGAATCTTTTTCGATTCAATTTTAAGATCCGATAATTCTTCATCGGTCCAATAGGCGGAAATGTAGCGGGATTCGGGCAAAACGGTAACGCATTTTTTTGTCAGCGTGTAAATTAAAAATTCCGGTCCTGAGAAAATAAATTCGGCATTTTTAAATTCGTACGGAAATATGTGAGAAAAAAGTTCAAAACGGGGTAAAAAAATAGAGCGCGAATGCGTATTCCGTTTTTGCATTTTGTCTCCGGCAGCCTGAACGTTCCAAAGAAGCAGTTTATTCGATTTTTTCGAAACGGCTACCAAGCTGGGACCGTTTCCCGAAATGCAAATCCCTGAAATCGTTATGTTTCCTGTAAATGCAAAATCGGAAAAGTGCTTAAACATATTTTCAAAAGAAACAACCCAGTTTTCGGCAAGAACATGCGGCGGAAAAAATAAGCGGCTTTGGTTGTAAACTTTTCCCTCTCGGTCTATAAGTGCGCCTTTTAACGAAGACGTTCCTATGTCAAAGACAGCCGAACAAAAAATCATTTTTTCCCGACGGATGCGTTTTTTAGCAGTTTTTCGATTATGCTGCGGTTGTCAAGTAAACCGGAAAGCGATAAATTTCCGTGCAGTCGCGCAATAACTTGGGCGAAAAGCCCTGAAACATCGGTTTCAATATACCATTCTTTTTCTTTTAGTTCGGTATGATAAACCGCATTTGTTCCGATTACGCGATAAAATAATCCGTTTTTATATGCTTCGTCGAACAGTTGAATTGCATTACCGGTAAAAAACGGTAAACTGACGGCGGCAATGACTTTTTTTGCACCCTTGCTTTTTAAAAACTCCATGCCTTTTAAAAGTGTTCCACCGGTTCCGAGCATATCGTCCGCAAGGAAGGCATTCTTTCCGGCGACATCGCCTAAAAGGTTGATGCTTACAATATTGGACTGTTTTGCGTTTTGAGTAACGATGGAATAATCCCGCTCTTTGTAAATCATTGCAAGCGGTTTTTGCAAACCTGAAGAATAAAATTTATTTCTGTCAACGGCTCCCGAATCGGGAGAAACGACGACGAATTCTTCTTTAGAGTCTGCACTCAAATCGACAATTCGGGTAAGTTCTCTTATAATTTGGTAACTTGCATGCAGGTTTTGCAACCGCGTGGAATGAAATGCGTTTTCAATTTCTCTGGAATGAATGTCGAGCGTAATAATTTGTTCGACGTCAAGATTTTCATAAATATGCCCGAGAAGGCTCGCGGTTAATCCCTCTCTCCCCTTTTTTTTATGCTGGCGGCTATACGGATAAACGGGGAGTACCAGCGAAATGCGCCCCGCGCCTGCATGACGGACAGCGTCAATCGTTACAATCAGCGACATTAAATGGTCGTTTACCGAAAAGACTTCTTTATTTTTTCCTTCGTTAATCGTAATTTCCTGTTTATTTTCAACATCCTGAAAAATATAAACGTCTTTACCGCGAATGGTTTCTAAAATTTCGGTTTTAAATTCGCCGTTCATAAAATAAGTGAACCGAGCATCGACTTTAAACTTAGGCAGATGAAATTTTTCGGTATCGTTGCTGACCGACATACGGCTGAAAAACAAATCGCTGTAAAAGTTAAATTTGCGAGTCATTTCATCTTCGGCAATTGAATACCGTTTTGCCAGTTTTTTACTTTGATTGAAAAATTTACGCGCATATATACGCCGCAGATTTTCAATGGTAAGGTTTGCAAATGCTTCTCCGCCCGGACAAGCCACTATTGCTAAATTGTTAGATTCAATATAATCCATTTTTCGATACCCTCAATTTTTACTTTCAGTATTGGACTGAACGTAATCGGTCGTATTTTTTCCGTATCGGTAACGCCCGATAATGAGCGGCAGTTTATCACGCATATGTAAAAATTACAAGATACCGCATTTACTTATGTAAAATAAGATAAACCCCTTTTAATACCGCACAAACTCCCGTATATCGTTTTAACCGCAGTATAAAAAAACGGCGGTAAAAAATC
>CAUUAT010000136.1:0-3355 GCA_963543195.1 uncultured Treponema sp.
ATTTTGTCAATAGGAAAATTAAATAATTTTATATTTTTTTAAAGTGTAATTTGTAAAAAACTTTGTCTGATTTTTACAAGATGCCGTTTAAAATATTGCAATAAGTTGTAATATATGGTACTATCGAAAAAATGAGATTAAAAAAACATACGGCGAAATATACAACGACAATGCTTACCCGCCTTTTGGTTCCTATGGTTTTGGTATTCGTAATTCAAAGTGCGGTTATGATTTTTATGCTTTTGAATTCGGGGCTTCTCGATAAATCCGACAGTAATGCATATATCGAATTATCCGAAAAAGTGTTGAGCCGAAGAATATATATTGAAAAAGAAAAGTTTGAACGCTGGACATCTTTTCAGGGGATTACCGAAGAGATTTTAGATAAGATTATCGTTCATTTGCGGCAGGAAAATATTTCCCTAAAAGAGCTTATAAAATATGATGACGTTCAAAATAAAATATTTGACGATGCCGTTTTGCCGCTTACTCATATTTTAAGAAAAAACAATGTTACCGGCATTTTCTTAATTTTAGATTCACCGGAACTTTCAAAGGACGGTTCCGCCTCTTTTTATCCCGGCGTTTATATACGCAATTCTTCTTTATCATTTGATTCTTCGGAAAATAAAGATTTACGGCTTTTATACGGCAGTACGGAAACCGCAGCGGCACACAATATAACTGCGGACGATAAACTGCAAAAATATTTTTTAATATCAAAACAACCGGATGACACTTCTTCAAAATATTTTAATTATCCGATGACGGCAGCGAAGATAAATATAAAAGCCGATGCAAAATTATCCGCATATTGGAGCGCACCTTTTAAAATAGGCGACGGTGAACAGATTGTAACGTATTCACTTCCGCTAAAAGATACAAAAGGAACCGTTTACGGCATTTTAGGAATAGACTTATCAATAAAGTATTTAAAATCATTTTTACATTTTGATGAATTGTCTCCCGAAAGAAAAGGTCTTTATTGTATTGCCGTTCATAATACATCGGTTAACCCTTTGAAATTTGATCCGGTATGCGTAAGCGGGGTAGCCGCCGATTTGACGTCCGCACAATTTCCCATCTTGGATGTGGTAAAAACGAATTATAAAAACGTATATTGCATTGAGAATGCGATGCTGTTAGGTTCAAAACAATGTACGGCGGTTGAACGATTTAGTTTGTATCCGGACAAGGCCTTTTACGGAAATGAAGAATGGGTGTTGATGGGTATCGTTCCCGAGTCGTATATTTTATCGTTTTCTTCCACACTTATTAAAATATTTTGGCAATCTATGACGGTCGCCGGAATTTTATTTTTAACCGGTGCATATTTGTCCAGTAAGCATATTTCAAATATGCTTACGAAGGTCGTCGCGAAAATTGAAACCAGCGATCAGACAAAACCGTTGCATCTTGAAAAAATGAATATTGCGGAACTGGACACGCTTATTTCTTCTATCGAAAATTTAAGCTCCGGCGTATTTAACGCCGCTTCCAGAGCTTCTAAAATTATAGAACAACTGCAAATTCCGATAGGTGTTTTTGAACACAATACGCTTTTGGGAACGGTTTTTTGCAATTCAATTTGGTTTAAACTTTTTAATATCAAAAAATATTCGGAGGATGCGGTTTTAAACGATACCGAATTTTATTTGATGCTGGAAGATCTTGAATACTACATAAACGGTAAAGAGGACAATAAAACAATATATGCCATTCCTACGGGAGAACCGGGTAAAGTCCGCTGGATACGTTTTACGCGCACAAAAGAAAACGAACGGTTTTTAGGCGTTGCGTTGGATATTACACGCGAAATCGAAAATAAAACATGCCTTGAAATGCAAATGAATTACGATGAACTTACCGGTTTATATAATAGAATTGCCTTCGATAAAAAAATGTCGGAAGTCTTTAAAAGAACGTCTTTGGGAATTTGCGCGCTGGTTATGTGGGATGTCGATAATCTGAAATACATAAACGATTCTTTCGGACATACATACGGCGATTCATATTTACAAATATTCGGGAAAAGGCTTTCGATGCTGCAGCAAGACCGCTGCATTGTTTGCAGGCGTTCCGGCGATGAGTTTTATACGTTTTTTTACGGCTTTTCGACCTCCGATGAAATCAGACTTTTACTGAACGGTTTTTGGAAAAAAATACAGGAAACGGCAATCGTTCTTCCGAACGGCGAAGAGACGAAAATGCGGGTTTCCGCCGGTATCGCATGGTATCCTTACGACGCGGATAACCAAGCCGATTTAATCCGCTATGCCGATTTTGCGATATACGATGTCAAACATTCGTTTAAAGGTTCTTTGCACGATTTCGATTTGAATATGTATAAAAAAAATTATATTTTAATTCAAGGAACCGAAGCTCTGAATCAAATGTTTGAAAAAAAATTGATTGAGTATGCAATGCAGCCCATTGTCATTGCGGCGACCGGAGAGATTTACGGCTATGAAATGTTAATGCGCTCAATGATGCCGGAATTTAAAAGTCCCGAAGATATTTTGCGTCTTGCGCGCGCTCAGTCAAAACTGCATCTCCTCGAAGAAATTACGCTTTTTACCGCAATGGAAACGTTTACCGAAAAAATCAAAAGCGGCGAAATCGTAAAAACGGCGAAAGTTTTTTTAAATACAATCAGTTCACAAATTTTAACCGATGCAAAAATTACCGAGTTTGAAGAAAAATTCGGTCCGTATCTTTCGAATATTATTTTTGAAATAAGCGAAAGCGAGCCGCTGAACACTTCTCTTTATTCGATTAAAAGCGAAAAAGCAAAACAGTGGAATGCGATGATAGCCATAGACGATTTCGGCAGCGGATATAGTAACGATTCCTCTTTGGTGTTTCTTGCGCCGAATCTTGTTAAAATAGATATTTCAATTATCCGGGATGTGCACAAAAGCTTGGACAAACAAAATCTGCTTGAAAACTTGATTTCCTATGCAAAAAAACGCGATATAATTGTGTTGGCGGAAGGCGTTGAAAAAATTGAGGAGATAAACGTTTTGCTGAATTTCGGCGTGGATTTGTTTCAAGGCTATTTTTTTGCAAAACCTTCGTTTGCAGCGCAGCCGATTCAAAAAGATAAGCTGCAAGCGTTGCGGGAAAGTTATTTTAAGCATTAATGAGTTTCGAAAAACTGAAGAACATCTTAAAAAAAGCAAAAGCCTTGTCGGATTTTCTTTGCATTCTCCGCAAATAGAGACCGGGGATGAGGGTGCTCTTATACGGTAACGATTGTGAAATAAAAAAGCGGAAAACGAAAAAAATATCGTTTTCCGCTTTTGAGCCATGCAGGCTTCGAACCTGCGACCCACAGATTAAGAGTCTGTTGCTC
>CAUUAT010000137.1:0-3175 GCA_963543195.1 uncultured Treponema sp.
AAGTGCTTCCGAAAGAATGGTATGATTGGTATATGCGAAAATCCGCGTCGTAATGTGCCATGCAGCTTCCCATTCCAAATGATAATCGTCCATTAAAATACGCATCAGTTCGGGAATTGCGACGACAGGGTGCGTATCGTTTAATTGAATAACAATACAGTCTTTCAGTTTTGAAAAATCGGTGCCTTCACGGCGGATAAAAGAACGGATTATATCTTGCAGGCTTGCGGAGGTAAAAAAGTATTGCTGTTTTAAACGCAAGGCTTTACCGAGCGGCCCCGAATCGTTCGGATATAAAATACATGAAATGCTTTCGGCGGCTATTTGTTTTTGAAACGCTCTGTTATATTCCATACTGTTAAAAAGCGGTAAGTCGAATCCGTCATCGGAAGAGGCTTGCCAGAGACGGAGGCGGTTTACGGTGGCGGTACCGTAGCCGACAATCGGCATATCGTACGGCGTAGCGACTATTTCTTCCGCACCCTGTAAATCATAGTATAGTTTTCCGCTTTCCGCAGTTCGTGAAACAGGGGTACCGCCGAAATAGACCTTTACTTTTAAATCGTCTCTCCGCACTTCCCATGGATCGCGGGATAAGAGCCAGCGGTCGGGATATTCCACTTGTTCGCCGTTTTCTATGCGTTGCTCAAACATTCCGTATTTATACCGAATGCCGTATCCGTGTCCCGGGTAGTCCAATGTTGCAAGTGAATCTAAAAAACATGCTGCAAGGCGCCCTAACCCCCCGTTTCCCAATCCCGCATCCGGTTCTTCCTCTTCGATTACCGAAAGCGGCTCGGAAAGTTCCGTTAAAATTTCATCTATGGTTTGCGTCAAATGCATATTGTTCATATTATTGCGTAAGGCTCTTCCCATTAAAAATTCGGCGGAAAAATAGAACATTTGCCTCACACCTTTTTGTTCGTAATTTTTTGACGTTTTTATCCAGTCGGACTGAATGAGTTCCATAACCGTGCTTGCTGCGGCATCATAGATTTCACGTCTTGAAGCCTGCTCCAAATTTTTACTGAAATTTCTTTTTAACCGGCGCACAATCGATTCTTTTAATTCTTGTTTTGAAATAAACATACATTCCTCTTTGAATAAAAAAATAAGGGACATGGAATCATGTCCCTTTTAGGAGGGTGTGTTTTGAACCGCAGTCTTGCGGATGCCCACATCTCCGTTATCGATAGTGTAACATATTTTAAATATTTGTCAAGGTAAATCCACGGACTTAAAGATTATTTTTACGCTTTTTTTCTATCTTGTGACACATAACTTCCTTCAAATCCTTTTATTTCGCGTATTTTTTTAAGCCAATAATCAGCTTCGGTTTTATTTTTAAAAGGTCCGACTCTCACGCGGTGCATAACGCCTGCGGCCGTTTCTTTGGTAAAAATTTCGGCATTCATATGTTTTGCCGTAAGCGTGTCGCGCGCATTTTCAGCGTTTATTCTGCTTGTAAGCGATGCCGTTTGCACCCAATAAATGGTTTCTATCGTTTTTTGGGAAAGCTGCATTTGCACCTGCGGAGCTTTCGCTGCAGATTTTGACGGTAATTTCTTTACCGAAGTATTCGGTTGCGTATCGGTTTTTTCTGCAGTTTTTGCCAGTGTTCCCTTTTTTGCGGCAACACCCGTAACCGTTTTTTTGTTTGTAACGGAAGCAGACGCTTCTTTTTTCTCTTCCGTATTTTTTATCGGCTCCTTATTTATTTCTTTTGCCAAATTTTCAGGCAGCGCACCCGTTTCCTGTTCGGTTTTTTCATTATCCGTCAGCCCGCTTACATTTACTGAAGTTTCGTCTTTTGACGGCTGTATTTCTCCGTTTACAAATGTGTAATTATTATTTACGATATTTACGGGCGGCGTATTTTCCGTTTCCAGCGGAGGAATTGATGAAGGATCTCTGGTCCATTGCACGGGATCTATATTCGTTTTTTCCCGATCGGTCCGAATCTGCCCCAAATCGGATATATCTTGAGCGCTCATTGAACTTTTGTTTCTAAAAGGAGCGTAGACGTACAGCGCCGCACCGAAAATAATTAAAATAAAAGCCGATACGAAAACAACGACCCATAAAATTTTCTTTTGTTCCATAATTACCTCAAAATCCTTTTTCCGTAAGTTTTTGCAAAAGTTTTTTTTCAAGTTTTGCAATGCTGCCGAAATTCTTCACGACTACTATATCGGCATTTAAAAAAAAGTATTGAGAAAAGAATCTTTTTTGTTTTGAAAATCTTGCAAGAATATTTTTTAGCGGAAGACCGTCCCGTTTTTTGGCTCTTTTAATTCTGATTAGCAAAGGGGCTTTTATATAAAGAATAAGTTTGCATTTTTTAATAAGTGAAGTTTTGTGCAGAATAGGAGCATTTAATAAAATGGGCCGCATGGGGTTTTCGGCAAAAGCCGCATCTATTCGTTTATTGATTTCCGTTTCAATTTTCGGAAGAAGAAAATCTTCGTGTTTTTTTAATAAGAGCGGATCGGAGAAAACTAAAAGTGCAAAATTTTTCTTATCGATTTTTTTTTCTTTTTCTGCACCGCAATCAATGCGGATTTTCTTTTTTTCCGCATCACTTTGGAATAATGAAAATATTTTTTTTTCATAGTTAAAAAAAATATCCCGAGAAATTGTATCGGCATCAATGCAGAAAAATCCGTGTTTTTGCAAAATGAAAGCGGCTTCATTTTTTCCCGCACAGGATTGTCCCGTAAGCCCGATTAAAAAAGGTTTGCTGCATTTTTTTGTTTTTTCCATAAGCAAAAAAAGTATAACATAAAGATACATAAAATTATACGGAACGCGCCGTATTTCGATATCCTTATTCACACTTTTTTCGGAAGGTTCTTTTGATTTTCCGATCGTATTAAAAACGGTGTAAATATTTTTTGAGTCTGCCGGATTTCTCGGCAAACTGCCTGTGCCATTTATCCTTATCTGCTATAACATCAATGGCTTACCAATCGTTTTGCCAGTTTAACCGCTTCTATAGCATCTTTGGAATATCCGTCGGCTTTTATTTTATCCGCAAAGTTTTGAGAAATAGGCCCTCCGCCTATCATTATTTTAAACTTACTGCGCATATTTTCGTTTTCTAATTTTTCGATTACCCGACGCATATTGGGCATTGTCGTCGTCATTAAAGTAGACATTGCAATTATTTCGGCAT
>CAUUAT010000138.1:0-3169 GCA_963543195.1 uncultured Treponema sp.
GAACTTTTAGGAAAAATACCCGGTGTCGGAACTCCTTTCAAAAATTTCGCAACAAATATGGAGAGTTTTAGAAATCAGGTAAAAGGTATAGAAGAACCGGATATCGATATGTCTACGGGTAAGGCCGGCGGGACTGTTTCAGGCAGTATGCAACCTTCGATTACTCCCGTTTCCGGCGCACAACAGGCAGCTTATTATTCTCGAAAAGACAATTACGAACATGCCGAAATTTCGGTACGTGCGGAACAGGGTACACAAGCACGAGTTTCGAAAGCGCCCAAATCGCCGGCGTTTAATCTTGCCGTTTCAGGAAGTTATTAGGAGCCGTGCATGGAATGGGAAAAAAGAATAACCGAAGCGAAATACACTGCGCCGTCCGGCAAAGAGCTATCCTTTTTATTTGGCAGCGTTTCCAAAGAAACGGATTTAAAAACCGGATTGTTTACTTTTCCCGATAAAGACGGCGCGCATGTGCAGCATCAGGGCGCGGGGGCAACGAGTTTTCCCCTTGCCTGTATTTTCAACGGCTCCGACTGTATGGAGCGGGCGGACAACTTTGAAGCAATGCTTTTTGAACGAGGTGTCGGAGAATTGCAGCATCCGGTATACGGCGTTCATAAAGTGGTACCACACGGGAAAATAAAACGGATCGACGATTTGCTTTCCGGCTTAAACGAATCGATTGTTGAAGTTACGTTTGTAAAAATTATTACCGATGACATTATTCCGAAGCTTGAAGCGGTTGTTGCTGCCGAAATCGAAGAAAAATATGAAGCGTTTGCAGATGCTGCGTGTGAAGATTTTGCGCGCGGCATAGCCGCCGATACAATCGGTGATGAATTACGAGAAAAATCAATTTTAAATTTACAAACCGAACAAATAAAAAACAAAATGGAGGCATTGGTAAATTCAAATGCCGGAAGTTACGGTGCTTTTTTAACAACGATTGCCGAGTTGAAAAATTCAGTTACCATGTTATTTGATAAAGGTTCAAATACGATTAACAACGGATTAAATACAGCGCGCTTTACTTTAAATTTAATGCGGTATCCGTCGCGGGTGCTTATCAATGTTGCAGAAAAGATAAAGGGATATTCGGCTTTAATCGGCGCGCTTATAAATCAATTTAAAAACGATCCGTTCGGCACCCGCAATATTGCAAATGCTGTTATGACGTCACGCCTATCGTTGGGGGCTGCGGTTGCTTCAATCGCTTCCGGTGTCGCTTTGCAGGTCGCTGAAAGTTCGGCGCAAACAGATAAAGCAACAGTTCACGTGTCGCGGGGCGAGGCGGTGTCTGCCGCCGAAGAAATTATAAATTTATTTGAAACGGTGAAAGAATTTGATGACGCAAAAGTAAAAACAAATAATTTTGTTGATACAAACGCTAATATGTATTTTTTGTTGTCCGATTTGGTTTACAAAAGCGTATTGCTTATTATAAACAGTTCGTTTTCGCTGCCTATGCAACGTACCGTTGTACTTGACCGAGATCGACAACTTATAGAATTAAGCGCGGAATTATACGGATCGGTCGATTATGCGGATGAGCTTATTTTTGAAAATAAGCTCACGGCGGATGAAATTATTTTGTTGCCGATGGGAAAGGAGATTACGTATTATGTCAAAAGTGCATAACGTAGTTTCCGGCGATACGCTCGGCGCAATTGCAATAAAATATTTAGGATCGTTTAATAAATGGCATGATATTGTGTTGGCTAACCCGCAGCTTACCGGAAGAAAAACGGCTATAGACGGTTCGCCGCTGATTTTTCCCGACGATATATTAGTCATCCCTGTAAAAGAAAAAACGCCGGCTGGTGTTAAGACGACGATTGAAGTTGCGGACGGCGCACAGGATGTCGCTATCGTTATCGGCGGAAAAAAGTTTGTCGGTTTTACCGGTTATGAATTGAATTTGTCGTTCGATTCGCTTGACACTTTTTCTTTTTCTGCGCCGTATGATGATTCTTTAAAAGAGTTGCAGGAAGCGATTGAACCGTTTAGTTTTAAATCGTGCGAGATTTACTATCAAGGGGCACTCGTTTTTAACGGCAGGATTTTAACACCGGAACCGAAACTTGAAGACAGTTCGGCGGAAATAACGCTACAGGGGTATCCGTTGTGCGGCATATTAAATGATTGCAATGTACCGCCTGCAAAATACCCCACCCAATACAAGGACTTGACCGTAAAACAGATTGCCGATGAATTGGCACAAGCGTATAACGTTGAGGTTGGTATACGGGGCAGTGCCGGAGCTGCTTTTGAGAAAGTTACTTGCGAACCGGCTGAAAGTATTTTGTCGTTTTTAACAAAACTTTTAAAACAACGGGATTTGCTCTTTACCAATGATGAAAAAGGTAATTTGATTTTTTTTACTCCCAAAGAAAAAAAAGCCGAAATGTCTTTTGTCGAAGGGGAAGCGCCTTTATTATCTGTAACGCCTAAGTTTAACGCACAAGGGTTTTTCAGCCATATTACCGGTTTTACCAAAACAGATAAAGAAAATGACAGCTTGTCTTATACATTTAAAAATAATTATTTAATTAACAAGAGAATTATGCGTTACAAATCGATTGTCATTGATGATGCAAAAACGCAAAACGATTTGGAAAAAGCGGTAAATGCGCAGGCGGGAAAAATGTTTGCCGATTGCGTTTCGTATGATTTGTCGTGCGAGGGACACATTTTAATTGATAATCAGTTGTGTAAAAAAGGATTATGCGTCTGTGTTAAAGCTCCGAAGGCGATGATACGCCGCGAAACAAATTTTATTGCACGCAATATAAAACTAGTGCGAACCGGTGATCAGAAAACAACGCGGTTATCTTTAGTTTTACCCGGCTCTTATACCGGTAACATTCCGGAGGTGTTGCCGTGGGAATAATAGCTAAGGTGTTAAAAGCTGTAAGCGATACGTTTACCGTGCTTACGGTCGAAACTCGAAAAGGCTTTAGTGAGGAAACGCTTTTATTTTCCGCTTCCGGTGATGATTCGGTTCCGTGTAAGGGCGATAGGGTTTTATTGGTGCAAGCGGGAAGAACGGGTGAAAATGCTGTTGCCGGTGTTTTGAATAAATCGCAAGGGGCAAAGAACGGAGAAAGGATTTTGTTTGCCCGTGATGAAAACGGAAAAATCGTTGCAATAATCAAAATGCTTAATTCCG
>CAUUAT010000139.1:0-3116 GCA_963543195.1 uncultured Treponema sp.
TTGGCCGGTTTTCGGCTAAAGTGGCACGTAGGACAACCCAAGAGACGTTCTGCGTACCCTTTTCTTACCGTAAAATACAAAACAGTAAAACCGTATGTAAGTCAAGCGGTAAGAAAAAGTCGTCGTGCGCAAGAAGATGCAGCTTCTTCTTTTACGACAATTTACTCCGCGCCGTAGCCTGCATCCGTAATTGCTTTTTTTAATTCATTTACCGAAACGCTTTCGGGATGCTCAATGACGGCGGTTTTGGCTTGCAAATCGACTTCGGCAGTTACACCTGAAATCTTTGTCAGCGCTTCTTTTACATGTGCAGCGCAGTGCCCGCACGACATTCCGTTTACTGTTAGTGTAGTTTTCATACGTTTGTTCTCCTCTGATTTATGCATATTTTTTTCGGCGGTTTGCCGGTTTATGTATTTCGGTTTAAAACGGTTTAATCTGAGCGCATTGGTTACAACGGATACGGAACTGAGGCTCATCGCGGCTGCGGCAATCATCGGGCTCAAAACAATTCCGAACGGACGGTAAAACAGTCCCGCTGCAAGCGGAATACAAAGTGAATTGTAAAACAACGCCCAAAACAAGTTTTCTTTTATGTTCCGCATAACCGAACGGCTGAGCTGTAATGCGGCTGCTGCCGTTTGTAAGTCGTTGTTCATTAAAATAATGCCGGCGCTTTCCAACGCTATGTCAGTGCCGCCTCCGATCGCAATGCCGACATCGGCGCTCATCAAAGCCGGCGCATCGTTTATGCCGTCTCCGATCATTGCCGTTTTTTTGCCTGCCGCTGCCAGTTTTTCTATTTCCGTTTTTTTATTTTGCGGTAAAAGCTCCGCAGAGAATTCATCAATACCAGTTTGCCGTTTTACCGATTCGGCCGTCTTCTTATTATCACCTGTAAGCATTACCGTTTTTATTCCCATCGCATGAAAAGCGCTGACGGCTTCGATACTGCCCGTCTTTATTTTGTCCGCTACGGCTATAATTCCTGCAAGTGTTTTTTTGCGTTCGTTTAAATTTTCGGTCGCAATTAAAAGAGGCGTCGCACCTTTTTCCGCAAACGAATCTATAAGCGGCTTTGCGTGAATGATTTCAATTCCGTTTTTTTGCAGTAATGTTTCGTTTCCGGCAAAAAGTTTTAATCCGGTGTTTTCGATTTGTCCGTAAATGCCTAATCCGTGTTCCGCAGTAAATCCGCTTATTTTAAGCGCGGCAATTTCTTTTTCTTCGGCTTTACGGATAACGGCGTTTGCCAAAGGATGTTCCGAAAGAAGTTCAAGGCTGTACGCGAATTGTAAAATTTCATTTTCGGAAAAGTCGGATGTTTTTTCAACTTGTATGACAACAGGCTTTCCTTCGGTAATTGTGCCCGTTTTATCCAAAACAACGGTGTCTACTTTATGAGCGGTCTCCAGAGCTTCGGCGGAGCGGATTAAGATACCGAGCCTTGCACCTTTGCCGGTTCCCACCATAATCGCCGTCGGCGTCGCAAGGCCCAATGCACATGGGCACGAAATTACCAGCACTGCAATCGCGCGTGAAAGAGCAAATTCGAATTCCGCACCGCTAATCAACCATGCGGCAAAGCTTATAACGGAAATGAAAATGACCGCAGGAACAAAATACAAACTAATTGTATCCGCAAGTTTTGCAACAGGAGCTTTGGAAGAGGCGACTTGCTCAACTAAGGCAATAATTTGCGAAAGTGTTGTATCGCTCCCTACGCGTTCGGCACGGAATGTAAAAGCACCGGAAAGATTGATTGATGCGCTTATTACGGTATCACCTGCTTTTTTTTCTACGGGGATGCTTTCGCCCGTAATTGCCGATTCGTCTATTGAAGAATTGCCTTCGACAATGACTCCGTCAACCGGAATTGAAGAGCCGGGCTTTATAAAAATAATATCACCTTTTACGATTTCTTCAACGGGTATTTCAGTTTGAGTGTTTTCTCTTATTACAAAAGCCGTTTTTGGCTTTAAGTTTATCAGCTTGGTAATAGCTTCGGAGGTTTTTCCTTTTGCGTTCGCCTCCAAAAATTTACCGAGCGTAACAAGCGTTAAAATCATCGCAGCGGATTCAAAGTATAAATCCGTTGCAAAATGCCGGACGGTTTCAAAATCGGCGTGTCCGGCGCCGTAAGCCATTTTATAAATTGCGTAAATCCCATAAAGAACGGACGCTCCCGAGCCGACGGCAACAAGCGAATCCATATTAGGTGCGCGGTATGCAAGAGCTTTTAAACCGTTTGTAAAAAAATTTTTATTTATAATAATGACCGGAAGCGATAATAAAAATTGCGTAAAGGCAAAGAGCATCGCGTTTTCGATTCCGTGCAAAAACGGTGGAACGGGGAAGGACAACATATGTCCCATTGAAATATAAAAAAGAGGAATCATAAATATAAGGGATGCAATAAATCTTTTTTTTAATTTTTCTTTTTCCGATTGCACTGCGTCGGTTTGTTCGGAATATTCGGCCGTTTCTTTTGTTTCATTTTTTTTATCGGTTGAAGCGCCGTAACCTGCGCTTTGAACCGCTTTAATTATTTCGTCCGGAGAAATTGTATTTTCATCGTATTCAACCGTCATATTGTTTGTTAAAAGACTGACGTGCACTTTTTTTGTGCCGTTTTGTTTTTCAACCGCACGCTGAACATGGGCTGAACAGGCGGAGCATGTCATTCCCGAAACGGTAAATGTTGTTTTCATTTTTTTAATATACTAATTAAAAAAACAAAGGGCAACAAAAAAAGGTAAATTGTAAGCGGCATTGAAATAGTTTTAGTGCTCTTTACAAAAACATCAAGTCTGCCGGCTTGTTTCGTAAAAAAATAGTTTATCATATCCGCCGATGCGATAGAGAACCGCTATTCTCGGAAGATATGAGACAAATGTAAGTCAATTTTTTTTAAAACGCTCTTCCGTTTTTATAAGGACTTTAGAAGCTGCTCAATAAAATTTTGACAGCTTTTTATATTCCGCTTGACTTATTTATTTATTTTTGATACAATGCGCTTCATCTTAAGTTTAGCGGGGCTCGTCAAAAGTGCCGCATATCTTTGCCAACTTAGCTCACCCGGCAGAGCAGCACCCTCGTAACGTGCAGGTACTCGG
>CAUUAT010000140.1:0-2782 GCA_963543195.1 uncultured Treponema sp.
CGTGCGCATCCTGTGCCTTTTTCCCGACGGCATATTCAAGAGGTTTATCGGGTAAATCATTCGGATAATTTTTTCCTATCCATTCACGTACGGCATTCACCGCCACATCGGATATCCTAACCGAATCGGTACGCATATATGTAATTAAACCGACACGCTCGGAACCGACTGGAACGCCTTCATAAAGCTGCTGAGCTATTTGCATTGTTTTTTTAGACGTAAAACCTATTCGGTTTGCCGCCGTTTGCTGCATTGTCGACGTAGTAAACGGAGGGCGAGGTTTAACGGTTTTTTCACTTGTTTTAATATCCGAAATCTTTGCCGGAATGGATTTTAACTCTTGAATAATTGCAGCAACTTCTTTTTCGTTTTTTAATTCCGGTTTATCGTTTTTATATTTTACAAGTTGAGCTTCAAAAGCGGTTTTCCCGTGTTTAAAATCGGAATCCAAAGTCCAATATTCATCGGGAATAAAATGTTCAACTTCGGCTTCTCTCTCACAAATCAAACGTAAAGCGACCGATTGTACGCGTCCGGCCGATAATCCGTTTTTTACTTTTTGCCAAAGAAGCGGAGAAAGACTATAGCCGACAAGCCTATCCAAAACGCGGCGTGCTTTTTGTGCATTCACTTTTCCCATATCTATATCCGCAGGATGCATAACCGCTTCTTTAATCGCCTGAGGCGTAATTTCGTTAAACACAATTCGCTTAATAGGAACGGTGCATTCATTTGAAAACGATTCGTTTAAATGAAATGCAATCGCCTCCCCTTCCCTATCATTATCACTTGCAAGAAAAACAAAAGAAGATTTTTTTACTTCTTTTTTTAACCCTCGCAAAATTTTTGCTCTACCGCGTACCGTTATATATTCAGGGGCAAAATTATTTTGAATATCGATCGCCAATCTCGATTTCGGTAAATCGATCAAGTGCCCCATTGAAGCAAGCACAATATATTCTTTACCTAAATACTTTTCAATTGTTTTCGCTTTTGCAGGAGATTCGACTATAACAAGATACCGAACCCTTGCGGCTTTATTTTTCAAAGCGGATTCCTTTTCAACCGTCTCGGTTGTTTTACCCTTCTTTTTTTTATCAGCCGTTTTTCTCATAAACACCTCTTCCGTTTATCTATCCGTTATAAACTCGAATTTATAAACAATTCATTTTGTTTATTACCGATTTTATTTTTATTCGGATACAATTGCCAATCACTTAAAACATCTTTTATCCCCGTTATTGCAGGCGCGCCTTGCTCCGCAAGATTCTTACCGCCTTCATTTTGGATAGAATGCAAAACTCGACTGCACACATATACATCGCGCCCTTGTTCCAATGCAAAATCCGCTGTAATTAACGCTCCCGATTTTTTCGGAGCTTCAACGACAACGACGGAGCGCGACAATCCTGAAATAATTCTATTGCGTTCTGGAAATCTGAATGCAAGCGGTTCCGTTTCGGGCGGATATTCGCTTAATATGCACCCTCCCGATTCTAAAATTTTTGCTGCAAGCCGTTTATTGCTTTTAGGGTAAATCCTTTCAGGACTGCATGCCAGAACCGCAACGGCACTCGTCTGTTCTTTTTCCGGCTCAAGATAACCGCGATGAGAATACGTATCTATGCCGTAAGCCAAACCGGAAACCGTCGGTATTCCGACCTCCGCACATTCTTTTCCCAAGGAAAAAGCAACCTGTATCGCTTCTCCGCTAGGATGCCGCGTACCGACTATTGCAACGGCGGCTTTTTCGGGATTAGGTAAAACACCGCGGTAAAAAACCGTAAAAGGAGGATCGGGTATTTCACGCAATAACGGCGGAAAATTTTCTTCGTCAAACGAAACCGATCGTATATCAAACATTTCCATTATCTTTACGGCGGTATCACATAATTTATTCATCTGTTCCGACTCATACTTCGTGCGCAAACGGCGACCTATAACTTCGGAAATATCCCATACGGAAAGAGCCGTAAACTCTTTAAGCGTTTTTATTTTTTTCGACAAAAGAAGTTTTTCTTTTCCCCGCAAAAAAAAACAATGAGACAATGCTATATTCAGAATTTCTTTTTCGGATATTCTCATAAATTACTTTCCGTTATCGAGTGCTTCCCGTATTAGTTTTATATTATTTTCGGCATCACTTTTTATTGCGGCACTGCTGGTAAGCGAAATAGCTTTTTCATACATAGCAATTGCCTTTTCGTATTCGCCCGTCATATAATAAGCGCGAGCAAGTAACACTATATGTCGTATCGGTTTTTTCTCTCGTTCAACAACACTTTCCAAAATCGAAACCGCATCGGATGCTCTATTCAATTCAAATATATACAAGACCGAAAGAGCATAAATTGCTTTTGAATATTTAGAATCAATTTCAATCGCTCGTTTGTAAGCGGAGACGGCAAGATTATAATATTTTTCTTTTTCAATATTGGTATCGGTAAGTGAAAAATTTAAAGTATTTTTTGCAACAAGACTTGCAGCCAATCCCGTTTGATAAAAAACATTTTGATTTTCGGGATAATATTCCAAAGCAGATTGAAAACATTCCAACGCTTTTTTATACATTTTTTGATCCATATATCTTGAACCTAAAATTTTATACCAAATACCGATACGTCCTTCAGCAATTATAATATCGTCAACTCTCCGTTCATATTTTTTTATTGCTTCCTGCAATTCGGCTTCCGTTGTAGGCCGTTTCACTCCTTCTTCCAATTCCTGCAATCTTTTTATTCTGTTATTGTAATTACAACCAAAAAAAAAGGCAAGAGAAAAA
>CAUUAT010000141.1:0-2768 GCA_963543195.1 uncultured Treponema sp.
ACCCCCACAAGCAGAACCAGAATCTGCGGTGCTACCGTTACACAACCGGGGAATAATAGAAGCGGAATATATCATCAATTGGAAAAAATGTCAATACGAATTTTTTTTGGCTATCAATAACAAGTAACCGTATAAAATACAAAAAGATTTTTTTATTTTTTACGGCGTATATGTTGATTTTTTTAGTAGGAATGGGTAAAGTAAGTGCCGTACGGAAAAATTTGCGATGAAAACTTTTAGATTGCGTTCGGTGCCGCAGCTTACGCTTGCGGTGCTGGTTCTGTTTTTGTTTTATCTTTCGGCGGTAAAGCATGTGGAGATTCTTATTGCTTGGCTCCTTATCATCATACTCAGTATCCTATTTTTTTCCAAAGAACGTTGCAGGAACTTTAAGTCAGTACTGGCGGTTGTACCGTTTATACTGATGGTGCTTTTGCCGTTTTTCTTACATGGTTTTTCATGGAGTTCGGTCGAACAAAAAAGTTTTTCGGAAAAACTTATACTGCGGCTTATGTGTGCAATGATGACGGTTTCATTCGTTTCGACGCGATATTCGTATTTATACTTGGTAGAAGGTGTTTTAAAACTGGGACTGCCCAATTTTTTAAATCAGATAATTTCGCTCACTTTCCGATATTTTTTTATGATACGCGAAGATGTGGAAAAAACGGCAAAAGCGATGAATGCGCGCTGTTTTGAAGATGCAGCGTTTTCGACAAAGCTCGCAAGTTACGGCGAAATGATAGGCGGTTTTTTTCTAAAAGCGTCCGACCATGGCGAAAAAGTGTACAATGCAATGCGCTCGCGCGGATTTACATCGGAAAGTAAATTTAAAGCGGAAAAAATAAAAACACCCGCTTCTATTATTTTTCTTACCGTCTGTATTTTGTTTTTTGCAAGTTTAACGGTTTTTGACAGATATGCGGAGGTAAAATGGCTATTTTAATTAAAGACTTGTCTTACACATATCCCGACGGTAGACAAGCGCTAAAAAACATCAATGCGGAATTTCAAACCGGAAAAAAAACCGCAATTGTCGGACTGAACGGTTCCGGAAAATCCACCTTACTGTACCACTTAAACGGTACGCTTTTGCCGCAGGCAGGCAGTGTAACTGTTTTAGGCGAAGCAGTTTGCAAAAAGAATCTCAATTCCGTCAGAAAAAAGGCGGGCTTTTTATTCGATTACCCCGACCATCAACTTTTTTTAACGACCGTATACGAGGATATAGGTTTCGGATTAAAAAATATCGGACAAAATAAGAGTGAAATAAATGCCGCCGTTGATAAAATCCTTGCGGATTTAAATATCGGACACTTAAAAGAGTATCCGCCGTATCAATTGAGCTTGGGACAAAAAAAAATTTGCGCAATTGCAGGTGTTCTCGTAATGGAACCTGAAATAATTATCTGTGATGAACCTTTTTCCGGGTTGGACAGCAAGGTAAAAGCGAATTTTAAAGCGATACTGGACGATTTTTCCGCACGCGGAAAAACGATTATTTTTTCGACCCATGACCAAGAATTCTGTTATGAATGGGCGGACAACGTTTTTATTATGCACAAAGGTGAAATAATCGCCGAAGGAGACGCGGTAACCGTTTTTAACGATGCAAAAACATTGGAAAAGGCAGGACTCGTTATGCCGAAACTCGCGCGCCTTTTCGGTTCAAGAACACCCGCCCCGCGCAGCGTGGAAGATGCCTTGCGGATTGTATAAAGGGCATCTTGCAAAAAAACGCACGAGGTTTGCTTCGAAGCCTTCACAAATAAAGATTCCCGATCGGTAAAACGGTGAGCAAAATACATCCGGTAAGCTTTGCTCACTTTCAAGAACTAAAGGTTTTTGGAAGGTTTTCTTTACCTTTTTTCCACGCTTTATTTTGAATTGTACACAAGCAAAGCCCTGTTTGTTTGTCTTCGTAGAACTCGACATCCGCATAATACCAACTACGGCATTGCAATTTTGTAAAAACCGGCAATTTCGTTTTCGTTTTTAAATTTTCAATTTCAGAAAGAATATAAGCGGCGCTGCTTCCGGCATCGCCTAGTACAAAACCTTTTATTTCTTTTTGTTTTTTATAATAATTACCGTCAACGCATGGGCGGATTATCAATCCGTTTTTTACGATAGGTGAAAGAATTGTAAGTGAATCGTATTCGAATTCGGTTTTAAAAAGAGGAATTGTTTTTCTAAACGGAAAGTTAAGTACATTTTGAATCAATTTTTGCTCTTTATACAAAACGGTCATAAGATTATCGGGCAAAAATAAATATCGTTCGGTCATTTTTAAATTCCGCGCTTATGATCAAGAATTTTAAAAAGACCGCCGTTAAATTTTCTTTCCAGACCTACGGTCGACGGCGGTCCGTAAGCAGGCATTATGATTGTTGCATCCGGCATGCTCATTAGCTTTTCTTGCAAATTAGTTTGCAAATTTTTTGCCGCATAGATATTTGAAGTTTTGCCCATCATTCCTGCGGATAAAGATGCACCGATAAAGACCGTATTTTCAATTTGAAACATATACGAGTCCGAAGCATGACCGGGAATAAAAAAATATTTTACCGTAAATCCCGCCGTTTTAATTATCCCGTCACCGTGCAGAGCGTTCGTCTTTACGCCGTCGACAACGGTCTCACCCGCATACACTGCCGGCTTATAAATTTTTAAAATCGTCTTAACACCGTTTTCATTAGAGCGGCGGTGATTACGCGTAATAAAAATTGCCGAAAGTTTGAATTCGTTTTTTTCAATTTGGTTAATCA
>CAUUAT010000142.1:0-2666 GCA_963543195.1 uncultured Treponema sp.
TTTTTAAATACAAGGCGGTAATGATGGAAGAAGTAAATAAAGTAAAGGTTATGGGGATTCTTAAAATCAATAATAGTACAAAGCTCCCTAACAGCAGCCATGAAGCTACGGCAAAATCAGGCATCGGAATCTCCTTACAAATCTGAATTATTGTCTAAAGATCTTTCGGTTTTATGCGTTTTTTCGAAATGGAGCATTGCAAACAAAACAACAAATACGGCACTGATGGGGACAATAAGATATGAAACGGCATTTGACAACCCCGTTGCGGGTAAAACGGAAGAAGTTCCCACACGCGTCAGTTTTATTCCGTATACAAATAAAATTCCTCCGCAAAAAATCTCTACTGCATATTTAAAAAAAACTACCGCCGTTACAATTGCCGAGGGTGTTTTTTTCGGTAAAATATTAATACTGATATGTAAATCTTCCTTTACACCGAGGGCAAAAGCAATAAATGTAAACCAAATAACAATCACTAAAGAAGCTTCTTCCGACCAGTATATACCGGAGTTAAAAACATAACGCAAAACAACGTTTGTAAAAACAAGGGCAACCATTATAACCAGCAATATTTGTGCAACACGGATTAAAACGGAAAAAAAAATATCGGATATTTTTTGTATAAGTTTCATATTATTCCTATTGTTCCTAATAATTTACAAAAAGGCTGACAGGTATACTGTTCAGCCTTTTTATAAACAATGTTATAATTTTATTTTACCGCTTGAATTTTTTTGATCCACTCTTTTTGTCCTGCGGGAAAAGAATTATAAAGTGAGCTCATCGCATCCGCAAATTCGGCTTGATTTTTTATAGTATTGATTTTGCAGCCGGCAGCGCGCACTTTATCTTCCGAACGTTTTTCCTTATCGGCCCATGCTTTTATCTGCACGGGAGCGGCATCCTTTGCAGCTTGTAAAATCAATTTTTGATCTTCGGCGCTTAATTTGTCCATAGTGATTTTCGATGCGATAATCATTTCAGGAACGCGAGTGTGTTCGTCTATGGAAAAATAACGTGCAACTTCATAGTGGCTTGCGGTATCGTATGAAGGCCAGTTGTTTTCAGCTCCGTCGATAACGCCTGTTTGCAAAGCACTGTATACGTCTCCGTAGGGCATCGGGGTGGGAACCGCTCCCAACGCTTGAATCATACCCATCATTAAGGCGGATTCCTGAACACGGATCTTCATGCCTTTAAGGTCTGCAACCGTATAGATGGGTTTTTTCGTATTGTAAAAAGAACGTGCTCCCGCATCAAACCAGCATAAACCGACGAAGCCGCTTGTTTTTACGCTGTTCAAAAAATAATTACCGATTTCACCGTGAAGAACCTTCCACATGTGATCCGCATCTCTGAACAAATAGGGTGCCTGCAATGCATCAATATCGGGATAAAAGGGGGCTACGGATGAAATGGAAGTGCGGACAAAATCGATACCGCCGAACTGAACCTGTTCTACAACCGATTTTTGGTCGCCCAAAACGCCGTTGTTATACACTTCAATAACGATACGTCCGTTTGAGCGTTCTTTTACCAAACGGGCGAATTCCAAGTCTCCGATAACCGTCGGATAACCGTCCGGATGATTGTCGGCGAGCCGGAGTACTATGTTTTTTTCGCCGCCATTACCGTCTTTGGTTCCTCCGGAAAAACCGAAAACAACTAAAAGCACACATGCAATGATTAAAATTATTCTTTTCATAAACAAAACCTCCGTTTTCAGTATAAGGGCAAAAAAAAACGAACACAATAAAAATATCTTGCTATTTAGTTCAAAATTTTGTTGCGGTATTTAACCGGAGTTATGTTTTTGCTTTGTTTAAATACACGGGAAAAGTAATTTGAATTGGAAAACCCTACAGCGGCGGCAATTTCTTTTATCGAAAAAGAAGGGTCGGCAAGCATTTTACACGATTCTCTTATTCTGATTTCGGTCAAATAATCCGTAAAGCTTTTTTTCCAATAACTTTTGAACATTTTACTGAAATAAAAGCTGCTTAATTTTACCCGCTTTGCAATACTTTCCAAATTTATGGGATACATATATTCCCGTTCCATTATGTGCGATGCGGTTTTAAGCAGTTTTTCCAATCTGGTCGATAATTCGCCATGCTGCTCGTAAAGAGTATAGTTATCGCTGTCCTTTTCCGTTTTAAAAGTATTTTGAAAATACGTATCGAGCATTGCCAATTTTTCCATTTGTGCGGATAATTCTTGTTCTTGCTTCTTTTTTTTATCCAGCATATCAATCAACTTTTGAACCAAATCGATAACGTAATTATCCGCTGCCGGTTTAATGAGGTATTCTTTTACCCCTAGGGATACCGCTTCACGGGCGTAATCGAAGTAATCGTATGCGGATAAAAATACGGCAATTTGCTCGGGATTTTTTGCTTTTATTTCACGCATAGCTTCGAGTCCGCTTTTCCCCGGCATTTTTATATCGCAAAAAATAATATCCGGCTTAAAACAATCGAATTTATTAAGCAAGTCAATGCCGTTTACCGCTTCGATAACTTCAATAGTCGTAGGGTAGTGTGAGCCGATAATGTTTCGCAGTGCTTTTCTTTCTATGGACTCATCGTCGGCTATAAGCAGTTTATACATATATCTCCTCCCTCAATGTCCGCATCGGATGTATGGGAATGGAAATTACGGTC
>CAUUAT010000143.1:0-2502 GCA_963543195.1 uncultured Treponema sp.
TTTTATTGCAGTTCTTATATTTTTAAGAATTAACGGGTTTCAAAAAATATTTTTAGGCGGAGTAATGAAAAGTATTGAAAATGTGAACTGTCTTTTATTTTTGCAAAGACAAGAAGTTCTTTCGAATTATCTTTTACACGCTGTCGGGACGCTTTTTTTAAATGCGATTGTCATCTCGCTCCCCGTAATGGGAACGCTTATTTTAATTCACGTAACAATGGGGCTTTTAACGAAAGCGGCACCTCAAATGAATTTACTTTCTGAAGGCTTCCCCGTTACTATATTGACAGCCTTTTTGATTCTTGCAATTGCATTACCGTTTTTTATCAACACTTTTGAAATCATTTTGGAAAACGGTCTTGTCGGATTTTGGAATTTATTGGATAAGTTACGCGGGATAGGAGTGTAATTTAATGTGCTTGTATGTATTTTAAACTTTTGTCCTGTAACTCTTTTTTTTAATTGTGTTTTTGTATGCAACTGTTGTGTAATCGTTTTTAAACGATTATGCGTTTTTTATAGGAGATAAAAAATGAAAAAGATTTTTGTAAAAACAATTACCGCTCTGAACTTGTTGTTATGCGCATCGGTATTGACTGCAATGGGAAGTTCCGAAAATTCCGCCGGAAAGGATAAAGACCGCGGTCCTGTCGTACATTACAATTCGACGGCGGAAGTTCCCTTCTTTGAAGATGAGCCTAAATTAAATGAGATTGTCTTGGAAACACTCAGAAACATCCAAAGCGAATTTAACGGAATCTATAACGCAACTACCGCAGCCGACATGATGAGCGCCGCAGCGGCCAGAGGTTTTGAGCTTATTATCGATTACGGTAAAGTGGAAAAATCGGACGGGTATATCGGTTTTATTATTTCGGCATACCAGTATACGGGCGGTGTGCATGGAAATACGGATTTAATTTCGATAAATTATGACACGAAAAACAAAAAGATTATGACACTGGAAGAAGCATTGCAACCCGCTTCAAACGATTGGCTTGTAAAACTTTCGGAAGAGGCGCGAAAACAACTTTTAGAAAAATTAAAAAGCGGAAAATTTGAATCCGATGAAGAATGGATTAAAACGGGTACGAAACCCGCCGTTCAAAACTTCGACATTTTTAAACTTGAGGGTGAGAATGTAAGATTTATTTTCCCGAACTACCAAGTAGGACCGTACAGTTCCGGCATATCCGAAATTGTTATTCCGTTATCGTTTTTTAAATAATCTCAGTCTAAAAAAGCGCCGATAAAAATACGAGTTTTTAAGGCTTTTTTTTCTTTAATTGAATACTATGGCGCCCGTATATAAAGACGCACGCATTGCACGGCTTAAAGGCCGCGCATGGCTTGCTATTCCTCTATTTGAAAATCACTTATTGGATGAACTTAAAATCCCTCATACGGAAAAGCCGATGGGCATAACGGCACTACCGAAGGACGGGGTATGTTACGGCGACATAATTTACCGCGAAAAATATAAACCCGCTATTTACTGGCACCGGCTTTGTATGGAAGAACCTTTTACCGCCCGCTTTAGCAGCATAAGCGAAGCGGCAAAGTTATTGCGTTCCGTTCAAAGGAATTGGGCGTTTTATCCGTTTACTTGCTTTAGGCGTGCCGAACTTATAGAAAAAAAACTGCCCTTTATCAGTAAAAAAGAAAAAATATTTCCTTTTGAGACACCGCTTGCGGAAATGGGATTGTGGACTCTTTTAAATGAAAATACGCTCTTTGCTTCGGCAAAAACTTCAAGCCCGTTTCCGCGGGGCGAACTTTTTTTTAAAGAAGATAAGGAGAATCCGCCGAGTCGCGCGTATCTTAAAATGTGGGAAGCACTCACGTTGCTCCGGTTTTATGAAAGAAAAAATACGGGGCATCTCCGAAATGGTGAATACCCGTCCGCACTTCCTGCTGCCGGTTCCGTCTGCATAGATGCGGGAGCAAGCCCCGGCGGATGGACATGGGTTCTTCATAATTTGGGCTGCCGAATAACCGCCGTTGACAGAAGCCCGCTTGCACCCGGGTTGACGGAGCAAAAAAACATTGCGTTTATAAAACACGATGCTTTTACGTTAAAACCGGAGGAACTGGGAAAAACGGACTGGGTGTGTTCCGATGTTATCTGTTATCCGCCGCGTCTTTACAAATGGATAGAAAAATGGCTGGCTTCCGGTTTATGTGAAAAATTTATTTGTACAATCAAAATGCAAGGAGCGCCCGATACCGAAACGATAGAAAAATTCGCCGCTATTCCAAATTCGAAAATCGTCCATTTAACGGCAAATAAACATGAACTTACGTGGCTGAAAGCGCCGTTTATCGCATAGAAACGGAAAGGAAAACCTCAAAAAACTGAAGCTTTTCGATGCCCCTTAATTTTATTTTCCGAAAAAACTTCTTTGCCCGGCTTTAATCCAGCGGCAAGGATTTCTTGTTAAAACGGGAAGCTCCAATTGCGAGGCAATCCAACTTGCGAAAATTTCGTCTTCAAAACCTTCC